>NZ_JBEORW010000039.1:0-79034 GCF_040302565.1 Streptomyces sp. NPDC097981
GGAGTAACCGCGGTCGTCCTCAACGTCACCGCCACCAACCCCACCGACGCCAGCTACGTCTCCGTCTACCCGAACGGCACGACCCGCACCAGCGCGTCCAACCTCAACGTCACGGCCGGACAGACGATCCCGAACCTCGTCATCGTCCCCGTCGTCAACGGAAAGGTCAGCTTCTACAACAACGCGGGATCCGTCGACCTCATCGCCGACATCGCCGGCTACTACACGAGTTAACGCAGCAGAGTGGCACGGCGCGGCGGCCTGCCTCGCCCGGTTCGCGGCTGAGTCCGGCTGAGTCCGGCTGAGTTCGGCTGACAGGGTCAGTGGGGGCGGCGGGGGGTCAGGGTGTTCAGGAGGGCCGCGCCGCGGGCCGCGTCGTCCACGGATATCGCGAAGTCCTTGCCCCCGGACCGGACCACCAGGCAGGTCCCGCTCCGCAGCATCACCGTCGTGCCCTTCGCGCCGACCCGGTAGCCCCAGCCGCCGGCCTGCGCCGGGGTGCGCTGCTCCGCGCGGGCCCATTCGATGTCCTCGGCGGCCCAGCGGCGTACAGGCAGGCCGAGCGGGCCGAAGGCCACCTCCAGGCCCTGCGCGGTGATCCGGGCCCGGACCGACGAGCAGGTCAGTGCCGCGGCCGAAGCCAGGGAGAACGGGAGCACCAGCGCCCAGGGGACCTCGATCAGGCCGCCCGCCGCGGCGAGGACGGCGGCCAGCGCCACGACCCCCAGGCCTGCCGCCGTCAGCTGGAGCCACGGGTTCGACGTACGGGAGAGCCATACGCGCCGCTCACCGGCCGGGATGTCCATGACGGAACCCTCGTGCGCCGACTCCCCCACCGGCGCCGGGAAGCGGCGGCTCGCCAGCCAGCCGGCCAGGCCCGCCAGCACCGCCACCACGCCGGTCACCGCGACGCCGGCGTTCACCGAGTCCGCGTCCTGCCAGTCCGCGTGGTCCAGGTTCGCCCGCACGATCGACACCTGGGCTCCGGCCAGGAACACCCCGCCGCACAGCAGCCCCGCCGCCGCCCCGCGCCGCAGGTACGCCGAGCCCACTGCGAGCCCGGCCCAGATCAGCGCCGGGAACAGCACCGCCGCCCACAGCGGCATGGAGCCGTCGGGCCGTCCGGAGCCGCCGTCGAAGTGGGTCGCCAGGCGGTCCGGCAGCCGCCCGCTCGCCGCAAGTGGCAGCGCCACGAGTAAGACGAGGACCCCCGCCGCCCAGACGGCCGCCCCCCACACCGGTCCACTGCTCCGCCCCGTACGGCCGTTCACGGCGCCTCCTTGATCATTTCAATGAGATCGGCCCTGCTGTACCCCCCGCGCGCGGCATCCGCCACCAGCTCGCGCACGCGCTCCACCAGCGTCGACCGCTGCTCCGCCCCGACGGCCACCGATACCCCTCGGCCCCGCCGGAATTCGAGCAGCCCCTCGTCGCGCAGGGCGCGCAGGCCCCGCAGGACGGTGTTGGTGTTGACGCCCAGCACCTGCGCGAGCTCGCGCGCCGAGGGCAGCCGGTCCCCCGGACCGCACTCCCCCTCGGCGATGGCACGCCGGACGGCGGCGGCCACCTGCTCGTGCAGGGGCTGACTGTCTGCGATGTTCAGCCTCAGCAACATGGTGCCAATGACACTAGCACCATCCGCTCATCCGCTCATCTGCTCCGCCGGGCCCGCGCTCACCGTCTCGGACCAGCCGATCGGCGGTTGCGTCACGTCGACCAGGCTGCCCCTCTCGCCACCAGCCCATCCCGGCATCCCCGTTAGGCTGCTGGGCGCACTCGCACGACACGGGGGAATTGCATATGAGCGACGACAAACTGCCCGAACCGTCCCAACTTCCGCTGTCCCCGGACGAGCTGAAGCGGCACAACTCCGCTTGGGCCGCCGGCGTCATCAAGGCCCCGCCCGCCGACAGCTACACGGATCCGCTGACACCGGTCCCGCTGCGTCCGGCCCCGCCCCTGACCAGCCCGCCCTACCTCGCCCCGCCGCTCCAGGGCCCGTCCCTCCAGGGCCCCCCGCTCGCGGCCGCGCCCGACTTCCGGCTCCGGCCGTACCCGCCCGTCACACCACCCCCGGGCCCGCCCCAGGACCGCCTCCAGATCGAACCCGGCGTCCTCACCAGGGCGGCGGAACGCGCGGACGAGATCCACACGGCGTTCACCAAGCCGGCGGCCTCCCTTGAGGACCCGTCGAAGGCTGCGGCGACGGCGATGGACGGCTGGGAGTCGGCCAAGGCCATCAGCACGGCAGGAACGCAGTGGGAGAAGCAGGCCGGCACCGTAGCGGGCTGGCTGGCCCACATAGCCGAGAGCCTGCGCGCCGGAGCCCGGGACTACCGCAAGACGGACACCGCCATCGACGAATCGTTCATGTGCATCGCGCCGCGCCGCTCGAATCTGGAGGGGCTGTAGTGCCTTCGTTCTACCAGGAGATCCTCGACACCGACCTCGGGCCGCTGCAGAAGCTCGCCGACCAGTGGCGCGCCACGCACACGGACCTGACCGGCCTCCCCAAGCGGGTCCACGACGAGATGCTCACTCCGCTGCGGGACAAGGGCTACTGGGAGGGCGCGGCTGCCCCCTACGCCTGGCGGATGATCGACGACATCGAGCGCCAGATCGATGCGGCCGCCAAGGTCGCGGAGGCGGCGGTCGGTGTGCTCGACGACGCGCTCGGCGATTTCAAGGCAGTGCAGAAGGACCTGAAGGACGCCGTCAAGCGCGCGCAGGACAAGGGGCTGCACATAGAGTCCAGCGGCGCCGTGTCGCCCGACGTGATCAACGGGGAATGCAAGGTGATCGAGAAGGGCTCTGCGGACGCGAAGGTCATCGAGGGCGCCCAGCAGGAGATCGTCGAGATCGTGAAACGGGGCATCGTCGCCGACCGGAATCTTGCGTTCTCGCTGATGTCGGACATCGGGCTCGGCGACTGGTTCAACACCGACCCGCAGCACAAGAACATCGACACGACCAACTCGATCAGCCAGGCCGACTACAACGCCCTCGACCTGGCCATGCAGGGCAAGGACCCGCATCCGGGCGCCCAGGGCGACGACCCGTACTCCCTCGGCTGGGCCTGGGTCACGGGCGACGGCCCGCGCAACCGCGAGTACCACGACGGCGACCGGATGACCGAGCTGATCAAATCCAGCGTGAGCATGGAACAGCTCAGGGCGGACACCCTCGCCCAATGGCGCAAGGACGGGAGCGAGGAGGGCACCGTCAGTTACTCGATCTCCAAGGGCGGAAAGATCGCCGCCCTGGAGAAGCTCGTCTTCACGGATCTGCCGGCGATCGCCACCGGCGACGAGAAGCACCTGGGCGAGGCCTTCGCCGGCTCGTACTCCCTCGACTACACGGTCAAGGGCCAGGACCCCGACGGCTCCCTCGTCGTCGAGTACACGCTCAAGAACAAGACCAGCAACGAATCCTTCCTCCACTACCTCGGCTACTACGACTGGCTGAAGGAGACGAACCGCGACAGCGGCGTCTTCTCCACCGTCGGCCAGGAGATGACGTGGGACGAACGCATCCCGGCAGCAGGGAAGTAGCACCATGTCCCACCACACCCGGCGCGCCCTCGGCGCCGCCACCACCCTCGCGGTTCTCGCCGCCACCCTCACGGCCTGCGGCTCCGACGCCTTCCAGCGCTGCGTTCCGGTCGCCGGGAAGGGCGCCACGCCCCTGGAGGTCATCGGCAGTTACGAGGGCTCCGGCAAGGCCGGGGGAGTCCGTCTCACCCTGTCCTCCGGCGGCGCCATGACAGCGGAGAAGTGGCTCAACGGCAGCTACTTCGGCGCGGATTCCGGCGACACGTTCAACGCCTCCGGCACCTGGGAGATCCAGCAGGCAACCGCTTCCAACGACCGCGCGCTGCTGCGCCTGCACTTCGACAAGCCGGTCGGTTTCCTCAAGGGCGACACCCTCGACAGGCTCTCCATCGGTGTGGACGCCACCCGTACGTTCCTCTACGACGACTTCGACCCGGACGTCTGCCCGGACTTCCGGCTCCGGCTCCAGAAGCCCTGACCACCCGCCGGGCGGGTTCCGTCACGCCCCGTCCCGGTGCTCCGGGACGGGGCGCGTGGCATCCGCCCTGGTCAGCTCCACCCATGGAGACGTCCGACCCCGCGCAGGAGCCGCTTCCGCCCAAGGCTCCGATGTCACCCGAATGACGACGTGAGTCTCCTCCCGGGACGGAATGTCCCGTGATCAACTCTGACGCGAACCACGGGGAAAATCAGACGGCCGGAATGGCCGCATTACCCACGATCTGATAGGAGAATCCCGGCATGCGTAATTCCCGCTTGGTCCGTCGGAGTCTTGTGGCCGCCCTGAGTGCGGTGCTGTTCTCCGCTCCGCTGGCTTCAGCTGCTGCTGCCTCTCCCCAGGGCAACAGCAAGAACTCCGAGCAGGTGCTGTCATTGATCGCGAAGACCACTCTTCTCACACCGAACGGCCCCGGCGATGCCCAGGGCAGCGGGTTCACGCTCTCCAACGACCTCTACCGCGACGGCCAGGTGGTCGGCTCCGGCGGCGGGGACTGCACCATCATCGACTTCGAAGCAGGCTCGGGCACTCTGCAGTGCCTGCTCACCTTCGCCCTCGCCAACGGCGACATCACGGTCCAGGGCCATGCTCCCTACGCCGTGCCCCCGCAGGACTTCGACGTCGCGATCACCGGAGGTACGGGAAGCTACCAGTCGAGCCGCGGCTATGTGCACGGGCACACCGTGGACGCCACGACCACCGAGCTCACGTTCCACATCCTTCCCTGAATGCCGAGGACGAGACGGCAAGGATCTTCAGGGCAGACGCCGAACGGGTGAGGCCGCGCTCCGACCCCAGGTCGAGCCGCCGCCGGACTCCCGGAAAGCGCTTCGCCGCCCGCTGATCGCGGGCGGCGAAGCGAACGGCGGGTCTGCTGCGCGGACTGGCCAGGCCGTCCAGAGGCATCCGGATGGCTGTCGCGCGGATCGGCACGGACGATGATGCTTGAGCCTCGGCTCCGGAGCACCGCGCATGGACTGCAGTCTCAGGAGGTGATCACGTGAGGACCCCACCCAGGTCCGGATCCGGCTCGCACCTGCGGGCGCGACGGGTTCCGAAGAAGACCCGATGGTCATGGACGACCCCGGCATTGATCCTCCTGCTCCTCCTCCTGACGGCGGCCTATCTGGGCCGGTTCGGTATCGAGGACCTCAGCGAGGCCCTGACCTTCATGGGCCGCATCGCCGGCGCCGGCCTCGTCGTGGCCTCGGTCACCGCGGTGTTGGGAGGGGCCGGGGTCATGGACCACTGGTTCTGGAAGAGCTTCCCCTACTCCGGACTGGTCGCGCTGGCCGGCACGGTCATGGCACTTTTGACCAATTCCATGCTCCTGCTTGAGGTGCTGACCGGCGACTCTTCGTACTACAAGGCGCTGTCGGGCCTGCTCACGGCGGGTTCTGCATGGGCCGTCTTCGCGGTGTGGCGGACATCGGTCGAGATCCCCGCTCCGAAGAGGGTGGCCACGGCGTTCATCGCTTCCTCCGTATTCGCGATCGCCAATTTTGGCTACCAAAACCTCTATCAGCCATACCAGCACGGGGCCAGGCCTGTCATCAAGCTGGTCATGAGGGATCCCGAATTGAGCACGGACCGGAAATCATTCGCCCTGCCGGTCGACATCACACTCGAAAACCACAGCGATGTGGGTTTCTACATCATGGGAGCCGAGTTCCACGCCATGGGGCAAAGAGTGCCGGTGAGCACGTATGACCGGCTCCGGCAGCAATGGCGTGACGATGTCGAGCAGTGGACAAAATCCCAGGAGAAAAGCCCGCTCTCCCGCAGGGAAGTCCACCAGCCCGGCGAGTTGGTGGCGGCGCAGCCATGGATGACCCCGGGACACTGGATCGAGGCAAGCGACTCGTTCGCCATTCGAACGGTTGTGCAGCTGCCCATCGACACACCGTACGACCAAGTGGCCTTTTACGCCACCGCGAGCTTCGCACGCAAAGACCGACTCGGCTTGGATTCCGTCAAATTCACCAAGTACTCCTGGAGCGGCGGCGAAGTTCCCAAGTGGATGAAGAGGAACCAGAAGGATTTCGACTCCCTCATCTACCGCGGCAGGGTGCACGAAAACAATTCGATCAACGAACGCACGATGGAACCCCGTTTCGTCGACGTCTATTGGAACTTCGGCACGAAGGGCGCAAGCGTGTCCGCATCCATCACCCGAAAGGGTGAGGAAGATCGTGTCCCGTCCGACGCGAAAAGCCGCGAGGTGAGGGACCGGTACGGCCTCGTCGATGTCGTGACGGGCCCGATCCAGCAATCGCTGTGGGACATCAAGAGCCGTCGGTGACCGCCGTTGCCGCACCGAGCGCGCGGGACCGCGGGTCCAGTCGCTCCAGCCACGCCACGAGGGCAAGGGAGCTGTTCATGCGGTCCCAGGATTCCGCGTCCCCGACGCCGAGCCGTGCCTCCCTCACTGCCCGGCACAGCACCTCGATGTCGAACATCTCCGCGACCAGCGGATGCCTCGCGGAGCGGCAGAGGTCGATCAGTTCGTCGCCGTGTGCCCGCAGGCCACGGGCGTAGAGCTGGTCGAAGGGGACCTTGACCGCTCGGCCGACGATCCGGGAGGGGAGCAGATCTGCCATGGCCTCGCGCAGAACCGCCTTGGGGCGGCCCGGATGGAACGTGGCCTCAGCAGGCAGGCGGCGCATCGTGGCGATGACCTCGCGGTCGAGAAAGGGGTGCGAGAGGAAGAATCCGTCCTGCCCTGCCCGGTGCCAGGACAGCGGGTCGGGAGCGGCGAGGTAATTGGCCGCTTCGAAGAACGACTCTTCCGGCCTGCGCCCGAACACGAAGCGGCTCTCCGCGATGCTCGCCTCACGGTAGCCGTGGGCCCGCGCGAATCCGGATCGCAGCCAACGGGGGCGGGCGAAGCTGCCGAGGCTGCCCAGCACGGTCCCGCGGCGGTCGAGCGCAGTGATCCGTTCGGCTGCCAGTGGGAGGGCCGGGCGCACGACGTAGTCGTAGACGACGTCGCGCACGCCACGCTCGGTGCCCGCGGCCCAGGCACGTGCCTGCTTCGTCATCTGCCGGAACTGCCCTGTGCGGGCCAGTCTGTGCAGGTGGAGAGGGTTGGCGTCCGCGATCGCATCGGCCCCGCAACCGGTCATGAGGATGTCGCAGCCGAGTTCCGCCGCATTGCCATGGAGCCTGCTCCAGAACGGGGCGCGAAAGGCGTGCGCATGGGGCTCGTCCGCGTCTCCCGCGTGGTGTTCGAAGTCGTCGAAATCGGCCACGTCGCCGACATCGGCAATCACCGGGCGGGCTGCCGGTACATGACTGCAGATCTCCTTCATCGCCTCTTCGAGGTACGGCTGCTCCCCGGCCAGCTCTCCTCTGTCGAAGCGCCCGGCGAGCAGGACCAGGTCCCCGGGGTGGCCCCGCCCCTGGGACAGCAGGCGCGCTGTAAGCAATGCAATGCTGGTGGAGTCGATGCCGCCGGAGACGTGGCATGCCGTCATCCGGCCCACTCTGCGCCCGACGGCATGCTCCAGTGCGAGGCGCAGGTTCTTCGCGGCCCCGCTGAGACGGAGCCCGTCCGCCGTCGATTCCCCCGGGGCGTCGGCCCCACCGACGCGTCTGCGCACCCGATCGCGCATCTGCCCCGTGATCGAAAGCTCCACGACCTCGCCACCGAGGATCCGGTGCACACCGGAGAACGGGGTGAGTTCCGAGTGCGGTTGCGCCATGTTCCCGGTCAGGTACCGGCAGAAGTAGCTGCGTTCCAGCGCTTCGAAGTCGCCCAGACAGCGCGCCGACGTACTCACCGCACTCACGCGCCCGCCGGACTCCCTGAAGAACAGGGGAATGCGCGCATGGTCGTCGCGCATCAGCACAATGCGGTCGCGGCACACCAGGACAGCCGCGTAGTCGCCGATCGGCAGACGTGCTGTGGCTCCCGTTCGGCCGACGTCGTCCAGGAGCCCGCGCGCGCCCGCCTCGCGGTCACGGACCGAGCCGACCCAGCCGACGACCACTGCAGTGCCGGCCCGTGAGGAGACCGTCGTCACGAGTCCCTGCCGCGCCATGGCCTCGGCCGCCCGGAGCCTCGGTGCACCCTTTGCCCAGTCAAGGCGGAGTGCTTGCACGTCACTGCCCTGCGCAACTGATCGAGAGGACCGGCGCGAACGCGTGGCCCCGCGGATCGGCATCAGGGATGCACACGCCCGCCGAAGAGCTCCAGGCATGCAAGGCGAACGGGTGCTCGCGCACACCGACGTGGAGCACGGCGTTCAAGCCGCATCGCCGCAGAAGGACGAAGGCCGTCACGGCCTCGGCCTTGCAGTCGTCGTTCACGAACCAGCTCCTGTGGCTGTGTGATCGCACGGCCCGTTTCAGCCGCGCCACCTCGTCCGCCGAAGGAGGGTCTGCACGTGTGTACACCGGGGCCGCCACGGACAGGAGCCGAAGGACGCGCCCGAATCCCATGGTCCGGATCGACAGGTGCACTCCGCGCAGCCAGAGCCCGACCTCGACGTCCGAGTACGCCTTCCGGTGATCCGTCGCGCACCCAGCGCGGATGAGATCGGTGACGAGTTCGGCACGTTCCTCGGAGCTTCCCTCGACGAATTTC
Organism: Streptomyces sp. NPDC097981; assembly: GCF_040302565.1. Lineage (NCBI taxonomy): Bacteria > Bacillati > Actinomycetota > Actinomycetes > Kitasatosporales > Streptomycetaceae > Streptomyces > Streptomyces sp. NPDC097981. The sequence continues at coordinate 8,639 of NZ_JBEORW010000039.1, forward strand.
TGAACGTCCGTCGTCGTCATGCCGAGAAAACGGGTCCGCCGCCTCCAGTCGGCGATCAGGGCACCGCTGGACGTCCTGGTGACACGGCAATGCGGTGACAGGACCCGCGTAATGGCCACCAGGGTGTCGGTCTCTTCCGCCACCTCACACACTCCAAACTCGGCCTGCCGCACGGACTCTGCGGCAGGCCGAGTTCGACACGAGGCGCTGTATCAGGACTGATATCCGTGGCCGTCGTAAAGCTCCCCGCTGAAGCCTCGAATCGAACGGCCGTTGCCGAGAAGAACAAACCGATGCGGCATACGGCGCCGCAGCCGTCGGACGAACATCGCCTACCTCCAGAATCGGGCAGCGTCGATCAAGTCCAGGCTACTCTGCGTCGAATGCCCCGCAACCGGACTACACACACCGCAAAAGCAGCTCCCGCGGCGGTCTGACCAGCAAGATTCGCCTTGCCGCAGTCGGGTTGATCACGACATCACCCGGTCCAAGGCAGGGCGGGGGACGACCGTGAAGGGGGGCGCACCGGTGTAAGCGGGGAGGCAGCGGCCGCGGCGAGGAAGCGGGCTCGGAACACCGGGCACCATCTTTCGATGTCGGCAAGCGGGGACGCCTGCCAGCTGACCACGCCCCGGGGCCGCAGCCGTGGCGACATCCCGCCGGAGCGGCCGGACGGCGCAGCACGACAACCCCGGAGACGCCATCGCGACGAACGTCCGGCACTGGGATCCCACGACGTGCTCCGCCCCGGCATCGGCAGGAACCGTGGCGAGCACGTCGACCGCGGTTACGCCGAACGGGTGAGGCCGCGCTCCGGCTCCAGGCCGAGCCGCCGCCGGACGCCCGGAAAGCCCTTCGCCGCCTGCGGATCGCGGGCGGCGAAGGGGACGGCGGGCCTGCTGCGCTGACTAGCCGAGCTTGGTCGCGTAGCCCGAGTAGAAGGTCTTGCCCGAGGTGTAGTCGGTGACCACGGCGCGGCACGAACCGCGGACGCCGACCGCGAAGACGTAGCTGCGGGTCTGGTACGAGTCGATCCAGAAGGACCCCGGGTCGCCGTAGGTGTACCCGTTCGTGCACTCCAGGCTGAAGTCGACGTGGTGGGCGCCGCCGGCCTCCGGCTGCTTGTACCACTGGACGTCATAGCCGTTGGAGACGGTCCGGGCGCATGCCGTGCCCTCGGTCCAGTGGCGGCACTGCCACGAGCCGGCCGCGTTGGCCGAGGACGCGAAGGCGACCGTGCCCCCGACGATGGTGAGGGCGGCGGCCGCGGCCGCGCCCATGCGCTTCGCAATGTTCATTCAGATCTCTCCCCGTGAGCAGAACCCGATCTCGCGTTGCGATTCGAACGTATCAGCGAGCGCCGACATTCACCCGACCGCCACGCCGAACGCGACGGCCTCAACTCCCGTTCGCTGCACCGCCGCTGCGGAGGCGGGGTCCGACGACCGTGCCGAGTCCCGCCCGAGCGGCAGGGCGGCGCAGCACGTCAACCCGAGAGGGCCCCGGCTCAGGCGGCCTCGCGCGCCTCCGGCGGGCAGTCGCGGCAGCGTCCGGGATACGGGGACCTGAAGGCGCGTTCGCAGCCGTCGCAGGTCTGGAACGGGTCCGGCCGCCGTCTGACCGCGACGGCCGCCGCCGGGGCCGGTGGCAGGTGCGGGGGGATCAGCGCGGTGAGCCGGTACTTGAGTACGGAGGCTGCGCTGCGCAGGGGCTCGGGGAGGTTCCCGGACAGGGTCTGCCCGATGGCCTCGGGATCGGCCCCTCGCTCCAGCCAGGCCGACACGTGGGGCGCGAGCCGCACCACGTCGCGCTCGGCCAGCAGCAGCCGTGGGTCGTACCGCCGCAGCCCGGCGAGCAGATCGGCGGCCCCGGGGTGCAACTGCTGCGGCGCGGGGTCGGGCTCCGGCCCGGCGGCCTCCTGCGGCTCCGGCGCAGGCACCGGCCCGGGGTCGGGCGCAGGCACCGGGTCGCACTCCGGGTCCGGCTCCGGGTCCGGTACGGGCTCCCGGTCCGGCTCCGGCTCCGGTACGGGCTCCCGGTCCGGCGGAGGCGGCGGCCCGCCCGAGGTGGTCACCGGCTTGTTGTACGAGTACGTCCGGGTCACCACCTGCCCGGTCTCCAGCCGCTCGCGGCGCCGCTCCAGGTACCCGTGCCGCTCCAGCTCCCGCAGGGCGGTGCCGATCCGGATCTCCCCCTCCGGGAACCGCTCGGTGAGCGCCCTGACTCCGACCGGGGCCCCGTCGGGCAGCGACTGGATGTACGCCGCGACCCCGATCGCCGTCGCCGACAGCTCGGGGTGCTGGAGGAGGTGGTTGCCGACCACGGTGAAGTGACTCGTGTGCCACGTGTTGACGTGGATGACACCGGATCGGGGGGTCCCGGGCCGAACTCGGGACGATGCGCGCGAGGGCGCGCTAGGGTGCTGAAGAGCCATGGGGAAGCGAGCCACTTCCTAAGATGGTCAGGCCCTCGACCGGGATTGCAGTCCCGCCGGGGGCCGTCTCATGTCTGCGGTTGTCGGGGCGAGCATATGCCCGCCAACCGGCCCCGAATCCAGCCCAGTTGGCATAGTTCACCCGACCGGGCGACGGGGTCCGGTGGGGTTGGGTCGGTTGGTTTTACCCCCGGTTCTTTGGTCTTTTTACGTCCGGGCGCGCCGGATCTCGGCGGCCCGCGACGCGGCGGCGAACGACACCTCGGCCCACACCACCTTGCACGGCGCCGGCCCTTCCCTTACGCCCCAGCGATCCGCCAGCTCTTCGACCAGCACGAGCCCCCGCCCCGCGTCGCGGATCTGCGGGACCCGGTCACCCCGGGCGTCCGTCACCTCGATGAGCAGCGTGCCGGGGGTGACGGTGAGGGCCAGCCGGAAGTCCCGCCCGGCGACCCGCCCGTGGGTCACGGCATTGGTGGCGAGCTCCGCGATGATCTGCGCGGGCGCCTCCAAGGGGAGTCCCCAGGCCCGGAGTTGCTCGATGGCGAGCATGCGGCCGAGTCGGGCCCCGCGCGGGGTGGCGGAGAGCTGAACGTGAAAGTCGACGAGTTGAGGAATCACGTCACTCAGCGTGGCCGTCCGTGCGTACTGTGAGAAGGGAAGCCGCCCGTACGTCCCGCGTTTGTCCGGAGCTTGTCCAGCGCTGTCCTGGCCGTCCGGGCCGACCCGACGGGTACGGGGCGCTGAGGACATCGGCTCGTCGGAGGTGGGCGCGCATGAGCGTGGACAGCAGTGATGGTACGGAAGAGCCCGGCTGGGACGTCGACCCGGAGGACGAACAGGGAGTGGCGGTGGTGGCCGCGCTGGGCCGCCAGCTCAAGGCCTGGCGCGAGGCGGCCGGGATGCGGCCGGCGGACTTCGGGACGGCCATCCAGTACGGGGAGGACCAGGTCCGCAAGGTCGAGGCGGGCAAGCGGATCCCCCGCCCCGAGTACCTGGACAGGGCGGACGAGGTGCTGAACGCGGGCGGCAGGATCAAGGCGATGAAGGCGGACTTGGAGCAGGTCCGGTACCCGAAGAAGGTCCGGGCCCTGGCCAAGCTGGAGGGGAAGGCGGTCGAGCTCGCCGCCTACGGCAACCACAACATTCATGGCCTGTTGCAGACCGAGGGGTACGCACGGGCGCTATTCGAGATGGCTCAGCCCCCACAGTCACCGGAAGAGGTGGAGCGGGGGGTAGCTGCACGGCTGGCCCGGCAATCGATCTTCGAGCGGTCGCCGGGGGCAGCGCTCAGTTTCGTCCAAGAAGAGGTGACCCTGCGGCGCACCATCGGAGGCACAATGGTTCGACGCACACAACTCGAACGGCTTTTGGAGTTGGGTCAGTTGCGGAACGTCACGATCCAGGTGATGCCGACCAACTGTGACGATCACGCCGGGATGGAGGGCCTGATCCAAGTGCTGAAGTTCGCAGACGGTTCGGCGGTAGGGCGCGGCGAGGGCATCTTCAACGGTCGCCCGGTCTCCGATCCGAAGCAGCTCCGGATCCTTGAGCTGCAATATGGCATGATCCGGGCCCAGGCTCTCTCGCCGCGGGAGTCACGAGCCTTCGTCGAAAAACTGCTGGGAGAGACGTGATCCACAACTCTGAGCTGGAGTGGTTCAAGAGCAGCTACAGCGACAGCAGCAACATCAACGACTGCGTCGAGGTGGCGGCCACCCCCACCGCGGTCCTGGTCCGGGACTCGAAGGACATCCAGCGGGCCCACCTGACCGTCGGGCCGCACGCGTGGGCCGGGTTCGTGGCCCACGCATCCGGAGTCTGACGACGACGCTCAGGCGCGGGTGCAGACGTGCACCGACTCGCTGTTGTGGCCGTTGTTGTGGACGATCCGCAGGACGTTGTCCTTGTAGGTCACCTTCAGCTGCTGGCCGTCGACCATGCCGTGCGACTCCGGCGGCTTCCAGGGCAGGGTGAGCGAGGCGGTGTCCTCGACGGTCGCCGGTACCGTGAGGGCCTCGCCGCCGCTCAGCCTCCTCAGCTCCTTGCCCCCCTCGAAGACGTCGCAGCTCAGGTGGCCGCCGCGCAGGAGCCAGGATCCGGTCCACGTGACCGGGGCGTGGCCGCCGACGGCGTCCCAGGCGATGGTGAAGCCGCCGTTGCCCCCGGGCGGGGCCATCACGGTGGCCGTGCCGTGCACCGTCTTGCCGCCTGGCGTGGTCGACTCCAGCTTCCAGGTGCCCCCGATGAAGGCGTCGAAGGCCCGGGCGATCGGACCCGACGAGGCCGGAGCCGGAGCCGCGGACGATGCCGCCGCGCCTCCCCCGGCGGCCGGAGCGGCCGGGTCGGCCAGGGCCGACGGCGTGCCGGGCAGGGGGTCCTTGCCCTTGCCTCCGCACGCCGCGACCAGCGAGGCTCCGACCCCGATGGCCAGGTAGCGCAGTGCGTTGCGCCGCCCGATCATCTGCGCCGCCGCACGTATCTCCCGTACCGTCACCAGGCCTCCATACGAAGTCAGTTGAACAACAGCGACCGAGTGTAGGGGGAGTGCTCCGTCAGCTGGGCAGCTCGAAGGTGCAGGTGATGTAGATGTGCGGCTCCAGGTCGTGGTCCTGCTGCGCGATCTTCAGCATGGCCGCACCCGTGGCCCTGCCGACGATGCCGTCGATCGCCAGCTGGTAGTTGTACGGGTACTGGCGGGCACGGGCCTGGAACTTCTTGATCGCCGACTGCGTCTCCTGTCCATATCGGCCGTCCTCTTGGATCGCGCCCGCGTACCCGCCGTAGCGGTTGGCGAAGACCTGGGCGCACTTCACGCCCGGCCCGAAGGTGGTGTAGCCGTAGCCGATGTAAGACGGAACCGCCCGCACCTTCCTCGACAACCTCCTCGACGGGGGGCGAGTACGTGGAGCCGGAAGTGAGCCTGAGCCACCGCAAGGACGTCCAGTTCCTGGAGGAGTGCAACCCGGCGCCGGTGGAGCGCAACGCCGCCGAGTTCAGGCGGCTGCGCGATCTCCTCGTCCAGGCCGAGGAGCCCGATCGCCGTCCAGCTGCGGCGCGGTGCCGAGGTGCTCGGCTACGACCCGGAGCACCTCACCGAGCAGCAGCGGAGCGTGGTGAAGTCCGCGCTCCGGGACCCGAAGACGAACGCCTTCATCGCCGCCGGGTTCCTGGCGCAGATCAAGGAGGAGACCGGCTGCGCGAACATCCCGGCGGACCGGCTGACCGACGCCCGGATGCAGGAGATCGCCGCACGCTACAACGGCGGCCCGTACTGGCAGTCGGACAAGGCCCAGAACTACGGGGATGATTTCCAGAAGAACCTCGGCAACGTGAAGAAGGCCATGCAATGACGTCTGGGCGCGAGAGCATCGACCTGCCCGAGGACCGGGGCTGCCTCCAGTGGGTCCTGGGCATCCCGCTCGGGCTCATCCACCTGCTGAACGCCATCGCCGTCTTCGGGGCCCTGTACGCCGGACCCCAGGGCGAATGGGACCACTCGGGCTACGAGGGCGTCGGCGCGATGTGCCTCATCTCGATGTCCCTGAGCATGCTGGGCCTGCTCATCACCCTCATCCCGAGCGTGCGCCGCACCATGGGCCTGTGGTGGCTGGCCCCGCCACTGCTCCTCGGCCTGACGGCGTTCATCCGCGGCGAGACCCTGGGCTGAACGAACGGCCTCCTCAGCCGGCCACCGTGGCCGTGCCGCTCGTACTGATGTCGAATGCCCTTGAGTAGTGCAGGTCGGCCTTCCCGAGATCCGCATCACTGGCGGGGTCGAGAGCGACTCGGGCTGCGGACTGCACCCGGTGCCCCTTGACTTCGTTCCCGAGCGAGCACTTCTCGAACTGGCTGTACCAGGTCTTACCGGGGTCGATCACGACCTGCTGCCACGGCCCCGCCTGCAACGGGCACCCCTTGGCCGTCGCGGTTACGACGGGCTGCACCAACACCGTGACGACCAGCTGGGTGGCGCCCCCGTTCCGCACCATGACACCGAACTGGGCCCCTCCCGACCCGCTCACCGCCTGGGTGCAGGGCTGGAACTCGATGTCGGGGACGCCGGGGGCGGTGAACCACCGGGTCGCGCAGGCCACATCCTTGGACGGATACGCGGAGCTGGCCGTGGCCGACCGGCGGGTCGGTGCTGCCGAGGGCTTCGGCGTCTCCGGGGCGGCAGCGGCGGGGGCGGTCGGCCCGGCGATCACCGCGGACGCAGACGCGGACGCAGACGGCTGGGCGGACGGGGATGCCGCGGAGCCGCTGGGCGAGGACGGGGCACCGGCCGGCGGCGCCGAACGGGCACTGTCGACGTTCTCGGTCCTCAGCGGGCCGTACTGCAGGGCCAGGATCGTCGTCGGCACGGCGATCACCGTGACGGCCGCGCCGACGGCAAGAGCGAGCCTTCGGCCCGATAACACCCGTGCGCGCTGCCCGGACGGGGCCGGCTCGGCCGGCACGCCGGCGGACTCACCGGAAGCCGGCGGGTACACGTTGAGGTTGTAGACGTTGCCGCCCTGGGCGATGTTCTGCACCCCGCCGTCGTGGGCGGTGTTGTTCTGGCTACCGGGCTCGTCGGGTGTGCTCACCGCCGGGGCCGGCCGACGTCGCCGACGATGATGTCGCCGCCCTGGGTGATGTTCTGGATCCCGCCCCCGTACGCCGTGTTGTTCTGCACCCAGGTCTGCTGGGCCGCCGGCAGCTCGCCCTGGACGCGGTCGATGAGCTCGCCGAGCTCCGCCGCGAGCTCGGGCTGCTCCTCCAGGAGGTCTTTCAGCCGGCCGCACCACTCCGCACGGAGGTCGCGCCGGACGGACTCCAGCTCCTGGGGGCCGGCAGCCCGGCTCACCTCCGCGGCGAGGCGGTCGAGCCTGCCGGCCGTGGCCTGTTCGGTCTGCGGGTTCCCGCGTCCCAGGAGCCGGGTGAAGCCGGACCGGGTCGTCTGCCATGCATCCGTCGCGGCCGCGCCCACCAGAGCCGCACCGCCCGACGCGGCCAGCATCTCCAGAGTTTCCGACAGCACCCTGTTCCTCCAGCTCAGCGGCCCGTGCGGGTGAATTGCCCGCGAGGATACACAAGTTAATACATCGTCAGTGACGGTGGGAGCGTTTGCGGAGTGCCGGACCGGGTAGCGGACGCCCCTTGCGGCGACCGCGCTGCAGCTCCCGGCGTGGGCACGGTTCGCGGCTCACGCGTGCGGGAGCTGTCGAGTGTCCCGTTCAGTGCTGGGAGAGCTGGAAGCAGGCCACGTCGTACTGGGAGACGGAGTGGCTGTTCCTGGAGTTCTGCGGCTGCTCGCCGGCGTAGTGGGTGCCGGCGACGCCGTCCTCGTTGAAGGCGGACCCAGGTGCTTCGGAGGCATGGCCCGGCCTGACGTCCTCGCACTCCGCCGACGGCTGGCCGGTTCCGCCGGGGTTCGCTTCGGCGAAGGACGGACCGGCAAAGACTCCCAGGCCGAGGAGTGCACCACTGATGCCGATGCCCACCCTGCGAGCGATGGACCTCATCGTACGATCCCCTTTCCGGGCGGTACCGAAGGCGCCGAACGCCATGACCATCGGTGTGCCCTGCACATCCGATACGTCCCGGGGCGGCGGACGGATTGCGGTTCTCGTTCCGATCGGGCCGACACGCACCGCAGCCCCCCCCGCCCGGACGGGGGCGGGGGGGGCTGCGCCGGGTGGGGTGGCAGGCCGGTCAGGCGGCCACGGCCACCGGGGTGCCTTCGTCCAGCGGGGAGGACGAGGCGGCCGCGTAGGCCTTCTTGTCCAGGATTCCCTCGCGGGCCGCGACCACGACCGGGACCAGCGCCTGGCCCGCGACGTTGGTGGCGGTGCGCATCATGTCCAGGATCGGGTCGATCGCCATCAGCAGGCCGACGCCCTCCAGGGGCAGGCCCAGGGTGGAGAGGGTCAGCGTCAGCATGACCGTGGCTCCGGTCAGGCCGGCCGTGGCGGCCGAGCCGACCACCGAGACGAACGCGATCAGCAGGTAGTCGGTGACCGTCAGCTGGACGTCGAAGATCTGCGCGATGAAGATCGCGGCGAGCGCCGGGTAGATCGCGGCGCAGCCGTCCATCTTCGTGGTCGCCCCGAACGGGACGGCGAAGCTCGCGTACTCCTTCGGGACGCCGAGGCGCTCGGTGACCTTCTGGGTGACGGGCATGGTGCCGACCGAGGAGCGGGAGACGAAGGCCAGCTGGATCGCGGGCCAGGCGCCCTTGAAGAACTGGACCGGGTTGACCTTGGCGACCGTCGCGAGGAGCAGCGGGTAGACGCCGAACATCACGAGCGCCGAGCCGACGTACACGTCGGCGGTGAAGGTCGCGTACTTGCCGATGAGCTCCCAGCCGTACGAGGCGATCGCGGTGCCGATCAGGCCGACGGTGCCGATCGGGGCGAGGCGGATGACCCACCACAGGGCCTTCTGGAGCAGCTCCAGGACCGACTCGGCGACGTTCAGGAGCGGCTGCGCCTTGGTGCCGAGCTGGAGGGCGGCGATGCCGGCGACGGCGGCCAGGAAGACGATCTGGAGCACGTTCAGCTCGGTGAACGGCGTGATGACGTCCTTCGGCACGATGCCGGTCAGGAAGTCGAGCCACGAGCCGGTGCGCTTGGGCAGCTTGCCGTCCTGCGGGGTGAGGCCGGTGCCGGCGCCCGGGTTGGTCAGCAGGCCGATCGCGAGGCCGATGCCGACGGCGATCAGCGAGGTGATCATGAACCAGAGCAGGGTGCGCGAGGCGAGGCGGGCGGCGTTGTTCACCTTCCGCAGGTTGGTGATGGACACCAGGATCGCGAAGAAGACGAGCGGGGCCACGGCCAGCTTCAGCAGCTGCACGAAGATGTCGCCGACCTGTTCGAGGGTCTTGGCGAGCCAGCTGATGTCCTGGCTGCGGGCTAGCCAGCCGAGCAGGACACCGAGCACGAGGCCGGTGACGATCTGGGCCCAGAACGGGAATTTGAAGGAGGCCTTGGCGGGGGCCTGAGGGGTCGCGGACACGGACACACTCCGGGGGTGATGCGCAAAGAAAGATGCAGAGAAGAAGAGAAAGAGAGAAGAAGGGGGCGTGGGCTCAGCGACAGCCACAACAGGCCGCGGACACGCGGCGGCACAGGTCGACGTGCAGGCGCGCCACGAGCGGGACACTCGTGGTCATTTCGTGCGCAACTGTGGTCAACATGTTTAACACGCTAACACTTTCCCTTTGAGGTTCTCAAAGGTGCACTTTGAGCCAGGGGCATGCGCAAACGCCACCGCCCCAGCACGCGGGGGAAGTTCCCGGTACTGGGGCGGTTCGGTGTGTGAGGAAGCCAACGGCTCCCCTGCAGGGTCAGGCGTACGGGGTCAGGCGTACGGGGTCAGGCGTACGGGGTCAGGCGTACGGGCTCAGGCGCGGGCGGCGTCGTCCGCCGCGTCTTCCTGGGAGCGGTTCGCGGCGAGCCGGTCCTTCGCACCCGCGACGCGTCCGGAGATCTGCGCGGACATCTCGTCGCGCTGCTTGCGCAGGAGCACGAAGGAGAGCGGCGCGGAGATCACGAGGGCGAGAAGCACGACCCAGGCGGGGTTGGCGTCGCCGAGGCCTGCGGGCACCCAGCCCACGTTGACCAGAACGGCGACCAGGACGAGGCATCCGACGAAGATGCCCAGGCGCATCGCGGTGTAGCGGATCGTCGCGCTCGGCTTGAGGGACACGGTGACCCCTTCTCTCTCGTCGGTACGTCGTCACGTGCCCGTCCAGTGAAGCACGCCGGGCCCCCGCCCCGGCCCGGCGGGGTCGCCCGGGCGGGGGTCAGTGCAGCGGCAGCAGCATCGTGATGTCGTCGCGGTCGTCGCCCGGGGCCACCCGGATGGCGCCCGGGACGCGGCCGACCTCCTTGTAGCCGCAGGCGGCGTAGAAGTGCTCCAGGCCCATGCCGCCGCGGCAGGACAGCCGGATGGCTTCGACGCCCTCGATCCCGCGGGCGCAGTCGGCGGAAGCGGCCATCAGCCGGCGGCCGTAGCCCCGGCCCTGACGGCCCGGATGGACCATCACCGTGTAGAGCCAGATCCAGTGGGTCATCAGGGCGTGCCGGTTGAGCCCGAAAAAGGCGACGGCGGCCAGCCCGGCCTCGTCATGGCCCACCAGGAGCCGCATATGACCATCGGCGATCAGGCCGAGCTGCTTGATCAGCTGCGGGCGGATGTCGTCCTGGACGACCGGCGGGACGAAACCCACGGCGCCCCCGGCGTTGGAGGCGTCCGTCCACAGGTCGAGGAGAGCCTCGTGCAGCGCCGGGTCGATCTGCGGATCCAGAGTGAACGTAAGGGTCATGAGGCAAGAGTATCTATTACTTGCGGGGGTTCGCCAGCAAAAAAGCACCCCGGTCCGGCATGCGGACCAGGGCGCTTCGGGTGCTGTGGCGCGTCAGACGCGCATCGCCTGCGGGGTCTCGCGCAGGGCCGCGTCCGGGCCGGGGTACTCGCGGATGATCTCGTAGCGCGTGTTGCGCTCGACCGGGCGGAAGCCCGCCTCGCGGATCAGCTCCAGCAGATCGTCACGGCCGAGCTTGTTCGGCGTGCCGTAGTTGTCCGCGTCGTGCGTGATCTTGTACTCGACGACCGAGCCGTCCATGTCGTCCGCGCCGTGCTGGAGGGCCAGCTGGGCGGTCTGCACGCCGTGCATCACCCAGAAGACCTTGACGTGCGGGACGTTGTCGAACAGCAGCCGCGAGACGGCGAAGGTCTTCAGCGCCTCGGCGCCGGTCGCCATCGTGGTCCGCGCCTGGAGCCTGTTGCGGACCTTGCCGTCCTGCATGTCCACGAAGTCGTGCTGGTAGCGCAGCGGGATGAAGACCTGGAAGCCCCCGGTCTCGTCCTGGAGCTCACGCAGCCGCAGCACGTGGTCCACGCGGTGGCGCGGCTCCTCGATGTGCCCGTACAGCATCGTGCTCGGGGTCTTGAGACCCTTCTCGTGCGCGAGCCGGTGGATGCGCGACCAGTCCTCCCAGTGGGTGCGGTGGTCGACGATGTGCTGGCGGACCTCCCAGTCGAAGATCTCCGCACCGCCGCCGGTCAGCGACTCCAGACCGGCCTCGATCAGCTCGTCCAGGATGTCGGAGGCCGACATGCCGGAGATCGTCTCGAAGTGGTGGATCTCGGTCGCCGTGAACGCCTTCAGCGAGACGTTCGGCAGCGCCTCCTTCAGCGCGGAGAGCGAGCGCGGGTAGTACCGCCACGGCAGGCTCGGGTGCAGGCCGTTGACGATGTGCAGCTCGGTGAGGTTCTCGTTCTCCATGGCCTTGGCCAGGCGCACGGCCTCCTCGATGCGCATCGTGTACGCGTCCTTCTCGCCCGGCTTGCGCTGGAACGAGCAGTAGGCGCACGACGCGGTGCACACGTTCGTCATGTTGAGGTGGCGGTTCACGTTGAAGTGGACGACGTCGCCGTTCTTGCGCGTGCGCACCTCGTGGGCGAGGCCGCCCAGCCAGGCCAGGTCGTCGGACTCGTAGAGGGCGATGCCGTCCTCACGGGTCAGCCGCTCGCCGGAGCGGACCTTCTCCTCCAGCTCACGCTTGAGCCCAGCGTCCATCGGCCGGTCGCCTCCTCTGTGTCCTGCTGTCCTGTACCGCTGCCCGGACTGCCCCGTACGGACAGCCTTGCCCAACCCCGCAACCGTACTCTTAGCCCTCTTCGGGCAGGTCCCCGACCCGGTTCTCCCACTTCGTGGAGAGCACGATCGTGGTACGGGTGCGTGAGACGCCCTTGGTGCTGGAGAGCTTACGGATGATCTTCTCCAGCCCGTCCACGTCGCCGGCCCGCACCTTGAGCATGTACGAGTCGTCGCCGGCGATGAACCAGCAGTCCTCGATCTCCGCCAGGTCGCGCAGCCGGCGGGCCACGTCCTCGTGGTCCGCGGCGTCGGAGAGGGAGATGCCGATGAGCGCCGTGACGCCGAGTCCGAGCGAGGCCGCGTCGACGGTCGCGCGGTAGCCGGTGATCACGCCGGCCGATTCGAGCCGGTTGATCCGGTCGGTGACGCTGGGGCCGGAGAGGCCCACGAGCCGGCCCAGCTCCGCGTACGAGGCACGTCCGTTCTCCCGGAGTGCCTGGATGAGCTGCCTATCCACCGCGTCCATATACCTGGAGCCTTCCATTATTCGGCGATCCCGCAAGTTTACGTATAGAATCAAAGGCACACAGGGTCAACGCCCTGTGAATCTTTCAATAGATCAATGATGATCTGACGAGCATCAGGAGTGGTTCACCGTGTACACGATCGAGATGGCCTACGCGCACATGCGACAGCTCCAGGAGCTGGCCAACCGATCCCGCACCGACCAGCCCGCCGCCGCCCACCGCGTCGACCGGACCCGCAAGCCGCGCACTGCCAAGAAGCGCTAGTCACCGCCGCTTGCCTCCCGGAGGCGGGACGCACCACCGAGTTCCCCCTCCCACCGGCGGTACAGCCGGTGCGGCACCCCTGCCGCATCCAGCACCCGCCCCGCGACGAAATCCACCAGGTCCTGGATGTGCGTCGCACCCGCGTAGAACGCCGGAGAGGCGGGCAGCACCACTGCGCCCGCCTCGTCCAGCGCCACCAGATGCTTGAGCGTCTGCCCGTTCAGCGGGGTCTCCCGCACTGCGACCACCAGCCTGCGCCGCTCTTTGAGAGTCACGCTCGCGACGCGTTGGAGCAGGTCCTTAGACAGCCCGAGCGCCACTCCCGCCACACAGGCCGTGGACGCCGGCACGATCAGCATCCCCTTCACGGGGTACGAGCCCGAGCTCGGCCCGGCGGCCAGGTCGCCGGCGCCCCAGTAGCGGACGCCGTCCAGTTCCGGCCGGGCGAAGGTGGCCGGCTTGCCGTCCGCCCCGCGTTCGAGCCAGGCGGCGAGATCGTCCCGCCAGTGCGCGTCGCGGAAGGCGATCCCGGTCTCGTCCAGCAGGGTCAGCCTCGAAGCCCGGCTGACCACCAGGTCCACGCTCTCCCCCGCCGCCAGCAGTCCGCGGATCACCGCGGCTGCGTACGGCGTCCCGGACGCCCCGGAAACCCCGACCACCCACGGGGTGCGCTTGCCGTCAGTCATAGCTCCGAGACTATCCGGCCACGGCAGAGCGACGCTGAGTAAGGTGCCCCGAGCATCGACAAGGGGATCAGGACATGGCCGGCACGCGTCTCGCCGAGTGGAGCCAGAGGGACCGGGCCGAGGCGGCCGGAAGGCTGATGCCGGGCTGGGTGGCCCTGCTGTGGCTGGTCGAGGGGGTGGACCTGGCCACCGGGCACGCCCTGGACGCGTACGGGATCACCGCGCGTACGGCCGACGGACTGACCGGGATCCCGCTGGCCCCGTTCCACCGCTTCGGCTTCGGCCACGTGGCGTCCAACAGCGTCCCCCTGCCGGTCCTCGGCTTCGTCGAACGCCGCCCGCCGGGTGTGCCGGCCGGCATCGCGGCGGCGTTCCTCTTCCCCCGCCGGACACCGCAGGGGCGGTGAGCGGTCGCGCCCGGGTTCACGGGGAGGGCCGGGGTGATCGCGGCGGTTGCCGCCGCACTCGGCCGCCGGGAGCAGGAGGGCCGGACGTGGGCCGGGCCCGCCATCCGGCCGGCCCGGCCCACGGGACGCGCTGCGCCCCGGTGGCGCGTCAGTGCGTCAGTGCGTCAGTGCGTCAGCGCACGAATTGCTTGAACAGGAACTCCGTCAGGGCCCGTCGCGGCTCGCTGTGCGGCGAGTTCTCGCTGTCGCACAGGAAGTCGTCGAGGCGGCTCTCCTCCGGGTCGACGGCGGAGATGTCGAGTGCCGGGTCGATGTCCCAGGCCTCAGGGTCGAAGTCCAGTGCGACGGCGCTCACCGCGGGCACGAAGCAGGTGCTGTAGAACCGCTCGTCGACCTCGATGCCGAGCGCCTGCGCCACCATGCCGAAGGAGCCGAGGGTGCCGCCGGGCACGCCGTCGAGCGCCGGCACGGCGGTGGTGGAGCTGCGACGGATCTCAAGGGCGATGTGCATGCTGCCGATCGGCTCCTTCTCCCCCTTGTCCGGCTGGACGAGGGCCTTGGCGCTGACGGTGTTGTACTTGTCCTTCCAGTCGAAGGCGGTCTCGCCGGGTGTCAGCTTCAGGCCGACGCCCGCACCATGGCCGTTGGCCACACCGATCTTCCTCGGCCGCTGCGGGAACTGGCCGTAGTCCGCCAGCTCACGCAGGAAGTCGGTGCGCAGCTTGCTGGACGTGGCCACCGGCCCCTCGTACTTGGAGTTTCCGACCCAGGCCCACAGCAGCTGCTGGGCGGCGGGACTGCGGATCAGCTCGGCCTGCTTCGGGTGGTCCGGGTCCTCGGGGATGAACGATTCGAAGAAGTAGGCCATCTGCTGGAGGACCAGCGGGATCCAGGCGCCCTGGTGCGGGGTGTCCCAGGAGAAGTAGGTACCCGTCTGGTGGTCGTGGCCCTCGGACTCCATCCGCGCCAGGGCGTAGCGGGTGATCATGCCGCCCATGCTGACTCCGCCGACGATCAGCGGTTCGTCGCCGATGCGCTCGGCGATGGCCTGGTCGATACACGCGGCCGCAACGCCCGCGTTGGCCTGGATGTAGGTGTGTCGCTCGTCGAAGCCGAGCAGGATGACGTCGATTCCGGAGTCGCGGAGCCGGGTGAGGAAGCCGCCGCCCTCCTTCTTGTCGAAGTGCTCCCACAGGCCGGGGAGGTCGCTGGGGCCGTGGTTGAAGCCGTCGGCGAGGATGAGCGGGCGTTCGAGGTTCCGGTGGCCGTGCGCGAGGAAGACGTGCGCGGTACCGGTCGCGGACTTGCCCTCGTGGGAGTAGGTGCCGCGCAGCGGCCACTCGAAGGTGGGGCGGGGTGCGGTGCTGCCGCCGGATTCCTCCGTGGCGAACCAGACGTGCTGACGGAGGTGGCCGGCCGGTGTGGCGGGGTGGTCGGCCGAGGGCGCCTGAACGCCCTCGATGATCTTGCGGCTGACGTGGATCTCGGCCTGCTGGGCCATGACGGGAGCCTCTCGGTCCGTACCGACGTGATCACAGTGCGCGACGATGATTGCACACAGAGTGACCAACGCCGGTAGGGACGCGCCTGTGCCGGGTCCGCGCTAGAGGGTCAGGCCGCGCACCGCGAGGTCCAGCAGGGCGCACGCGAAGAGCGCGATGCCGATGAAACCGTTCACCGTGAAGAACGCGCGGTTCAGGCGGGACAGGTCGTGCGGCGTGACGATGGTGTGCTCGTAGAGGAAGGCCGCCACGACGACCACCAGGCCGGCCCAGAACAGCACGCCGGCGTCCGTGGCCACGGCGTACCAGGCCAGCAGGCCGGTGGTGACGACGTGGGCGCCGCGGGCACCCCACAGCGCGGCCGGGACGCCGAACCGGGCCGGGACGGACCTGACGCCGTCGGCGCGGTCCGCGGCCACGTCCTGGCAGGCGAAGATCAGGTCGAAACCGCCGATCCACACGCCCACCGCGAGGCCCAGGACCACCGCGTCCCAGGACCACGCGCCGGTGATCGCCAGCCAGGCCCCGACGGGACCCATGGCCTGGGCCAGGCCCAGGATCGCGTGCGGGAAGTTCGTGAACCGCTTGCCGTACGGGTAGACCACCATCGGGATCACCGCGACCGGTGCAAGCGCCAGGCAGAGCGGGTTCAGCAGCGCCGCCGCGCCGAGGAAGACGGCCAGCGCGATCCCGGCCCCGGTCCAGGCCGAGCGCACGGACACCGCGCCCGTGACGAGCTCGCGCCCGGCGGTGCGCGGATTGCGGGCGTCGATCTCCCGGTCGATGATCCGGTTGGCGGCCATCGCGAAGGTCCGCAGTCCCACCATGCACACGGTGACGAGCAGCAGCTCGGCCCAGTGCACGGTCCGGTCGACCTGGAACATCGCGGTCAGCGCCGCGATGTAGGCGAAGGGCAGCGCGAAGACCGAATGCTCGATCATCACGAGCCGCAGGAACGCCTTCACCTTGCCGGTCGGCTGCGGCGCCGGGCCGGGCCCGATCACCCCGTCGGCGGTCGTCATCATGCAAGGCTCCTGCGGAAGTCTTCGAGATCCGCGCGGAGCGCTTCGGTGGACACCGCGGGGATGTCCAGGGTGAGGGGGGCCAGTTCCTCGCCCTCCGGCGGGGTGATGGTGGAGACGAAGCGGCAGCCGTCACCGGCGGGGTAGGCCTGGAGGCGGAGCACCTCGCCCGCGCCGACGATGAACGGGCCGGTCTCGAAGGACAGCTCGGCCAGCAGCCGGTCGGCGAAGTCCTCTGCCTCCGCGTCCTGCAGACCGGGCAGCTCGAAGCCGCCGCCCTCGTCGGCGCTCTGCTCCCACATCAGCGCCCAGACGTTGCCGGGGCCGGCGAACTCCTCGGGGCTCACGCCCGCCTGCTCGGCCGCCAGCCGGACCTCCGGGTCCGCCGGGTCGAGCTGCGGGCGCAGCAGGGCGACGTAGGTCTCCTCGGTGCCGATGAAGAGGGCCGGGCCTTCCATGCCGATGGGGCTCACAGGCCGTACTCCTTCCAGCGGCGGTCCACCAGGGCCGCGGTCGCCGGGTCGGACTCCACCATGTCGGGCCAGCCGCCGTCGCGGGTGTAGCCCTCCTCGGGGAGCTTCTTGGTGGCGTCGATACCCGCCTTGCCGCCCCAGAACTGCTGGTACGAGGCGTGGTCGAGGTGGTCGACCGGGCCCTCGACGACGGTGAGGTCGCGGGAGTAGTCGGTGTTGCCGAGGGCCCGCCAGGACACCTCGTGCAGGTCGTGGACGTCGCAGTCGGCGTCCACCACGATGATCAGCTTGGTCAGCGACATCATGTGCGCGCCCCAGATGGCGTGCATGACCTTCTGGGCGTGCTTCGGATACTTCTTGTCGATCGAGACGATCGCGCAGTTGTGGAAGCCGCCCGACTCGGGCAGGTGGTAGTCCACGATGTCCGGGACGATGATCTTCAGGAGCGGGAGGAAGAACCGCTCCGTCGCGCGGCCCAGCGGGCCGTCCTCGGTCGGCGGCCGGCCGACCACGATCGACTGGAGCAGCGGGCGCTTGCGCATCGTCACGCAGTCGATCTTCAGCGCCGGGAACGGCTCCTGCGGGGTGTAGAAGCCGGTGTGGTCGCCGAAGGGACCCTCCGGCAGCATCTCCCCCGGCTCGAGCCAGCCCTCGATGACGACCTCGGCGTTGGCCGGGACCTGGAGCGGGACGGTCTTGCAGTCGACCATCTCGATCCGCTTGCCCGCGACGAACCCGGCGAAGAGGTACTCGTCGATGTCGCCGGGCAGCGGCGCCGTCGACGCGTACGTCACGGCCGGCGGGCAGCCGAAGGCGATGGCGACGGGCAGCCGTTCACCGCGCTTGGCGGCGACCGCGTAGTGGTTGCGGCTGTCCTTGTGGATCTGCCAGTGCATGCCGATGGTGCGCTTGTCGTGCCGCTGGAGGCGGTAGAGGCCGAGGTTGCGCACGCCCGTCTCGGGGTGCTTCGTGTGCGTCAGGCCGAGGTTGAAGAAGGACCCGCCGTCCTTGGGCCAGGTGAAGAGGGCGGGCAGCTGGTCCAGGTCGACGTCGTCGCCGGTGAGGACGACCTCCTGGACGGGCGCGGCGTCGCCCTTCACCTTCTTCGGCGGCACGTGCACCATCGAGCCGAGCTTGCCGAAGGCCTCGCGGACCCCGATGAACCCCTGGGGCAGCTCGGGCTTGAGCAGGCCGCCGATCTTCTCGCTGATCTCGCCGTACGACTTCAGCCCGAGGGCCTTGAGCAGCCGGCGGTCGGTCCCGAAGACGTTCATGGCCAGCGGCATCGCCGAGCCCTTGACGTTCTCGAAGAGCAGCGCGGGACCGCCCGCCTTGTTCACTCTGTCGACGATCTCCCCGACCTCCAGGTACGGGTCGACTTCGGCCTTGATGCGCTTGAGGTCGCCCTCCCGCTCCAGAGCCCGGAGCAGCGAGCGGAGATCGTCGTAAGCCATAGGGGCCAGTATCCGTCACCCACTAACCTGGGAGCGTCACCGGGGCCCGAGGGCGGGTCCCCCGTCACTGCTGGGGAGTCGGTCCCACACCGTGCTGCGCTATCTGCCGTTCCTGCTGATCATCGCGCTGACCATCTACGCCTTCATCGACTGTCTGAACACCCCCGAGGAAGAGGTCAAGCACCTCCCCAAGGTGGTCTGGGTGATCATCATCCTGCTCTTCTCGATCGTCGGTCCGGTGGTGTGGCTGTTCGCCGGCAGGCAGCGGTCGGCGGTCGGCGGCGGCCGGGCGCACCGAACGCAGTGGGTGGCACCCGACGACAACCCGGAGTTCCTGCGGTCCCTCGGCGAGGAGCGCGACAAGAACAAGGACACGGACAAGGACTGAGCGCCGGTCCGTCCAGACCTGTTCGCGGTCGACGGGAGCCTGCCGCCGCTGCGGCCCGCCTGGTGGGGCACCGCCGAGACGCGGCGGGCGTGTGACACAGGACACGATTGAACGCGTTCAAGGCGGCTGCAAGAATGGGCGGATGCCGGAGACCAGCGGGGGACCGCGAGTCGTCGACACGATCCTGCGCAATCTGCTCGCGTACGGGGTCGCCGTCGCCGCCCTGCTCGCGATGACCGGAGGCGATCCGAACACGCACCGCTCCGCCCCCGCCGTCTACGACGCGCGCACCGACGAGATCGTCGGCACCTGGCGCTGCGTCGAGGGCACCGAGGTCGTCTTCCGGGCCGACGGGACCGCCGCCGTCACCCTCCTCGACGGGCAGGAACGGGACTACGCCCACGGCTGGCGGCTCTCCGGAAGCGGCACCTGGAAGCTCATCAGCCGACAGCCCGCCGGCCGGAACTACGGCCAGCACGTCCGCCTCCACCTGCCCGCCCCGACCGGCACGGCGGCCAGGAGCGGCGCACCGGCCGCCAGGCGCTCCGCGCCCGAACGGTACAAGTGGACCTTCGAGCTGCGCCGCGACGGCCGCCAGACGCTGGAGCTGTACTTCTTCTTCGGCGATCCGGACGCCCGCGGCACCTACGTCCTGGAGAAGGACGCGTAGGACGCGCGCAACTCCGCCCAGCGGGCGTCCGTCCACCGGGACCAGTCCGCCGGATGGCCTTGCAGCGCGGATTCCAGCAGTTCGAAGTGGTGGTGCCAGCCGGCCAGGCAGTCGAGGCGGTCCTCCGGCGAACCGGAGCGCTCGTTCAGGAAGCGGATCACGGTCGAGTCCGTCCCGACCGCCTCCAGGTGGAAGCGGATCCGGCCGTGCTCGCTCACCGTGTACTCCGCGACCCGCTCGACGTCCCACGCCGTGACGTGGCCCGACACCGTCGATCCGCCGTTGAGCCAGTGCAGGGTCACGGCTCCGCCGAGCCTGCGCTCCAGGACGTCCGCCGCGGCCAGCCAGCCGCGCAGCCCGTCCGGCGTGGTCAGGGCGGGCCACACGGCCTCGTACGCGCTCGGCACGTGCACCTCGAAGCGCAGCAGCCAGCGGTCCTCGCCCCGGGCCTCACTGGTGGCATGAGTCACAGGGGTCATGCCACCAGCGTCCCACTTCCGCGGGTCAGACGCCCGCGTACGAGTGCTTGCCGTTGAGCAGGATGTTCACGCCGTAGTAGTTCCAGATCCAGCAGGCGAACGCGAAGAGCGCGAGGTACGCGGCCTTGCGGCCCTTCCAGCCGACAGTGGCGCGGGCGTGCAGGTAGCAGGCGTACGCCACCCACGTCACGAAGGACCAGACCTCCTTGGGGTCCCAGCCCCAGTAGCGGCCCCAGGCGTCGCCCGCCCAGATCGCGCCCGCGATGATCGTGAAGGTCCACAGCGGGAAGAAGGCCGCGTTGATCCGGTACGAGAACTTGTCGAGGGTGGCCGCCGAGGGGAGCCGCTCCATGACCGAGGTCGCGAACCGGCCCGGGGTGCCGCCGCCCGCGAGCTTGGACTCGTAGGAGTCGCGGAAGAGGTACAGCACCGTGCCGGTCGCGCCGATGTAGAACACCGCACCGCAGATGATCGCGGTGGAGACGTGGATCCACAGCCAGTACGAGTGCAGCGCCGGGACCAGCTGGTCGCTGGCGGTGTAGAGCCAGGTGGTGGCGATGCCCAGGTCCAGCAGGACGGTGGTGACCAGGATCAGGCCCATCCAGCGGACGTTCTTCTTCAGCGCGAGCAGGATCAGGTACGCGCCGACGGCCACCGTGGAGAAGGTGAGCGAGAACTCGTACATGTTGCCCCAGGGGGCCCGCTGCACGGACATCGCGCGGGCCACGACACCGGCCGCCTCGATGAGGAACGCCAGCGCGGTCAGCGAGACCGCGATCCGGCCGTACAGGTCGCCGTCCTCGGTGCCGCCGGCCGCGCCGGGGCCGTCCGGGACGTCGCGGGTGCCTGCGGCGGACCGCGTGACCACCTTCGGCCGGTCCAGGACGGCCGTGCCCCCCTTGCCGCGCACCCGGACCGCGGGGGCGTCGGCGCCGGCGGCCTTGGCGCCGGTCAGCGCGGCGGCCGTACGGCCCACCTTGCTGCGGCTGCCGAAGATCCACTCGGCGATGTGGGCGAGGAAGGCGAGCGTGTAGACCGCCATCGACGAATAGACCAGGTAGTTACTGATCTGAGCCAAATTCTCGTTGACTTCGGCTGCGAGCGGCGTCATCCGCGCTCCCCTTCAACAGTTTCCTTGACAGGTCGGTCGGGCGCCGTGGGCGCCTGCTGGTGGAGAGCGGCGGCGAGCTGCCCCAGCTCCTCCGGGAGCTTGGCCGACTCGCTGCGGCCGAGGCCCGCCATCTCGACGACGGTCACACCGTCCTCGCCGGCCACAGCGCGCACCCAGACCCGGCGGCGCTGGATGAACAGCGACGCGGCCAGGCCGCCGATCGCGAAGACCGCGCCCGCGAGGGCGAGGCCGCTGCCCGGCTGCCGGGTGATCGAGAAGGTGGCCCAGCGCTCGACGCCCTCGAACTTCACGGTGCCCGCGCCGTTCGGCAGCTCCATCGTCTCGCCGGGCAGCAGCCGCTTCTTGAACAGCTGCCCGGAGTCGTCCTTGAACTCCTGCATCTTGGAGGTGTTCAGCTGGTACACGTTCTGCGGGAGGCCCGCATCGACGCCCAGGCTGCCGTGGTAGGCGCTGAGGGCGAGGACGGGGAACTTCAGGTCCGGGAACTGGGAGAGCATCGTGCCCTTGCCCTCGCCGGCGAAGGTCGGCACGAACATGGCGTTGAAGCCGAGCTGCTCCTTCTTGCCGTCCTTGTCGTGGTAGCCGTCCGGCACCTTGACCGCGCCCGAGGAGCTGAGGTTCGAATCGAAGGGCAGCATCGGCACGGCGTCCTTGTAGACCACCTTGCCGGCCGGGTCGGTCACCGAGACGATCGGCGCGTAGCCGTGGCCGATCAGGTAGACCTTGGCCCCGTCGACCTCCAGGGGCTTGTTGACCTGGATCTCGCGCTTCTGCGGTGCGCCGTCCGCGCCGTCGCTGAAGGTGACGTGCGCCTTGAAGTCGCGCGCGGTGCCCTTCTGCGGGCCGCTCTCCTCGTACGTGGCGTCGAACCGGTCGAGCGTGAAGGAGAAGGGCGACAGGTCCTCGGGGGTGAACATGCTGCCGGACTTGAAGTCGTCGTACTGGGTGAGCGTGTTCGCGAAGCCCTTGCCGCGCAGGACGAGCTTGCCGCCCTCGGACTTGAAGAGCTGGCCCCAGGCGAAGGCCACCAGCAGCACGATCAGGGCGACGTGGAAGGCCAGGTTCCCGGCCTCGCGCAGATAGCCCTTCTCGGCGGCGACGGACGTCGCGCCGGCCTCGGTGCGAAAACGCCGCGCGCCGAGGACCGTCTTCGCCTGCGCGAGCACCTCGCCGGGGGACTTCTCGGTACGCCACGTCGTGTACGCGGGCAGCCGGTCCAGCCGCTTGGGAGCGCCGGGCGGGCGGCCGGTGAGCTGGCCGACGAACTGCCAGCTGCGCGGGACGATGCAGCCGATCAGCGAGATGAACAGCAGCAGGTAGATCGCGGAGAACCACACCGAGCTGTAGACGTCGAAGAGCTGGAGCTTCTCGGCGAGCGGGACCCAGAAGGAGTGGTCCTTCTTCCACTGGGCCACCTTCATCGCGTCGACCTGGGTCTGCGGGACGAGGGAGCCCGGGATGGAGCCCAGGGAGAGCAGGAAGAGGAGGATCAGCGCCACCCGCATGGAGGTGAGCTGCCGCCAGAACCAGCGGATCCAGCCGATCACGCCGATGCCGACGGGGGCGGTGTCCTCCGTCGGGGCGGTGGACAGCTGCGCGCCGGCGGCCGCCTCGGCGGAATCCGCGGCTTCCTCGGACGGGTTCGGCGCCTCGCTGGACGCCTTGTCTGTCGTACTCATGTGCGTGTAGTCCTCAGATCCCCACCGTGAAGCCTTGGGTCCAGCTCCGCATGTCGCTGATGATGCTGGCCCACAAACCTGTGACGAGCAGCAGGCCGGTCAGGACCAGCATGCCGCCCCCGATCCGCATCACCCATGCATAGTGCTGCTTCACCCAGCCGAAAGCGCCGAGCGCCTTGCGGAAGGCGATCGCGGCGAGGATGAAGGGCAGGCCCAGGCCCAGACAGTAGGCGACGGTCAGCAGTGCGCCCCGGCCGGCGCTCGCCTGGTCGATCGAGAGCGTGCTGACCGCGGCGAGGGTGGGGCCCATGCAGGGGGTCCAGCCGACGCCGAACAGCACACCGAGCAGGGGCGCGCCGATCAGGCCGGCGGTCGGCTTCTTGTGGAAGCGGAACTCCCGCATCGTCAGGCCCGGGATCAGGCCCATGAAGAAGAGGCCGAGGACGATCACCAGGCCGCCGAGGACCCGGGAGATGATCTCCCTGTTCTCCTGGAGCGTGGCGCCGAAGTACCCGAAGAGCGCGCCGGTGGAGACGAACACGGCCGTGAAGCCGGCGATGAACAGGCTCGCGCCCGCCAGCATCCGGCCGCGGCGGGCCTCGGCGAGGTCGGCCCCGCTGATGCCGGTGACGTACGAGAGGTAACCGGGGACCAGCGGCAGCACGCAGGGCGAGAAGAAGGAGACGAGCCCGGCGAGGACCGAGATGGGCAGCGCCAGCATCAGGGCCCCGTCGAGGACCGTCGTGTTCACGCCGGTCGGCTCGGCGGCCAGGGTGAGGAGCTCGGGGACCACGAGGTCACTGCTCCGCGAGCAGCGGGTCGATCATGGAGCGCAGCTGCGTCTCGTTGATCGCGACGAGGGTGCGGGCGGCGATGCGGCCCTGCTTGTCGAGGACGATCGTGGAGGGGATGGCCTGCGGGTTGAGCGTGCCCGCGGGGAAGCGGAGCAGCAGCTTTCCGTCCGGGTCGTAGAGGCTCGGGTAGGTGATCCCGAAGTTCTCCTCGAAGGCGGCGGCGTTCTGCTTGCTGGTGTCACGGGTGTTGATGCCGACGAACGCGACGTCCTTGCCCGCGTCGGCCAGTTCCTTGGACACCTTCGCGAAGTACGGGGCCTCGGCGCGGCACGGCGGACACCAGGAGCCCCACACGTTGAGGACGACGACCTTGCCCTTGAGGGTGGTGGTGTCGAGGGTCTTGCCGTCGACGGTCTCGCCGTCGAGCTTGGGGGCCTCGGTGCGCGCGTCCTTGGCGACGGTCGAGATGCCGCGGGTGCCGGTCACGTAGTTGCCGCCGGCGGAGCCGTTCGGCTTGCCGCTGCCGCCGTCGCCGCACGCCGACAGGGTCAGGGCGCTCGCGAGGGTCATCGCGGTGAGCAGGAGGGCACGGCCGCTGGTCGAGCGGCAGCTGGTTCGACGACGACGCGCGCGGCCAATTCTCATGTGAAAAGTTTCGCATGACTGATTTGGGGATCTTCCGCACCCCCCGAAGGTGTGTTAAGCCGCTGGTCAGGCACCGGAGAGGTACGTGCGCCAGCCACCGGCCGGGGACTGGCCGGGGGCCAGCTCCTGGAGCCGGGCGAGCAGCTTGGGGTCCTGCACGTCGAGCCAGTCGGCGAACTGCCGGAAAGAGACGAGCCGTACGTCCTTTTTGTCCGACATGCCCTTGAGGGCCTCCTCGACGGCGTCCATGTAGATGCCGCCGTTCCACTCCTCGAAGTGATTGCCGATGAAAAGCGGCGCGCGGTTCGTCTCGTACGCGCGCCGGAAGCCGCCGAGGTAGGCGCTGGTGGCCTGGGTGCGCCAGGCCGGATAGTTGGAGGACGCGCCCCGGGTGGTGTTCTTCGACTGGTTGGCGAGGATGTTGTAGTCCATCGAGAGCACCTCGAAGGTGTGCCCGGGGAACGGCACGGACTGGAGCGGCAGGTCCCAGAGGCCCGACCTCTTCCCCGGCCACACCTGGAGGCCGCCGGGCGAGGAGGCGTCGTAGCGCCAGCCCAGCTTCCGCGCGACGGGCAGCAGGTTGTCCTGGCCGAGGAGGCAGGGCGTGCGGCCGCCGGCCAGCTCCTTGCGGTAGTCGAAGGGCAGGGGCTCGATGTCGGTGAAGCCGGTGTTGGTCCGCCAGCCGGTGACGAAGGACACGGCCTGCTCGATCTCGCTCTCCCAGTCGTCCGGGGTCCAGTGGGCCACGGAGCCGGAGCCGGAGCAGAAGTGGCCGTTGAAGTGGGTGCCCACCTCGTGGCCGTCGAGCCACGCCTGCCGGACGCAGTTGAGGGTGTTGCGGACGTTCTCGTCCTTGAGGTAGCCGATGTCGGACGCCCCGACCGGGTTCTTCGGCGGCCTGTAGAGGTCCTTCTTCGCCTCGGGCAGGAGGTAGATGCCGGAGAGGAAGAAGGTCATGGCCGCGCCGTGGTCCTTGGCCAGCTTGAGGAAGCGCGGGAAGAGGCCGTTGCCGATCTCCCCCGCGCCGTCCCAGCTGAACACCACGAACTGCGGCGGCGTCTCGCCCGGCTGGAGCGGCACGGGCCCGGCGGGCTGGCGGGGCTGGGGGCCGGTGTCGGCGGTGGAGCCGTCGCCGATCGGCCGGACCGGGGCCGCGGACCCGCCCGGACCGGTGCCGCCGGGGCCGGGCCGGCCCGGGCGGCTGCCGCCGCCACAGGCGGCGGCTCCGGCCGCCAGGGCCACGGCCGCGGCACCGAGCCCGAGCAGTCCCCTGCGGGTGACGTCACGCGTCGCATCGCTCATGAATAGTCACATAAACGGACTTTTCAATGAAGTCGAGGTTCCGCGCGGCAAAAACCGTACGACTTGTACGAGTTTTTAGGCTCTCCGGGTCACTAGGCGCCGAAGGCCTTCGACTTGCCCTTCACCGGCTTCGCCCCCGCCAGGAGATGCGCCGGGACCAGGTCCCGCGCCGGCTCGCTGTAGCCCACCGACACCAGCCGGTCGCCCTGGTACGTGAACGACGTGAGCGAGGCCAGCGTGCACTGCCGGCGCCGCGGATCGTGCCACAACCGGCGCTTCTCGGCGAAGCTGCGCACGATCCAGATCGGCAACTGGTGGCTGACCGCCACCGCCTCGTGGCCACGGGCCGCGTCGCGGGCCGCCTCGATGGCGCTCGTCATCCGGACGACCTGCTCCACGTACGGCTCGCCCCACGACGGCTTGAACGGGTTCGTCAGGTGCTTCCAGTTGGCGGGCTTGCGCAGCGCGCCGTCCCCGACGCCGAAGGTCTTGCCCTCGAAGACGTTCTCCGCCTCCAGCAGCCGCGCGTCGCTGGCCACGACCAGCCCGTGGCTCTTGGCGACCGGCGCCGCCGTCTCCTGCGCCCGCTCCAGCGGGGAGGAGACCACGTACGTGATGTCACGGTTCTGCAGGTGCTCGGCGACGCGCTCGGCCATCTCGCGGCCCAGCTCGGAGAGGTGGTAGCCGGGACGGCGCCCGTACAGGACCCCGTCCGGGTTGTGCACCTCGCCGTGGCGCATCAGGTGGACGACGGTGATCTCGCTCATGCGGCGGCCTCCGGGGTGGCCTGCGCGGCGGCGCGGGCGGCGGCGGGCAGCGCGGCCGCGATGCGCTCGATCGCCCGCTCGTCGTGGGCGGTGGAGACGAACCACGACTCGAAGGCCGACGGCGGCAGGTAGACGCCCTGCGACAGCATCGAGTGGAAGAAGCCGTTGAAGCGGAAGGACTCCTGCTTCTTGGCGTCGTCGTAGTTCCTGACCTCGTCCTCGGTGAAGAAGACGGAGAACATGTTGGACGCGGTCTGGAGCCGGTGCGCGACGCCCTCCTTGGCGAGCGCGTCCGTGACCAGGCCCTGGATCTGCGCCGACACCGCGTCGACCTTCTCGTACGCGGCCGCGTCGAGGAGCCGCAGCTGCGCGAGGCCGGCGGCGGTGGCGATCGGGTTACCGGAGAGCGTGCCCGCCTGGTAGACCGGGCCGGCCGGCGCCAGGTACCCCATGACGTCCGCGCGGCCGCCGAACGCCGCGGCCGGGAAGCCGCCGCCCATGACCTTGCCGAAGGTCATCAGGTCGGGCTTCACGCCGTCGACGCCGTACCAGCCGGCGCGGGAGGTGCGGAAACCGGTCATCACCTCATCGGAGATGTAGAGCGCGCCGTTCTCGCGGCACACGTCCGCGAGCCCCTGGTTGAAGCCGGGGGCCGGGGTCACGACGCCCATGTTGCCGGGCGCGGCCTCGGTGATCACACAGGCGATCTCGCCGGGGTGCGCGGCGAACGCCGCCCGTACCGCTTCGAGGTCGTTGTACGGCAGCACGATCGTGTCGCCGGCCTGCGCGCCGGTCACACCGGGGGTGTCCGGGAGCGCGAAGGTCGCGAGCCCGGAACCGGCGGCGGCGAGCAGCGCGTCCACATGGCCGTGGTAGCAGCCCGCGAACTTCACGACCTTGGCCCGGCCCGTGAAGCCGCGCGCCAGTCGGATCGCCGACATGGTCGCCTCGGTGCCCGAGGACACCAGGCGGACCTGCTCGACAGGCTCGATGCGCCGGACGATCTCCTCGGCGAGCGCGACCTCGCCCTCGCCGGGCGTACCGAAGGAGGTGCCGCGGGCGACGGCGGCCTGGATGGCCTCCACCACGGCCGGGTGGGCGTGGCCGAGAATCATCGGTCCCCACGAGCAGACCAGGTCGACGTACTCGCGACCGTCGGCATCGGTCAGGTACGGACCGGTACCGGACACCATGAACCTGGGCGTTCCACCCACCGCGCGGAAGGCCCGCACGGGAGAGTTCACGCCGCCAGGCGTCACGAGGGACGCGCGGTCAAAGAGAGTCTGCGAGACTTTGGCTTCATACGGGTACGGGTAGCTCACACCAGCCATGGTCTCATCAGGCCGCGACTGACTTGCGGACGGGCGTTTCACCGCGCCGCCCCTGGGGAGGTCACTGCCATGATGATCAGGCTGCGTGGCGCGGGCCACGGGGCCGGGGCAGGCAAGACCAGTCGGGTGGAGATATGCAACGCGGTGGTGGACCGGGCGAGGGTACGGACGGCCTCGACCCGCAGCGCGCCCGCGAGGCCCGCGAAGCCCGCCGTCGGGGCAAGCACCGGCGCCGGGCCGCGGACGCAGCCGATCCGGCACCAGAGCCGCTGGAGTCCCCTGACGGCCTGCCCAAGGGCCGCGGCATGGGCGTGACGTACAAGTACTTCGGCGCGCCCGACGGCGCGACGGCGGCCCGGGTCCCGGTCACGATGCGGCCGGAGGAACTCGGCGGCGACGAGCTCGGCATGGGCGGCCTGTTCACCAAGATCAAGCCGGAGACGGTGGCCGCGATGGTCCTCACCGGCATCGAGGGCATACCCCTGCACAAGGTGCCCCCGCTGGAGCTGGTCGTCCTCCACCCCGACTACGCGGTGGTCAAGCTCCCGATGACGGTGGTCGACCCGTTGCGCGGCATCGGCGAGGAGACGGTCGGCGCCGCGGCGTTCATCTGGTCCACGGTCCCGGACCGCGGCGGCCCGCGCGACGCCTTCAACGTCTACCAGCTGCTGCACGAGTGGCAGGACTTCTCGCACCGCCTCCACGAGGCGGGCCACCAGCCGTACTGCCTGGTCTGGCCCTGACCCGGACTCGCGTTCCCACGGTCAGCCGGCGGAGAGGGTCTTCAGGGCGAGCTCGCGCAGCGGCGTGATCCGGGTGCGCGAGGCGGCTCCGTTGTGGACGGCGTTGGTGAGGATCGCCACGTACCGGCCGGTGGCGGGAGCGAGGCAGAGGCTCGTACCGGTGAAGCCGTGGTGGTAGGCCACGGCGCCGCCGGCGCCCAGGACCCAGCACAGGCCGCGGTACAGACCGGGCTCGATCTCGGCCTGCGGTTCCAGGCCGGCCCGGAACCAGAGGCCGAGCGGGCTCTCCCCGGCGGCCAGCAGGTGCTCGGCGTACGTGGCGAGGTCGGCGGCCGGCGCGAACACCCCGGCGTGGCCGGCGACGCCGCCCATGACGGCCGCGTTCTCGTCGTGCACGGCACCCCAGAGCCGGTCGTGGCCGTCGCACTGTTCGGTCGGTGCGACCCGGGACGACTGCCGGACGGGTCCGTACGCGGTGCCGTTCATGGCCAGATCGGCCCACAGGGCGCCGGCGAGCACGTCCAGCGGCTGCCCGTGGACGTGGGCGAGGGCCAGGCCGAGGAGGATGTAGCCGCGATTGATGTAGCGGTGGATGCCCGGGAGGTTCTCCATGGGCTCGTGGCAGATCAGCTCGTGCAGCGGACGCGCGGTCAGGTCGTAGAGGTCCAGCCGGGTCGACACCTGCAGGCCGGAGGTGTGCGAGAGCAGCTGCCGCACGGTGGCCTCCGCACTGGGCACCGACCCCTCCATGCCCGGCAGGAACTCCCGCACGGGGGTGTCGAGCCCGAGCAGGCCCGCGTCGACGGCACGGCCGACGAGCGGCCACGTGGCGAGCACCTTCGTCAGCGACGCGATGTCGTAGACCGTGTTCTCGTCGGGAGTGCCGGGGCCGGTGAACGGGGAGACGACCCCGGCCGCAAAGACCTCGCGGTCCCCCGCCGCCGTACCGCAGACGACGACGCCCCCCGGAGTGGCGCCGTCGGCGACGATCCCGCCCAGCGCGTCGCGCAGTCCGCGGGTCTCGGCGGTCGTGAACGGTACGGCCTGGTTCATCTCTGTGCCTCCGGCTCGGTGGGGGTCCGCACCCAGCCTGGCCATGCCGTCGCCCGAGTACCCGTAGCCGCGCCGGAAGTGATCACGGATGCGGCCGGACCGCGTCCCGGCCGGCCGGCGGGATGTTCTGGTTGAGGCGGAACACGTTCCCCGGGTCCCACTGCGCCTTCAGCGCCCGCAGCCGGTCCAGCTTCCGCTCCCGCGACCCGTAGGCCTGGCGGATCCGCTGCTCGCCCTCGTCCATCAGGAAGTTCACGTACACGCCCGAGTGGTACGGCTCCAGCGCGGACCAGAACTCCCGGACCCACCGGCACTCCTCGGCGAAACCCGCGGCCGTCTCCCGGATCCCGTTGATGTTGAGCATGTGGCCCAGGCCCCGGCCGCCGACCGCCGTGTCGTCCTCGCCGACCCGGGCGACCGCACCGCCCAGCTGGAACAGCGGGAAACCGCTCTGCGGCGAGGCGATCCGCGCCGCGTACCGCGCCATCGTGTCCACGACCCCGTCGCCGAGCCCGTCCAGACCACAGCCGCGGAAGTAGTACCACCAGCCGTGCGGGAACGACGGGTCGAACATCGCCTGGTGCGCCAGGAACGGCTTGGGCCGGCACAGGTCCAGCAAGGGCCGGCCGAACTCCCGCATCGGCCGCAGCACCTGCCCGCCGGCCTCCGTCTCCCCCACCCAACAGAAGATCACCATCACCACCGGCCTGCCGTGCAGCTCCGGCGGGATCGCCGGCAGCGGCGGGGCCTTGCGGTGGACGACGATCGTCGTCAGCTCGTCGGGCACCTGCGCGATCCAGTCCCGGTAGAAGCGCAGCACCGCCGCCGACTCCTCCGCCGGCCACAGCACCGGCCCGGCGAGCACGGTCGGACCCACCGGGTTCAGCCGGAACGTGAACTCCGTGACGACGCCGAAGTTCCCGCCCGCCCCGCACATCCCCCAGAACAGCTCCGGCTCGTGCGACGCACTCGCCGTGACCCGCTCCCCGTCCGCCGTGACCAGGTCCACCGACAGCAGCTGGTCCACGCTCAGCCCGTACTTGCGGCTCAGCCAGCCGATCCCGCCGCCGAGCGTGAGCCCCGCGACGCCCGTGTGCGTCACGATCCCCGAAGGCACCGCCATCCCGAACGGCTGCGTCGCCGCGTCCAGTTCGCCCAGCAGCACCCCCGCCTGGACCCGGGCCGTACGGGCCTCGGGGTCCACCCGGACCTCCTTCATCGCCGACAGGTCGACCACCACGCCGCCGTCGCACACCGAATGCCCGGGGAAGCTGTGCCCGCCGCTGCGCACCGCGACCGGCGCGCCCGTCTCCACCGCCCACTTCAACGCCGCCACCACGTCGGCCGAACCGGTGCAGGGCGCGATCAGCGCGGGATGCCGGTCGATCGAGCCGTTCCAGATCCGCCGGCGCTCCTCGTACGGGGCGTCCCCGGCCCGCACCAGACTCCCGCGGAAGGAACGCGCCAGCTCGTGGTACGCGGAGTCGTCCAGCCGGACCGGCACCGGAGCCGGATCCGGTGCGGGGGCGGGGGTCGCAGTCGGCACGGTCGAGGCACCCATGGGTCACTCCTCGCGGCTCTTCGCCACTCTCCCCCGAGTCTTCCACCGCCCGGACCCCCGGGCCAGCCCACACCGTTTGCGCTGGTCAGTGCTGATCCACCCGGTTGCGGAGGCCCACGCTGCGGGTCACGGCGGGCACATCGGATCCCGAGGTCGCCAGGAGGCCGTCAGGAGGTGGTCAGGACCAGGCGGCCGCGGGTGCCCGCCTCCGCCAGGCGGGTGTGGGCCTTGCCCGCGTCCGCCAGCGGGATCGTCTCCGAGACCCGCAGGGTCAGGGCGCCCTCGTCCACCAGGCCCACCAGCTCCGCCAGGTGCGCGCCGTCCGCCGCGACCTCCTGCACCACCACCCGGATCCCGCGCTCCGCGGTCGGCTCGTCGTGCGGCCGCAGGCCCACGTAGACCCCGCCGTCACGGATGAAGCCCAGCGCCGCCCCGCCCATGACGGCCGCGTCCAGCACCCCGTCCACCGGCTCGGCCGGAGCCGAGCCCCGCGGGACGAAGGCCGTCGCGCCCAGCGACCGTACGAGCTCCTCGTCCGACTCGCCCGCCAGGGCCGTCACCACGAGCCCCGCCCGCACCGCGAGCTGCACCGCGAGCCCGCCGACCACACCGGCAGCCCCGGTGACCAGCACCGAGGACCCGAGGGCCAGCCCCAGCAGCCCCACCGCCCGGGCGGCGGTCAGCCCGCTCAGCGGGAGTGCGGCCGCGGCCACGGCGTCCACGGAGGCCGGCGCGGCCGCCACCGCCGAGGCGTCGAGCACGACGTACTCCGCGTGCGTGCCCAGCGGCTTGACCGGCCCGTACTGCAGCCCGACCACCCGCTGCCCGGCCGACCAGCCGGTGACCTCCGCGCCGACCGCGTCGATCTCGCCCGCCACGTCCCAGCCGAGCCCGAGCCGCTGCCCGGCGCCGCCGAAGACGCCCACGCGGACCGCCCCGTCCACCGGGTTCACCCCGGCCGCCGCGACCCGGATCCGGACCTGGCCGGCCGCCGGCTGCGGGACCGCCACCTGCACGATCTCCACCTGCTCCGGCCCGCCGAAGCCGTTCACGACGGCCGCCTGCATGGTCTGCACGTTCTCGCTCATGGTCTCTCCCCGGTCTGTTTCGTTCGCTCGTTCCTTCTGAGCACTAACTTAGGGAGAGGTACTCTCCTTTCGTAAGTACGCACTTCGGGGTGCGTACCCGACCCGGAAGTGGGGCACCCGATGGCCACCCAGACCGCCGCGGCCCGCCGCGAAGAGGCCCGCTACGCCTACGACGCGTTCCTCAAGGAGTGCCCCACCAGCCAGCTCCTGGCCCGCATCAGCGACAAGTGGGTCGGCCTCGTCGTCGCCGCCCTCGCCCAGGCCGAGGACGGCACGATGCGCTACAGCGATCTCGGCCGCAAGATCCCCGGCGTCAGCCAGAAGATGCTCACCCAGACCCTGCGCTCCCTCGAACGCGACGGCCTCGTCACCCGCGCCGTCACCCCCACCGTCCCCGTCCGCGTCGACTACCGCCTCACCGGGCTCGGCAGCAGCCTCGCCTGCCTCCTCACCTCCGTGAAGCAGTGGGCCGAGAACCACTTCGATGAGGTGAACGCCCACCGCACGGCCTACGACGACACCGCCGCGACCTCGTAGGACCTGGTAATTCGGCCGCGCCACCCGGCCCACCGATGGCATGCTGACAGCGTGAACGGACCCGGCATTCAGCTCACCCTCGCACCCGAACTACGCCTGTTCGCCCCGCCCAGCCGGCGCGCCGAACGCGTACCGACACCCACCGACGGCGCCTCCAGCCTCGGCCACGTCGTCGAATCGGCCGGCGTCCCGCTCACCGAGGTCGGCCGACTCCTCGTCGACGGCCACGAGGTGCCCGTCTCGTACGTGCCCCGCGCCGGCCAGTCCGTCGAGGTCTTCGGCGTCCAGCGCCCCCAGCACGTCCCCGGCGCCCCGCTGCGCTTCCTCCTCGACGTCCACCTGGGCACCCTCGCCCGCCGCCTGCGCCTGCTCGGTGTGGACGCCGCGTACGAGAACGAGGACATCGGCGACCCCGCCCTCGCCACCCGCTCCGCCGCCGAACAGCGCGTCCTGCTCTCCCGCGACCGCGGACTGCTGCGCCGCCGCGAGCTCTTCGCCGGCGCGTACGTCTACAGCGACAACCCCGACGAGCAACTCCGGGACGTACTCGGCCGGTTCGCCCCGGCCCTCGCCCCCTGGACCCGCTGCACCGCCTGCAACGGGCCGCTCCGGGACGCCGACAAGAACAGCGTCGGCGACCGCCTGGAGAGCGGGACGCACCGCTCCTACGACGTCTTCGCGCAGTGCACGGCGTGCGAGCGCGTCTACTGGCGCGGCGCCCACCACGCCCGCCTGGAGCGGATCGTCAGCGAGGCCGTGGAGGAGTTCGGCGGCGTGGCCACCCCGTAGGAGCTGCCCGGACAGGCGGCCAGGGCCGGACGCCCCGGCCGGCCCCTGCCGGCTCAGAAGGCGTACGAATCGCCCGTGTCCAGCGCGAGCACCGTGTGCTGGTTGTTGGACAGGTCCCGGTCGGAGGCCCCGCCGTTCCACCACGTGTCGATCCGGACCACCACCTCCGGCACCGGCTCCTTCAGCGCCAGCAGCAGCCCGATGTGCCTGCCCCGCCCGTGCAGCGGGAGCGCGCCCGTCTCGCACATCACCTCGCGCAGACCGGCCCGCGCACACCCCTCCGCCAGCTCCTGCCGGTCCGCGAGCTCCGCCGACAGCCGCACCCGCAGCGTCGCGTCGGACAGCGCGGCCGGCCCCTCGTTCTGCGGCACCACCCACACCCGCAGCAGCCCCCGCGACAGCGACACCCGCCCGTGGTAGGCCACGTCCGCCTCGGGCCCGGTCCACGCCCGGGCACTCCCGGACATCCCCGGCAGCCCCGGCACCCCGGCCGCCCCGAGCACCAGCAAGCCCGCCACCACCACACTCCGTACGGCACCACGGCGCACCGCCACCACCTCCACGCGCGGAGGCTAGCCAGCACCGCCCCCGCCCGGTCGGACCATCACACGAACGAGGGCGAGCCCTCCCCCAACCGGCGGGGCGGCCCCGCCTCGCCTGCGTACGCTTCGGGCCATGCTGATCGCCCGCTCCGCCGCCCTGTTCGCCCTCGCCGCCGTCCTGGAGATCGGCGGCGCCTGGCTCGTCTGGCAGGGTGTCCGCGAGCACAGGGGCTGGGCCTGGATCGGCGCCGGAGTCATCGCCCTCGGCCTCTACGGCTTCGTCGCCACCCTCCAGCCCCAGGGGGACTTCGCCCGCGTCCTCGCTGCGTACGGCGGGGTCTTCGTCGCCGGCTCCCTCGTGTGGGGCATGGCCGCCGACGGCTACCGCCCCGACCGCTGGGACGTCGCCGGCGCCCTCGTCTGCCTCGCCGGCATGGCAGTGATCATGTATGCCCCGCGCGGCCGCTGACCCCCGCCTATGCTGGCGGGTATTCGCCCGCACGAACGACTGAACGCCCGAGGAGCCCCGCACATGAGCACGGCCACCCGAACCGCCGTAGTCACCGGCGCGAGCAGCGGCATCGGCGCGGCCACCGCCCGGCAGCTCGCCGGCGCCGGCTACCACGTCGTCCTCACGGCCCGCCGCAAGGACCGCATCGAGGCCCTCGCCGAGGAGCTGACGGCAGCCGGCCTCTCCGCCGCGGCCCACGCCCTCGACGTCACCGACCGCCCCGCCGTCGACGCCTTCGCGGCCTCCCTCGACCGCTGCGACGTACTCGTCAACAACGCCGGCGGCGCCATCGGAGCCGAGCCCGTCGCCACCGGCGACCCCGCGGACTGGCGCACGATGTACGAGGTCAACGTCCTCGGCACGCTCAACGTCACCCAGGCCCTGCTCCCCGCCCTCATCGCCTCCGGCGACGGCACGGTCGTGGTCCTGTCCTCCACCGCGGGCCACTCCACGTACGAGGGCGGCGCAGGCTACGTGGCCGCCAAGAACGGCGCCCGCGTCCTGGCCGAGACCCTCCGTCTGGAGATCGTCGGCCAGCCCGTCCGCGTCATCGAGATCGCCCCGGGCATGGTGAAGACCGAGGAGTTCGCCAAGACCCGCTTCCGCGGCGACGCGGAGAAGGCCGAGAAGGTCTACGCGGGCGTGGCGGCCCCCCTCACCGCCGACGACGTGGCCGACACCGTCACCTGGGCGGTGACCCGCCCCAGCCACGTCAACATCGACCTCCTGGTGGTCCGCCCCCGCGCCCAGGCCTCGAACACGAAGGTCCACCGCGAGCTCTAGACGATTCCCGCCGTCTTCACATGGGGCACGAGCTCTCCGCAAGCGACCGCATCCTTTGGCCTACTGCGTTTTCGGCCCTGAGGAGGACGATCTCGCGGCACCGCCGCGAGATCGTTGATCCGTGCGAACAGCCATCGGATGCACCTGACCGGCGGGCCTCCCGACGACCGCACCAAGGGCTCAGCCCTTGATGCAGATGACCTGCCTGAGCTTGGCCACGACCTCGACGAGGTCCGTCTGCTGGTCGATGACCTGCTCGATCGACTTGTACGCGCCCGGGATCTCGTCGACCACACCCGAGTCCTTCCGGCACTCGACGCCCTTGGTCTGCTCGGCCAGGTCCCGCGCGGAGAAGCGCTTCTTCGCGGCCGTCCGGCTCATCTTGCGGCCCGCGCCGTGCGAGGCCGAGTTGAACGACTTCTCGTTCCCCAGCCCCTTCACGATGTACGAGCCCGTCCCCATGGAACCCGGGATGATCCCGTAGTCACCACTGCCGGCGCGGATCGCTCCCTTGCGGGTGACCAGCAGGTCCATCCCGTCGTA
The DNA here is from genome assembly GCF_040302565.1 of Streptomyces sp. NPDC097981. Classification (NCBI taxonomy): domain Bacteria; kingdom Bacillati; phylum Actinomycetota; class Actinomycetes; order Kitasatosporales; family Streptomycetaceae; genus Streptomyces; species Streptomyces sp. NPDC097981. The sequence continues at coordinate 44,334 of NZ_JBEORW010000039.1, forward strand.
CCGCTCCTCCGCCACGTAGTTGTGGTGGCAGCTGATCTCGCGGTCGAAGGAGACCTTCGCCTTCCGGAACTCCCTGCGGACGACCTCCTTGAACAGGCTCATCATCACGGCCCGGTTGTACTTGGCGTACTCCTGCGCCCAGAAGAGGTCGTTCCGGTAGGCCTGCATTTCCGCAGTGGCGGCGAGGAACACCGCCAGGTCCCGGTCGACCAGGCCCTGGTTGTGCGACAGCCCCCTGGCAACGTTGATGTGGTGGTCGGCCAGCTCGTTGCCGATGTTCCGGGAGCCCGAGTGCAACATCAGCCAGACCGAACCCGACTGGTCGAGACAGAATTCGATGAAATGGTTGCCGGTTCCGAGCGTACCGATCTGCTTCGTGGCACGTTCACGACGGAATTTGACCGCATCCGCCAGGTAGTCGAACCGCTCCCACAGCCCCTCGTACCCGTCCACCGGGAACCCGTACAGCCGGTCCGGGTCCACCGGGTCGCGGTGCATGCCCGCGCCCACCGGGATCGCCCGCTCGATCTTCGAGCGGAGGCCCGACAGGTCTCCCGGCAGGTCGTTCGCCGTCAGGGACGTCTTCACCGCCGACATGCCGCAGCCGATGTCCACCCCCACCGCCGCCGGGCACACCGCGTCCTTCATCGCGATCACCGAGCCGACCGTGGCGCCCTTGCCGTAGTGGACGTCCGGCATGACCGCCAGGCCCTTGATCCACGGAAGGGTGGCGACGTTGTGCAGCTGCTGCATCGCGCCGGCCTCGACCGACGCCGGGTCGGCCCACATTCGGATCGGGACCTTCGCCCCCGGTACCTCTACGTACGACATACGACTTCTATCCCCCGGAAACACAGAAAAGGCGCAATAAGCAAAAACCCTTGCCTTTGATCCCAAACCAGACAGGGGACCGGCGCCGGCACCAGCGCGTGCGATAGACATTGTGTTCATCCGCGTCCAAAGCGCGGCAACGCATTTTCCTGACCGCCGGGCCGCCGGCCGGTCGAAGGGAGCCAGTGGACGTGCAGCGCAAGGCGGTACGGAGACGAGTCCTGCCGGGCATCGCGATGCTCACCGCACTCATGGCCGGGGTGACCGGCCTGACCGGGTGCACCAGCGGCAGCAGTGCCGGGCCCGACACCGACTCCAAGGCGGGCGCCAGCAGCCCCGCGCCCGCACCGGCCGGCAAGTACCGCAGCCTGCCCTCGCCTTGCAGGGCCGCCGACGGCAAGCGCGTCAAGGCCATGCTCCCGGCCGCGGCCACCCTCACCGACGAGCAGCGCGCACAGCTGTACGCCGGCACCGCGGACACCTCGTACGACGGCGACCGGCACGTCGGATGCCGCTGGACGGCGCAGACGCCCGAGGAGACACGGCTGCTGTCGGTCGGCTTCGAGCGCGTGGTCTCGTACGACCGGACCGCCATGAGCGACGACGACAAGGCCCGGCAGGTGTACGTACGCCGGCTGACGGACGCGCACCTGCCCTTCCCCGGCCCCACGGCAAGCCCCGCCGGCACCCCCGCCGCGGGGGCGAGCCCCGCGACCGGCGCCCCGCCGGCCGCCACCCCTCCCCCGGCCGGGCAGTCGCCGGCCCCGAGCGGCAGCCCCTCCGCCCCGCCGCCCGAGCTCGGTTCCCGCGTTCTGGAAGGGCTCGGGACCGAGGCCTATCTGGAGGACAAGCTGAGCGCCGCCGGCGCCAGCGCGGCGCAGGCGCGGACCGTGCGGATCGTGTTCCGCACCTCGAACGTCATCGTCACGGTCGAGTACAGCGTGCAGCCCTCGCTGCCCGGTACGGTCCCGTCGAGCACCGAAACCCAGGACAAAGCACGGCAGTTGGCGCAAGCCCTCGTCGAGCGTTTCAACGAATGAGAGCGGGCGCGGGGGCTCGGCGTGACGGCGCGCACAGCAGGCGCGCGCCGGGTCGGGCTACCGTTGCCCGGGTCCAGCGCCCGCACCACACCCCACACCGCAGCCCGCACCGCGTCCACAGAACGCGCCCCACAACGCACTGAAGGAACCATGCACCGATCAGCCTCGCGCCTCACTCGCGTTCTCGCCTGCGCAGCCGTCCCGGTGATACTCACCGTCGCCGGCTGTTCCTCCGATTCGGGCAAGGACTCCGGTTCGGGCGGCGACAAGAAGTCCAAGGCCTCCGCGCCCGCCAAGCCCAGCGGCAAGGCGACGGCCGCCCTGGAGAAGGCCGCGTTCGCGACGCTGCCCGACCCCTGCAAGTCGGTCCAGACGAAGACGATCGAGACCCTCGTTCCGCAGGCGAAGGACAAGAACGGCACCGCGACCAAGTCGAACGACCTGACCGCCCGCGCCAGCTGCTCCTGGAACGGCCTGGACGAGGACGGCCTGAAGGGCTCGCAGTACCGCTGGCTGTCGATCTCCCTGATCCGCTACGAGTCGCACCCCTCGCTCGGCAGCGCGAACAAGCGCGCCGAGGACCAGTACAACAAGCAGGTCGGGATCGCGAAGGCCGCCGAGGGCGCGCACGACGTGAAGGCCGAGGCCGCGGACGGGATCGGCGACCAGGCGACGTCGGTCGTGTACGGCGTGAAGAAGGACGTCGACTTCTTCAACACGACGATCGTGGCGCGCACGCAGAACGTGGTCGTCACGCTCGACTACAACGGCGCCGCCTACGAGGGTGCCGGGGCACCGGATCAGGCCAAGCTGCTCCAGGACGCGATCACCGCGGCGAAGGAGGCGGTGGCCTCGGTCGGTGCCGCCGGCGAGCAGCCGAAGCAGCCTGAGCAGCAGGCTTCTCCGTCCCCGCAGTAGGCGGTGGCGATCCGGGAGGCTTAACGGGAGGCTGACATTCAGTCACCCGTGCAGTGACCCGTACGCTGTGCCTGCCGTAGCTCGACAAGGGGAGGGGATCGCGGGTGGCCGCGATGCAGCTGACTCGTACGCACCGGATACTCATCGGCGTCGTGGTCGCAGGAGCCGTGGTCATCGCGGGGATCGGTTTCGCCGGTTCGTACGCCGCGGTGCGCGCGCTCGCCCTGCAGAAGGGGTTCGGGAACTTCTCGCTGGTGTTCCCGATAGGCATCGACATGGGCATCTGTGTGCTGCTGGCGCTGGACCTGCTGCTGACGTGGATCCGGATCCCGTTCCCGCTGCTGCGCCAGACGGCGTGGCTGCTGACGTTCGCGACGATCGCGTTCAACGGCGCGGCCGCCTGGCCGGACCCGCTGGGCGTGGGCATGCACGCCGTGATCCCGATCCTGTTCGTGGTCACGGTGGAGGCGGCCCGGCACGCGGTCGGGCGGATCGCCGACATCACCGCGGACCGGCACATGGAGGGCGTCCGCATCACGCGGTGGATGCTCTCCCCCGTCCCCACGTTCAAGCTGTGGCGCCGGATGAAGCTGTGGGAGCTGCGCTCCTACGAGCAGGCCGTCGGCATGGAGCAGGACCGGCTGATCTACCAGGCGCGGCTCCAGGCCCGGTACGGGCGGGCATGGCGCCGCAAGGCCCCGGTGGAGGCGCTGATGCCGCTCAAGCTGGCCCGGATCGGCGTCCCCCTGTCCCAGACGGCCCCGGAAGGGCTGGCGGCGGCGGGCATCGACCCGGTGCTGCTGCCTCCGGCGGCCGCGGCGGTCCCGGCTTCGCCGGCTCCGGCCCTGGAGGCCGGCTCCGGCGCGGCGGGCCTGCCGGGCCCGGGCGCGGCTGCGGGCGCGGCCTCCGGCCCGGAAGGCCAGGGCCAGGGCGGCGCGCCGCAGGCGCCGGGCTCCCTCCCCGCCCAGGCCGGCGGGCCCGGCCAGCACGCCCCGCCGCTGTTCGCGGTGGACCCGACGGCCATGCCCGCGGCCCACGACAGCGCATGGTTCGCCGCGCCGCTGGCCCCGCAGGCCGCGTACGAGGGCGGCTACAACCCCCAGTACGTCGAGGGCCTGGAGCCGACCCCGGTGATGCCCCCGACCGGCCCGGAGCTTCCGGCCGAGCAGCAGGGGCAGCCCGGGCAGCAGGAGCTCCCGATCCCGGCCGTCGGCGAGGACGGGTCCGTCGACGAGGTGAAGTTCGCGGAGGCCGCGTACGAGGTCTTCCGGGCCTACATCGACGAGTACTCCCAGTTCCCGAACCCGGAGCAGCTGGACATACACCTCTCGGACCGGCTCGGCATCGTGCACCCGCGCAGCGCCACCACGCTCAAGCGGCTGATGCCGGAGCTGAAGCAGCGCTACCAGCGCGACCTGGAGAACGAACACATCGCCTAGCCAGGACCCGCCCGACGGATCTCGTGACCGTGTTCTCGTCCGGTCGCCGGGTCCGGCGTGGGGCTGGGCGCTCTGAAGAATGCGGGGTGGGTGCGGCTGGAACCGCACCCACCTGCCTCCGGGCTGCGCGGCGGACGCCGGTGATCACCGGCGTCGACAAGGCCGAAGCCCTTCCCGCGCCATCCCGACGAGCCGAGCGTCGGCCCGGACGCCGGCCGGTGTCGACTGGCATCAGGCGTCGTCGTCGGTCGAGGCGCCTGGCGATTTCCGTGCGGGCGAGGCCGTCGGCCGGCCCCAGCACGGTCTCCTTCGTGGTGCGTGGTGATTCCGCATAGCGTTCAGCTCCAATCCATTGCAACGAAAAGACCGGCCTTGTTGCATTAGATATGCAACCATTGCAACGATTTCCTTGCCTTGACCTGCAGTGATTGGGTTTTTACGCAACAAGCCTGTTCCCAACCTCGTGAACGCAACGTAGCTTTTCCAATGTCGGAAACGGCGACCGCAAGTGCGGCGCACGACACAGACGAAGGAGAGCACCATGCAGAAGTTCGCCACCACCGGTCCGGTCTCGGTCGTCCTGGACGTCCCCGCGGGTCGTATCCGGTTCGTCGCCGCCGACCAGGACGGCGCCGTGGTCGAGGTCGCTCCCGCGGACGCCGGCAAGAGCCGCGACGTGAAGACGGCGGAGGCGACCACGGTCGACTACCGCGACGGCATCCTGCGGATCGAGACCGCGGAGGCGAAGAACCGGCTCGTCGGCGCCACCGGCTCCCTTGAGGTCACCGTCCAGCTGCCCGCCGGCTCCCGCATCCAGGCGAAGACGGCCAGCGCCGAACTCCACAGCACCGGACGGCTCGGCGACGTCACCTACGAGAGCGCCCACGGCACCATCAGCCTCGACGAGACCGCCGCCGCCCGCCTGACCCTCCAGGCCGGCGACATCTCGGTCACCCGCCTGGGCGGGAGCGCGCAGATCAGCACCCAGAAGGGCGACATCACCATCACCGAGGCCGTGACCGGCACGGTCACCCTGCGCACCGAGGCCGGCAACCTGCACATCGGCGCCGCCCCCGGCACCTCCGCCTCCCTGGACGCCGGCACCGGCCACGGCCGCATCCACAACTCCCTGCAGAACGCCGGCAACACCCCCGCCCTGAACATCCAGGCGACCACCGCCTACGGCGACATCACCGCCCGCACCCTCTAACCCCCCAGCCCCCAGCCCGCAGCCCGCGCAGCCCCCAGCCGCAGACAGTAGGAGAACCCCTCATGACCGACCTTGCCATCGCGGCGTACGGGCTGCGCAAGTCCTACGGCGACAAGAGCGTCCTGGACGAAGTCGACCTCGCCGTCCCCGCCGGCACCGTCTTCGCCCTCCTCGGCCCCAACGGCGCCGGCAAGACCACCGCCGTCAAAATCCTCTCCACCCTCATCACCACCGACGCCGGCGACATCCACATCGGCGGCCACAACCTCGCCACCCACCCCCAGGCCGTCCGCAAGACCATCGGCGTCACCGGACAGTTCTCCGCCGTCGACGGCCTCATCACCGGCGAGGAGAACATGCTCCTCATGGCCGACCTCCACCACCTCCCCAAAACCGAGGGACGCCGCGTCACCACCGAACTACTGCAGCGCTTCGACCTCGTCGACGCCGCCAAGAAGCCCGCCTCCACCTACTCCGGCGGCATGAAACGACGCCTCGACATCGCCATGACCCTCGTCGGCAACCCGAAGATCATCTTCCTCGACGAACCCACCACCGGCCTCGACCCCCGATCCCGCCACAACATGTGGCAGATCATCCGCCAACTCGTCACCGGCGGCGTCACCGTCTTCCTCACCACCCAATACCTCGAAGAAGCAGACGAACTCGCCGACACCATCGCCGTCCTCAACAACGGCAAGATCGCAGCCCACGGCACCGCCGAAGAACTCAAACGACTCATCCCCGGCGGACACATCCGCCTGCGCTTCACCGACCCCACCACCTACCGCAGCGCCGCCGCCACCCTCCACCACGCCACCCGCAACGACGAAAACCTCACCCTGCAGATCCCCAGCGACGGCAGCCAGCGCGAACTGCGCACCATCCTCGACCACCTCGACACCACCGGCATCGAAGCAGACGAACTCACCGTCCACACCCCCGACCTCGACGACGTCTTCTTCGCCCTCACCGCCAACACCGACATCCCCCACCAGCCGGCCCAGCCCACCCAGCCCGCCCAGCACAAGGAGAACGTCCGATGAGCTCCCTCTCCCTCGCCGTACGCGACTCCACCACCATGCTGCGCCGCAACCTCCTGCACGCCCGCCGCTACCCCTCCCTCACCCTCAACCTCCTCCTCACCCCGATCATGCTCCTGCTGCTCTTCGTCTACATCTTCGGCGACACCATGAGCGCAGGAATCACCGGTGGCACCCCCGACCGCGACGCCTACATCGCCTACCTCGTCCCCGGCCTCCTCCTGATGACCATCGGCAGCACCGTCATCGGAACCGCCGTATCCGTCTCCAACGACATGAGCGAAGGCATCATCGCCCGCTTCCGCACCATGGCCATCCACCGCGGATCCGTCATCGTCGGACACGTCATCGGCAGCGTCCTGCAATCCATCGCCAGCGTCGTCCTCGTCGCCCTCGTCGCCATCGCCATCGGCTTCCGCTCCACCAACGCCACCCCCCTGGAATGGCTCGCCGCCTTCGGACTCCTCGTCCTCTTCGCGCTCTCCCTCACCTGGATCGCCGTCGGCATGGGCCTCATCAGCCCCACCGCCGAAGCCGCCAGCAACAACGCCATGCCCCTGATCCTCCTCCCCCTCCTCTCCAGCGCCTTCACCCCCACCCAGTCCATGCCCGGCTGGTTCCGCCCCATCGCCGAATACCAGCCCTTCACCCCCGCCATCGAAACCCTCCGCGGACTCCTCCTCGGCACCGAAATCGGCAACAACGGATGGCTCGCCATCGCCTGGTGCATCGCCCTCACCGTCCTCGGCTACTTCTGGTCCACCTCCAAGTTCAACAGCGACCCGAAGTAGCGGTCATGCATACAGGAAAGGGCCCGCACCCCCGAGGGGTGCGGGCCCTTCCGACGTCGTACACGACGCCTCGACGGCTCAGGCGGCGAGCAGCTTGCGCACCCGGTCCGCTCCGACCGCCAGCAGCAGCGTGGGCAGGCGCGGCCCGGTCTCCCGGGTCACGAGCAGGCGGTACAGCAGCGCGAAGAACGAGCGCTGGGCGACCTTGAGCTCGGGCGTCGGCTTCGCGTCGGGCTCCAGGCCGGCCATCACCTTCGGGACGCCGTAGACGAGCGTGGTGAGCCCGTCGAGCGACCAGTGCGAGTCCAGGCCCTCCAGGAGCAGCCGCAGCGACTCGCGGCCCTCGTCGTCCAGGGAGGACAGCAGCTCGGTGTCGGGCTCCTCGCGGACGAGGGTCCGCTGGTCGGCCGGGACCTGGGTGGTGATCCAGTTCTCGGCGCGGTCCAGGCGCGGCCGTACCTCGTCGAGGGAGGCCAGCGGCTGCGTCGGGTCCAGGTCGGCCAGGATGCGCAGGGTCTGCTCGTCGTGGCCGGCGGTGATGTCGACGACGGAGGCGAGCGTCCGGTACGGCAGCGGGCGCGGGGTGCGCGGCAGCTCGTGCGAGGCGACGCGTACGGCGCGGGTGTGCGCGGCGGCGTCGGCGGGGAGGACGGAGCCGTCGGCGACCTTGGCCTCCAGCTTGTCCCACTCGTCGTACAGCCGCTGGATCTCCTGGTCGAAGGCGATCTTGAAGGACTGGTTCGGCCTGCGGCGGGCGTACAGCCAGCGCAGCAGCTGCGGCTCCATGATCTTCAGCGCGTCGGCCGGGGTGGGGACCCCGCCCTTGCTGGAGGACATCTTGGCCATGCCGCTGATGCCGACGAACGCGTACATCGGCCCGATCGGCTGCTCGCCGCCGAAGATGTGCACGATCTGCCCGCCGACCTGGAACGACGAGCCGGGCGAGGAGTGGTCGACGCCCGAGGGCTCGAAGACCACGCCCTCGAAGGCCCAGCGCATCGGCCAGTCGACCTTCCAGACCAGCTTGCCGCGGTTGAACTCGCTGAGCTTGACCGTCTCGGTGAACTCGTCCTCGGTGCAGACGTAGGTCAGCTCGGTCGTCTCGTCGTTGTACGAGGTGACCTTGGTGAAGTCCTTGCCGCACCGGCCGCAGTACGGCTTGTACGGGAAGTACCCGCCCTCGGCGCTGCTGCCGTCGTCCTCGGCAGCCGCACCGGAGCCCTCGGCGGCCTCCAGCTCGGCCTCGTCGACCTGCTTCTGCTGGGGCTTCTTGCCGCCCGGCTTCTGCTTGGTGCGGTACTGGTCGAGGACGGCGTCGATGTCGCCGCGGTGCTTCATCGCGAACAGGACCTGCTCGCGGTACGCACCGGAGGTGTACTGCTCGGTCTGACTGATCGGGTCGTACTCGACGCCCAGCTCGGCCAGTGACTCGACCATGGCGGCCTTGAAGTGCTCGGCCCAGGTCGCGTACTCCGATCCGGCCGGGGCCGGGACGGAGGTCAGCGGCATGCCGATGTACTGGCCGTAGGTCTCGGGGTCCACGCCGGGGATGCCGGCCGGCACCTTGCGGTAGCGGTCGTAGTCGTCCCAGGACAGCACGTGCCGGACCTCGAAGCCGCGGCGGCGGATCTCGTCGGCGACCAGGTGCGGGGTCATGACCTCGCGGAGGTTGCCCAGGTGGATCGGGCCGGAGGGGGAGAGTCCGGACGCGACGACGACAGGTTTGCCGGGTGCTCGGCGCTCCGCCTCGGCGATGACCTCGTCCGCGAAACGGGAGACCCAGTCGGTCTCGGTGCTGCTCTGAGCCACGACACGTCCTTCTATCTCGAATGCTGGCTTCAGCCATTCTCCCAGACGGAAGCAGCCCCTTCGAGGTTGCCTGTCAGCCCGCGCCGAGCGGAATCCCCCGAGTCGCTGCACGGCGGCGAGCATCTCGCCGGGCGCGTCCGAAGGACTGCCGCCGGGACCGTCTCCGGAGCGACCGCCGGACCCTCACCGCGCGGGGTGATCTCGTCCGTCCCCGCACTGCAGTGCCCGGGAAATCCCGGAATCCGGACAGCCCCTCCGTGGGATACTCGGGGCTTGTCGGAACAACCAAGTGCGCCCACACGCACGACGACCTCACAGGAACGGCAGCTCATGGCCTCGGTCCCTTCCCTCGCTTCTTCCGTCCATCAGCGCGTCGCGGACGCCCTCGCCTCGGCCCTGCCTGAGGCCGGCGGCGCCGACCCGCTGCTGCGACGAAGCGACCGGGCCGACTTCCAGGCCAACGGCATCCTCGCCCTCGCGAAGAAGGCGAAGGCCAACCCGCGCGAGCTGGCGACGACCGTGGTCGCGGCCATCCCCGGCGGTGACCTGATCAAGGAGATCGAGGTCTCGGGCCCCGGCTTCCTCAACATCACGGTCTCCGACCGGGCGATCATCGAGACCCTCGCCGCGCGGGCCGGCGACGACCGCCTCGGTGTCCCGTACGCAGCGAACGCGGGCACGACGGTGATCGACTACGCGCAGCCGAACGTCGCGAAGGAGATGCACGTCGGCCACCTGCGCTCGGCGGTCATCGGCGCGGCGATGGTCGAGATCCTGGAGTTCACGGGCGAGAAGGTGATCCGGCGCCACCACATCGGCGACTGGGGCACCCAGTTCGGCATGCTCATCCAGTACCTGATCGAGCACCCGCACGAGCTGGACCACAAGGCCGCCGCCGGGTCGGCGGAGGCCTCCGGTGAGGAGGCCATGTCGAACCTGAACCGCCTGTACAAGGCCTCGCGGGCGGTCTTCGATTCCGACGAGGAGTTCAAGACGCGGGCACGGGCACGGGTCGTCGGCCTCCAGGCGGGCGAGGAGGAGACCCTCGCGCTGTGGCAGCGGTTCGTCGACGAGTCGAAGATCTACTTCTACTCCGTCTTCAACAAGCTGGACATGGACATCCAGGACCCGGACGTCGTCGGCGAGTCCGGCTACAACGACATGCTCGCCGAAACGTGCAAGCTGCTGGAGGACTCGGGCGTCGCCGTCCGCTCCAACGGCGCGCTGTGCGTGTTCTTCGACGAGTACAAGGGCCCGGACGGCAACCCGACCCCTCTGATCGTCCAGAAGTCGGACGGCGGCTTCGGCTACGCCGCGACCGACCTGTCGGCGATCCGGGACCGCGTGGGCAACCTGAAGGCGACCGAGATCATCTACGTGGTCGACGCCCGCCAGTCGCTCCACTTCAAGATGGTCTTCGAGACGGCCCGCCGCGCCGGCTGGCTGAACGACGAGGTCAAGGCCGTGCAGCTGGCCTTCGGTACGGTCCTCGGCAAGGACGGCAAGCCGTTCAAGACCCGCGAGGGCGAGACGGTACGGCTGGTCGACCTCCTCGACGAGGCGGTGGACCGGGCGACCGCCGTAGTCCGGGAGAAGGCGGAGAAGGTCGGCCTGACCGAGGAGGAGATCGTCGAGAACGGCCGGTACGTCGGCATCGGCGCGGTCAAGTACGCGGACCTCTCCACCTCCGCCGCGCGCGACTACAAGTTCGACCTGGACCAGATGGTCTCGCTGAACGGCGACACGTCCGTGTACCTCCAGTACGCGTACGCCCGGATCAAGTCGATCCTGCGCCGCGCCGGTGACCGCAAGCCGGTCGCGCACCCCGAGCTGGAGCTGGCCCCGGCCGAGCGCGCGCTGGGCCTGCACCTGGACCAGTTCGGCGAGCTGATCGCCGAGGCGGCCGCCGAGCACGCTCCGCACAAGCTGGCCGCGTACCTGTACCAGCTGTCCTCGCTGTTCACGACGTTCTACGACCAGTGCCCGGTCGTGAAGCCGGAGCCGGAGCTCGTCGTCGGCGAGAACCGCCTGTTCCTGTGCGACCTGACCGCCCGGACGCTGACGAAGGGCATGTCCCTCCTGGGCATCCGCACGCCCGAGCGCCTCTGACCCTCTTCGCGGGGCACGCAGCTCCGTACGATCGGCCTCCCCTCCCGTCCTGACGGCAGGGGAGGCCGATCGTGAACTGACGAAACCGGACTGCCCCAGTGCCTGGGCTTCGCGGCCGCTGAGACCACCCTCGGAACCCCGGCTTGGAGTTCGGGATCCAACTTCCGATGTGACGCGGCACACAGGGAACGTTCTCCGCGGCCGTCTCCTCTTCGGGGTGTTGGTTCTCGACACCGAGGGGGCATTCATGCGGGACACATCGCGGCGCCGTACGGGGATCGCCGTGGCCGGGCTGCTGGCCGCGGACGGGCTGGCGCACCTGTACTGGGCCACCGGCCTGACCTGGCCCGCGGCGAGCGAGCGCAGCCTGTCCCTCGCCGTCCTCGGCACAGAGGTTTCCTTCGCCCCGCCCGTCGTCCTCCCGCTGGCGGGGCTCACGCTGACGGCCGCGGGGGCCGTCCTCGCGCACGCCTTCGGGCGCGGAGGCCGGCCCACCCGCCTCGTGACCGCCGCCGTCGCCGCCGGGCTGGCCGTACGGGGCCTGGCGGGACTGGGGTGGGCGGCCGGGCTCCTCGACAGCCCGGACGGCCCCTTCCACCGGCTGAACCTGCTCCTCTACACGCCCGCCTGCCTCGGCTTCGGCTGGGCGGCCGCCCGGCTGGCCCGCGCCCGGTGACCCCCGCCGAACGCGACCGCGGCGTCGCGCTCGCCCGGGCCGCCCGCGCCGGGAACACCCTCGCGATGCACGACCTGCTCGACCACCTCACCCCGTACATCGCCCGCATCTGCACGCCCATCGCCCTCGCGGACGGCCCGGACGCCTGCCAGGAGGCCCTGATGGCCGTCTTCGGCGCCCTGCGGTCGCTGCGCGACCCGGAGACCCTGTACGGCTGGGTCCGCGCCATCGCGGTACGCGAGGCCGTGCGCACCGCCCGCCGCGCGGCCCGCGCCCGCCCCGCCGAACTCGCCGACCTCCCCGGGCCCGGAGACCCCCACCTCGCCGCCGACATCGGCGACGTCCTGGCCCGCCTCTCGCCCGACCACCGGGCGGTCCTGGTCCTGCGGGACGTGGAGGGCCTGGACGAGGAGTCCGCGGCGGCCCTCCTCGGCGTCCCCGCCGGCACCGCCAAGTCCCGGCTGCACCGGGCCCGTACGAGCTTCCGGAAGGCATGGTTCGCATGACGTACGAGATGCACCCGATCGACGGGGTGAACCGCCTCCGGATCATGGCGGCGGGCATCCGCGGAGCTCGCGTCGCCGAGCAGGTCGTCCCCGCCCCCGCGGACACCGTCTGGGCGGTGATGGGCGACCTGGAGGGCGAGTTCGGCCGCTTCCAGCCGGACATGCGCAGCGTCCGCGTCCTGCGCAGGACCGGCGACCGGGTGGAGGCGCTGGCCCGCAGCAAGTACGGCTTCCGCGCCCACTTCCGGGGCGTCCTGCGCCCGGGCTGGTGCTGGCTGCAGAGCCGCTTCCTGATCATCGGCATGGCGGCCGCGCCGGAGCCGGGCGGCGGCACCCGCGTGGCCCTGACGGGCGGCGTACGGGTTCCCGGGCGCGCGGCGATCGTCCCCTTCGGCACGGCGCGGGAACTGGCCGATGCGATGGCCCGGCTGGAGGCCCGGGTGGAGGCCCGGGTGGAGCGCCGGGGCGCCGGGGCGGCCTCCGGCTAGGGCCGGGACACCGGGAGGGGCGCGCCCGCCCCGGGCCTGCGTGCCCCGGTCCTGCCCGCCTTCCGCAGTCGGCTCACCGTCCGCCGAAGCGGTGCCACCACCGGGGGCGCGGCTCACTGCCGCCGGTCTGCCGGATCCTGCTGTTGTCCCGGGCCGTGGCCTCCTGGTCGAGCCGTTCGCCGGGACGGGTCCCGCCGGACTGGCTGATCTCCGACGTGCCGGACGCCTCGGCCTTCTGCCGTACGGGGCGGGCCGGCACCGGCCGGACAGGGCGCGGCCCGGTGGGCGCCGTACCGGCCCACCAGCCGCCCGCGAGCCCGACGGCGGCGGTCATCGCGCCGGCGAATCCGGCGGCCACGGCCACGGTGTCGGAATCCTTCTCGGGCAGCCAGCCGAACGGATCCGCCTGGGCCAGCTTGAAGAAGACGAAGAACACGGCCGCAGAACCCACGACAACGACAACCCACCGCCACGGACGCGACATTGGCCCCCCTTAGTCGATGAACCGAACCCCCGGCGCGGCAGCCCGGACGACCGCAGCGACCTGTCGTTCACCGCTCCGCCGGGCCGGATATCCACTCGCACCAGACGGCCTTCCCCTGCGCGCGGAGCCCGACACCTCACCCGTCCGCGAGCGCCGCGACCGGCAACAGACCCCGCCCCCGCCCGGCGCCGCATCCCCGTCGCCGTTCCGTGGCCGACCACCGCCGCGCGTCAAGTGTCACTGCGGTGAACTGCCTGGCAGCGCGGATGGTTTGACGACTTGGCCGCCACCTGCCCCGACCAGGTGCACGTGAGGGACTCGAAAGTCCCTCACGGCCCTTCTCTCACACTCACGCCCACCGCCTGGTCCCACCTCGCTCAGTGGGTCAGCCGCTGATCGGGTATGAGTGTCGGCCCGTCACCTCGTCGATCTCGGAGTGGGCCTTCTGCAACATCTGGGAAGCGAGATCCATGAGCGCACGAGCGCCGGCGATCTCTTCCCCGACCCGCAGCTGCTCCGGGTCGGAGGGGTGGCGCATGGCATAGCCGCGCGCCCTCATTTCGGAGCCGTCGCCGAGTCTGACCATGGCCGCCGCACTGGTGCGGTGGCCTTCCTCGGTGAATTCGAGCTCCACGTGCCACCCGACGAGTGTGGGCATGGTGCATCACCTCCAGGGGGGTCACCCTCATTCCAGGGTGCGCCCGGGGCGGCGGGAACGCGAGCGGGGGCGGCGAGCGGCCCGGGTACGCGGACCCCGGCCGCCCCTCCCGACCCCTGATGCACGGCCCCCGCCCCCGCTTCCGGGCACCGCTCATCTATCGTCCTTGCATGACGAGTGCCCACCCCACCGCCATCGACGCCGAGCTCTACATCGACCGGGTCGAGGCCGCCGACGAGGCCGAGGTCACCTTCGTCGTGCGCTGCATGGTCGGACCGGTCCGGCTCGGTGCCCGTCTCCGGCACATCCCCTGCGTGGACGAGGAGATCGACCTCGAACTGACCCGGATCCTCTTCTACCGGCGTTCCGTCGACTTTCTCGACCCCGTCTGCACCGCCATGGTCACCGCCCGGGGCACGGGCGCACTCCACCTGAGGGGCCGCACCACCATCCAGGGCAGCAACCCCACCCGGACCTGAGTACTCGCACTCATGTGCCGGGCCCGCCCGGCCCGTTGACTGGGGCCATGGACCAGGACACCTCGCCAGACAAGCGCGCCTTCGTCGCGCCGCTCGTCTCCACGCTGCTGACGCTGCCGATGGCCCTCGTCGCGTTCTTCTTCGTCGGGCTGTCGCCGATGGCCTGCGACTCCTGCGGGGAGGCCGCGGGCCACCGGTTCGACGCCTCGTTCGACATCGCCTTTCCCGTCTTCACCACCGGCCTGCTGCTCGTCCTCGCCGTGCTCGTGGCCAGCTGGGCGCTCCCCTGGCAGCGCCGGAACTCCGCCCGCCGGGTCTCCTTCGCCCTGCTCGCCCCGGCGGCCGTGATCCTGGACTACATCGTGTTCGCCGGGATCATCGACTGGCCCTGAGGCGCCGTTGCCGGAATCCGGAAGAGCGGTGGAACTCCCGTTGCCGGTCCACCCCGTTGCGTGCCCGCCTGTGGGCCTGGAGGCTGTGGCGAGGGGAAGCACGTATGGGGGAGGCACGTGGTGACACGGACCGGAACGGTTCACAGACCGCCCTCGGGCCGGGGGCGGCTGGGTGGGGCGCTGCTCGCCGTGGTGTCGCTGGTACCGGCGCTGTTCTGCGGCTTCGTGTTCGCCGAGTGGCTGCCGTCCGACATCGAGCGCTACGACGACTACACGGCCGCCGAGCCGTGCGCCCCCACCGCCACCACCTTCGACGACTGTCTGCGCACCGTCCCCTTCACCGTCGACAGGACGGTGGTCAAGAAGCGCGGCCGGAGCGCCGGGTTCGAGGCGGTTCTCTCCGGCGCCGGCTCCGGTGCCGACGCGCCCACCTGGCACGGGACCGTGCTCTTCGGTGATCCGGGCCCGCTGCTCGACCGGCTCGCGCCCGGCGACCAGGTGACCGCCACCGTGTGGCGCAGCACGATCACGGCCCTCGCCGAGGGCGACGTCCGCCAGAGTTCCGCCGCCGAACCCCGCGACGACGCCCAGATGACCGCCCTCATCGGCACGTTCGCGGGTCTCGTGGCGGCCCTGGGGCTCGGCTTTGCCGCGGCGGGCCTGGCCGGATACGGCGGGCAGCAGCCCTGGACCTGGCGCTCGCTCGGAAAACCGCTGCTCATCGGCATGGCGGTCACCTGCGCCGGCGTGGCGGTCCCCGCGTTCGCGATCGGTCTGCCCTGGTGGGTCGTGCCTGCCGTCGCCGTGCCGTTCTCGGCGTACGCGGCCTGGCAGCTCCACCGTTACCGACGGCGCGAAGTGACGGACTCGCCCGCCACTCCATGAGCCGCCGCCCGGCCCCGCCTACGCTGCCCCGCATGGGCAGAGCGCGGCGAGCAACCTGGTGGGCGCGTGGACGGACACGTACCTGGTGGCGGGTCTGGCGGGCCGGGCCGCCCGCCGGGTCCGCACGCGTCTGGCCGCTGCGCTGACCCGGCCGGGGCCCGCCGGGCCCGGTCCCGGGGTCAGCGCGCTTCGCGCAGCCAGCCCGCGACCTCCGTCGCCCAGTACGTCAGGATCGTGTCCGCGCCGGCCCGCTTGATGCCCAGCAGGGTCTCCATGATCGCCCGGTCGCGCTCGATCCAGCCCTTCTCCGCCGCCGCCTCGATCATCGCGAACTCGCCGCTGATCTGGTACGCGGCCACGGGGACGTCCACCGCCTGCGCAACCCGGTACAGGATGTCCAGGTACGGGCCGGCCGGCTTGACCATGACCATGTCCGCGCCCTCCTCCAGGTCGAGCGCCAGCTCCCGCAGGGACTCCCGGGCGTTCGCCGGGTCCTGCTGGTACGTCTTGCGGTCGCCCTGGAGCGAGGAGGCGACGGCCTCGCGGAACGGGCCGTAGAAGGCCGACGAGTACTTCGCCGTGTACGCGAGGATCGAGACGTCCTCGTGCCCGGTCTCGTCGAGCGCGTCGCGGATGACGCCGACCTGGCCGTCCATCATGCCGCTCGGTCCCACCACGTGGACGCCCGCGTCGGCCTGCACCTGCGCCATCTCGGCGTACCGCTCCAGCGTCGCGTCGTTGTCGACGCGCCCGTGCTCGTCCAGGACTCCGCAGTGGCCGTGGTCGGTGTACTCGTCCAGGCACAGGTCGGACATGATCACCAGGTCGTCGCCGACCTCCGCCTTCACGTCGCGGATCGCGACCTGCAGGATCCCGTCGGGCTCGGTGCCCGCCGTGCCCAGCGCGTCCTTGTTCTCATCGGCGGGGACACCGAACAGCATGATCCCCGCGACGCCCGCCTCGACGGCCTCCACCGCGGCCTTGCGCAGCGTGTCGCGGGTGTGCTGGACCACGCCCGGCATCGCCGAGATCGCCAGGGGCTCGCTGATGCCCTCCCGTACGAACGCGGGGAGGATCAGGTCCGAGGGGTGCAGCCGGTTCTCCGCGACCATCCGCCGCATCGCCGGGGTGGTGCGCAGCCGGCGGGGCCGCGAGCCGGGGAAGGATCCGTACGCGCTCATACTCAGTCGCCTCTTCGAGCCTGGACAGCAGTCGCTTCCAGCCTAGGGGGTGGATCGCGGGTGGCCCGTCACGGCCAGCTCGCACCACACCACCTTGCCGGGCCTGCGCGGCCCGACCCCCCACCGCTCGGCGAGGGCCGCCACCAGCAGCAGCCCCCGCCCGCCCTCGGCACCGGCGTTCCGCTCCTTCACGTGCGGCAGCCCGCCCCCGCTGTCGGCCACCTCGACCCTGACGAGGTCCTCGAAGAGCAGCAGCCGCAGCCGGTAGTACCGCCCGGGCGGTACCCCGTGCAGCAGGGCGTTGGTGGCGAGCTCGCTCACGCAGAGCAACAGGTCGTCCCGGCGGCGTGTGACACCCCACGCGTCAAGTGTCACCGCCGCGAACTCCCTGCTGGAGCCGATGGATTGGCGGCTGCGGGGGAAGTACCGCTCACGCAGCATGGCCGGATGGATTCCCACGTTCACGGGGCGATCGTCGCGTTGCGTGATTAGCGTGAGCGAGACGAGCAACCCGTACTCCTTCATGAGTACGGGTTGGTACGGGTATCTCGCATGTGCACGCGGGGAGTTCACAGGTATGCCACCACGCAAGAGGCCCCGGCCCAACGAGACGGCGATGAAGATGGTCGGCGCGCTGGTCGCCGCAGCCCGCACCGCCAAGGGGATGACCCAGCGCGCCCTCGCCGAGGCGCTGCACGTCGATGTCGAGACCGTCGCCTCGATCGAGCAGGGCAGGCGCGTCCTGATGCCCAATGTCGCCGAGAAGATGGACCGCGTCCTCGGTCTGCCCGACCTGCTGGCGGTCGCGGCGAACCGCCTCCCGGAGGTCGACATGATCCCCGCCTGGGCGGAGGAGTACATGGAGCGCGAGGCCGAGGCCCTCGCCCTGTCCTGGTACGACACCCTCACCGTGCCCGGCCTGCTCCAGACCGAGAACTACGCGCGGGCGGTGCTCGGCTGCCGCGTCCCCTTCGTCGGCGAGGAGAAGATAGAGCGGCAGACCGCCCACCGCATCCAGCGCCAGAGGATCCTCACCCGCCCGGTCCCGCCGACCCTCAGCTTCATCGTCTGGGAGGCGGCCCTGCGGGACCGGATCGGCGGCGTCGAGGTCTACCGCGAGCAGCTGCGCCACTTGCGCGCCTGCGCGGACCAGCCGACCGTCTCCCTCCAGGTGCTCCCCCTGGGCGTCACCGCCCACGCGGGCCTCAACGGCCCCTTCACCCTCCTGGAAACCCCGGAGTTCCAGCACCTCGCCTACTCCGAAACCCAGCGCGGCAGCTTCCTCGTGCGCGACCCGAACGAGGTCAGCATCCTCGCCCAGAAGTATGCGATGCTGCGGTCACAGGCCCTCAACGTCACAGAGACAAAGGGCCTGTTGGACCGGCTGCTAGGAGAGACATGAGCACCCCATTGAAGTGGTTCAAGTCCAGCTACAGCGGCGACGAGGGCGGCCAGTGCCTGGAAGTCGCCGTCGCCTGGCGGAAGTCCTCCTACAGCAGCGACGAAGGCGGCCAGTGCGTCGAGGTCGCCGCCGCCTGGCACAAGTCCTCCCATAGCGGCAGCGAAGGCGGCGCCTGCGTCGAAGTAGCCACCTGTACCTGCGCCGACACCGTCCACGTCCGGGACTCCAAGGTCACCGACGGGCCGACGCTGACGGTCGCCCCCGCCGCCTGGGCCGGACTCACCCGCTGGGTCACCGGCTGACGTCGCCCCGGGCTCGGTCCACGACCTCGTCGTCGTCCTGCTCCGTCATCGGCCCCCCCGTTTCCCCGTTCTCCGGCGGAGATCCTCGCCAGAGCCCGCCGCCGGCACAACCGAATACGGGCTGGGGCCCGGACGCGCTGCGTCCGGGCCCCAGCCCGTATTCGGGAACACCTCACGTCGTACGCCGGCGCCGCGCGCCCGGGCGCCGTTCGCTCGGCCGGGACACCGACTCGCCGGCCTCCTTGGCCGCCTCGCGGCGCGCCGCACCGTACTCGGCCAGGGCCTCCGCCAGCTTGGAGACGCTCGGCTCCGGCGACAGGACGTCGACCCGCAGGCCGTGCTCCTCCGCGGTCTTGGCCGTGGCCGGTCCGATGCAGGCGATGACGGTGACGTTGTGCGGCTTGCCGGCGATGCCGACGAGGTTGCGCACGGTGCTCGACGACGTGAAGAGAACGGCGTCGAAGCCGCCGCCCTTGATCGCCTCGCGCGTGTCCGCCGGCGGCGGCGACGCGCGCACGGTCCGGTAGGCGGTGACGTCGTCGACCTCCCACCCGAGCTCTATGAGGCCCGCGACGAGCGTTTCGGTCGCGATGTCGGCGCGCGGCAGGAAGACACGGTCGATCGGGTCGAAGACCGGGTCGTACGGCGGCCAGTCCTCCAGCAGCCCGGCCGCGGACTGCTCGCCGCTCGGCACCAGGTCCGGCTTGACGCCGAACTCGACGAGCGCGGCGGCGGTCTGCTCGCCGACGGCGGCGACCTTGATGCCGGCGAAGGCGCGGGCGTCGAGCCCGTACTCCTCGAACTTCTCCCGGACGGCCTTGACGGCGTTCACCGAGGTGAAGGCGATCCACTCGTAGCGGCCCGTGACCAGGCCCTTGACCGCGCGCTCCATCTGCTGCGGGGTGCGCGGCGGCTCCACGGCGATGGTCGGCACCTCGTGCGGCACCGCGCCGTACGAACGCAGCTGGTCGGAGAGCGAAGCGGCCTGCTCCTTGGTGCGCGGTACGAGGACGCGCCAGCCGAACAGCGGCTTCGACTCGAACCAGGACAGCTCCTCGCGGCGCGCGGCGGCGCCGCGCTCACCGACCACGGCTATGACCGGCCGGGAGCCCTCGGGCGACGGGAGTACCTTGCCCTGCTTGAACACCTGGGCGATGGTCCCGAGGGTGGCGTTCCAGGTCCGCTGGCGGGTCGTGGTGCCGGCGACGGTCACCGTGAGCGGGGTGTCGGGCCCCCGCCCGGCAGACACCAGCTCGGCGGCGGCGCTCGGGACGGTCTCCAGCGTCGCGGAGACGACGACGGTGCCGTCGCTGGCGCCGACCTCGCTCCAGCAACGCGCGGAGGCGTTGCGCGCGTCCACGAACCGCACGTCGGCACCCTGATCACCGCGCAGCGGCACGCCGGCGTACGCGGGCACGCCGACGGCGGTCGCGACACCGGGCACCACCTCGAAGGGTATGCCGCCGGTGGCGCAGGCGAGCATCTCCTCGGCCGCGTTGCCGTCGAGTCCGGGGTCGCCGGTGACGGCACGGACGACCCGCCTGCCGGAGCGCGCAGCCTCCATGACAAGATTGGCCGCATCCCGGATCACCGGGACACCGGCGGCTGCTGACACTTCGTCAGCGACCGTCAGCTGTGGCGTGTCCACTCCGGCGCGCGCATGCGTGCGTACGACATCGAGCACCTCGGGTTCCGCGATCAGTACGTCAGCGGCCGCGAGCGCCTCCACGGCGCGCAGCGTCAGCAGACCCGGGTCACCGGGGCCGGCACCGAGGAAGGTGACGTGCCCGTGGGCGGCGGCGACCGGAAAAGCGGAGGTGGTCGGACGTGAGGGGTTCAAAGGGATCGCTCCCCCATCAGACCGGCCGCGCCCTTGGCCAGCATCTCGTCCGCGAGTTCGCGGCCGAGCGCAATGGCCTCGTCGTACGACTGGGGCACGGGACCGGTGGTGGACAGCTGCACGAGCGTCGCGCCGTCGAGGGTGCCGACGACGCCGCGCAGGCGCATTTCATTGACAGCCTGGCCGTCGGCCAGCAGATCGGCGAGCGCGCCCACGGGGGCGCTGCAGCCGGCCTCCAGGGCGGCGAGCAGGGAACGCTCGGCGGTCACGGCGGCCCGGGTGTGCGGGTCGTCGAGCTCGGCGAGCGCGGCGATGAGCTCCGCGTCGGACGCGAGGCACTCCACCGCCAGGGCCCCCTGGCCGGGAGCGGGCAGCACGTTGTCGACCGACAGGAAGTCGGTCGCCTCGGCGCTGCGGCCGATCCGGTTCAGTCCGGCGGCGGCGAGGACGACGGCATCCAGCTCTCCGTCGCGCACGAAGCCGATCCGGGTGTCGACGTTCCCCCGGATGGCGACGGTCTCGATGCGCTTCCCGAGGGTGCGCGCGTAGTGGTTGAGCTGCGCCATGCGGCGCGGCGACCCGGTGCCGACACGGGCGCCGTCGGGCAGCTGCTCGAAGGTCAGGCCGTCACGGGCGACGAGCGCGTCGCGCGGGTCCTCGCGCGGCGGCATGGCCGCGATGACGAGTTCCTCGGGCTGGGAGGTCGGCAGGTCCTTCAGCGAGTGGACGGCGAAGTCGACCTCGCCGCGCAGCAGCGCGTCGCGCAGCGCGGTGACGAACACGCCGGTGCCGCCGATCTGCGCGAGGTGCTCACGGGACACGTCACCGTAGGTCGTGATCTCCACGAGTTCGACGGGCCGGCCGGTGATCGCCCGTACCGCGTCGGCGACGTGCCCGGACTGGGACATCGCCAACTTGCTTCGCCGCGTGCCGAGCCGGAGAGGCTGGTCGAGACGTGGATTCATGATGCCCGTCCTGAGTCGTGGTTCTTGTCAGCCTGGTCGGCCTGGTCGACCTGTCCGGCCTGACCGGCCGCGTCCGCCCGGCTGACGGAGGCCACCGTCTGCGGGTCGAGGTCGAAGAGTTCACGCAGCGCCTCGGCGTACCCGGCGCCGCCGGGCTCGCTGGCGAGCTGCTTGACGCGCACGGTCGGCGCGTGGAGGAGCTTGTCGACGACGCGGCGCACGGTCTGGGTGACCTCGGCCCGCTGCCGTTCGTCCAAGTCCGGGAGCCGCCCGTCGAGCCGCGCCACTTCCATGGCCACGACCTCGGCGGCCATCGCCCGCAGGGCGACGACGGTCGGCGTGATGTGCGCGGCCCGCTGCGCGGCCCCGAAGGCGGCCACCTCTTCGGCGACGATCCCGCGCACGGCGTCCACGTCGGCGGCCATCGGCGCGTCGGCCGAGGCCTCGGCGAGCGATTCGATGTCGACCAGCCGGACGCCCGGGATCCGGTGCACTGCGGCGTCGATGTCGCGCGGCATGGCCAGGTCCAGCAGGGCGAGCCGTACGGGCGCCACGTCGACCTGGCTGCGGGCGCCCTTGCGGGGCTGCCGCTGCGCGGCGGCCTCGCCCTGGTCCGCCCATGTGCCGTGCAGTTCGAGGGAGTTGGCGTCGACACCGGTGAGCGCGGCGCGTCCGTCGCCGGCCGGCGCGTCGACGGGGCATCCGTCGCGGTCCGCGCCGGGTGCGATGGTCCGGGCCACGCCGCCGTCGGCGAGGCGGATCCCGGCCTCGGCGGCGGCCACCAGCCGCGCCACGACCTCGGCGTCCAGGCCGGCCGGCGTGCGGGGCGCCGGGTCCGGGACGGGGCCCCGGGCCTCGGGAAGGTGCAGGGAGGGGACGGGCCGTGCAGGGCCCCCCACGGCGGCCGCGACGTCCTCGCCGGTCAGCACCAGCCCGGTGGCGCCGGTGCAGGACACGACGACATCGACTCGCGTCAGCTCGTCGGCGACCTCGGCCATCGGCAGGGACCTGGCCGCCACCCCAGTGCCTGAGGCAACCAGAATCTCGACCAAACGGTCCGCCCGCTCTGCGGTGCGGTTCGCCACGACGATCTCGGCGATGCCGACCCGCGCCAGCGTGGCGGCGGCCAGCGAGGACATCGACCCGGCGCCGATCACCAGCGCCCGCTTGCCCCCGGCCCAGACGTCCACCGGCTCGCGCCCGGCTGTCAGCTGTTCGAGCCCGAAGGTCACCAGCGACTGTCCGGCCCGGTCGATCCCGGTCTCGGAGTGCGCCCGCTTGCCGACGCGCAGCGCCTGCTGGAACAGGTCGTTGATCAGGCGGCCGGCGGAGTGGAGCTCCTGCCCCAGCGCCAGCGCGTCCTTGATCTGCCCGAGGATCTGGCCCTCGCCGACCACCATCGAGTCCAGCCCGCAGGCCACCGAGAACAGGTGGTGGACGGCCCGGTCCTCGTAGTGGACGTACAGGTACGGAGTGAGCTCCTCCAGAGCCACCCCGCTGTGCTGCGCGAGCAGGGTCGACAGCTCGGCCACACCGGCGTGGAACTTGTCCACGTCCGCGTACAGCTCGATCCGGTTGCACGTGGCGAGCACCGTCGCCTCCGTCGCCGGCTCTGCGGCGAGGGTGTCGTGCAGGAGCTTGACCTTGGCGTCGGCCGACAGGGAGGCGCGTTCGAGCACGCTCACCGGCGCGCTGCGGTGGCTCAGTCCCACGACGAGCAGGCTCATGCCGGCATCACCGCCGGAACATCGCCCTCGGGGCCGCTCTTGCGTGCGGCGGCGGACCGCCCGGCGGGCGGCTCGACGGCCGCGGCGGGGGCCGCGCCGGAGCCGACGACTGCGGCGTCGGCCGCATCCGCGTCGGCGGGGGCGACGGAGGAGGGGGCGGCGCCGGCCGCGGCTTCCTCCCCGGCCTTGCGCTGCTCGTGGAACGCCAGGATCTGGAGTTCGATCGACAGGTCGACCTTGCGCACGTCCACCCCGTCCGGGACGGACAGCACGGTCGGCGCGAAGTTCAGGATGGAGGTGACACCGGCGGCGATCAGCCGCTCGCTCACCTGCTGGGCGGCGCCCGCCGGGGTCGCGATGACGCCGATCGAGACGCCGTTCTCCTCGATGATCTTCTCAAGGTCGTCGGTGTGCTGCACGGGCATGCCCGCGACCGGCTTGCCGGCCATCGCGGGGTCGGCGTCGATGAGGGCCGCGACGCGGAATCCGCGCGCGGAGAAGCCGCCGTAGTTGGCGAGGGCCGCACCGAGGTTGCCGATGCCGACGATGACAACCGGCCAGTCCTGGGTCAGGCCGAGTTCGCGGGAGATCTGGTACACGAGGTACTCGACGTCGTAGCCGACGCCGCGCGTACCGTATGAACCCAGGTAGGAGAAGTCTTTGCGGAGCTTGGCGGAGTTGACTCCGGCGGCCGCCGCGAGCTCCTCGGAGGACACCGTGGGCACCGATCGCTCGGAGAGCGCGGTGAGTGCGCGCAAGTACAGCGGAAGCCGGGCGACAGTGGCCTCGGGAATACCTCGGCTGCGGGTCGCCGGTCGGTGAGTTCGGCCAGTTGCCACGATGCTCCTGCGGGATGAGCGGGGCTGCAGGCGGTCACTTGTCCCAAGACCGCCCCGTCGAAAGCAGGCTATGCCTTTGTGAACGCGTGCACAAAGATTGTGTCCGCTTTGTCCGAGCAAAGTGACCGGGGTCACGCGACGCGGGTGCGCAGGACGGGAACCCACAACACGCCGAACCCGTTCAAATCCCGAGGCGGGCAAAACGGTACACACTCCTCATCGATACGCCCCCGAGACCCCGCAAATCGCCCATGATGGTAACCGGCCGGAGGTCAGCCCCCCAACGCCCGGCGCAACCGGTCCGGGTTCACCCTCCAGAAGGTGTGCTGCTCGCCGTCGACCAGCACGACCGGAATCTGCTCCCAGTGCCGCCGATAGAGCTCCGCGTCCTGCGAAATATCCTTCTTCTCCCACTGTGCTCCGACTTCCGCACAGACCTTCTCGATCACCTCCTCGGCGTCATCGCAGAGATGGCACCCCGGCTTCCCGATGAGCGTGACCAACCGCTCGCCGGGACGCTTCTTTTCCTTACGACGCAGCAAAGGGCTCATGCCCCCCATTCTCCCGCGCCGCCCCGTAACACCCGCGCACCGAAGAGTTCACGCCCTCGGCATCGCTTCGGTTCGGGAACTCCCGAACACAATGGCTATGCTCGCGTCATGGCCGCTCTGGGATGGCTCACCCCCCGTAGGCGCTCCGCAACCGCGCGGAGCGTGCTGGCAGGCGAGGCCTCGGCCGAGGCCGCCCGCAAGACCGCGCAGGCGCGCGAGGCGGATGCCGGACCACCCGCCGAGCCCGAGGAGACCGCCGGGCGGACGGCCGGGGCGGCAGCCGAGGAAGCGGAACCGGCCGAACCCGAGTTCCCCGTCGCCGGCGACGACCTCGCCGCCGCCTTCTTCGACCTCGACAACACCGTCATGCAGGGCGCCGCGATCTTCCACTTCGGCCGCGGCCTCTACAAGCGGGAGTTCTTCCACCGCCGCGAGCTCGCCCGCTTCGCCTGGCAGCAGGCCTGGTTCCGGCTCGCCGGGGTCGAGGACCCCGAGCACATGCAGGACGCCCGCGACAGCGCCCTTTCCATCGTCAAGGGCCACAAGGTCTCCGAGCTCATGTCCATCGGCGAGGAGATCTACGACGAGTACATGGCCGAGCGGATCTGGCCGGGCACCCGCGCCCTGGCCCAGGCCCACCTCGACGCCGGCCAGAAGGTCTGGCTCGTCACGGCCGCGCCCGTGGAGACCGCCACGATCATCGCCCGCCGGCTCGGCCTGACCGGGGCGCTCGGCACCGTCGCCGAGTCCGTCGACGGCATCTACACCGGCCGGCTCGTCGGCGAGCCGCTGCACGGACCCGCGAAGGCCGAGGCCGTGCGCGCGCTGGCCGCCGCCGAGGGCCTCGACCTCGAACGCTGCGCGGCGTACTCCGATTCGCACAACGACATTCCGATGCTGTCGCTGGTCGGACATCCGTACGCGATCAATCCCGACACAAAACTGCGCAAGCATGCCCGGGCACACGACTGGCGGCTGCGCGACTATCGGACCGGCCGCAAGGCCGTGAAGGTCGGCGTCCCGGCCGCCGCCGGGGTCGGCGCGATCGCGGGCGGCGCGGCCGCCGCCATCGCCCTGCACCGCCGCCGCAAGTAGCCCGCTGCGCCCCGCGGCCCAGGCTGCCGCCCAGGCCGCAGCCTGGGCGGCAGCCGCCGCGCGGCCGGCCGGGCGACGCCTCGCGGGCCGCCGGCCCGCTGCGCCGCGGGCATTCCCCCACCTCTACCCCCGCGTCCCGCGCGCCACTCCCGCATGCCCGACTCGGTCGCGAGCCACGTGGAACCGTCCATTCCGCGCGCTCAACCGATCAAGAAGCGATCACCAACTGCGACCGAATATGCCTTCGACACGCAACAGAAGTGTCGGAATCGGTGATTTGAGCAACTGGGTGTAGCGCTCCCTGTACGAAGCGTTATTCTCCTCAAACGCATGCCACCGCCCATCTGTCGCCACGACGGGTGAACGGTCTCGCACTGCACGTGATGGAAGCTCTGCCTCTGGGAGTCCCGTGTACCCACCTGTCGGGGTTGACGCCTCGGGCCTGGCTACGCTGCGCGCAACGGTCCTCGACCACCTGCGCGGCTTCGTCCCCACCGCGTACGCCGTCCCTGCCTTCGCCGCCGCGGTCCCTGCCGGCCTCGGCCCGGCCGGTCCTTGCTATGCCCTGACGGACGGCGGAGCGACGGTGGGCAGACGCGGTCGCGCGGGAGGAGGCGCCGGCGGCACCGCCACCGGAACGAGCGCGCCCGCCGCACGCCGCCCCACCGCGGACAGCGACCAGGCCCGCATGATGGACCTGGTCGAACGCGCCCAGGCCGGCGAGGCCGAGGCCTTCGGCCGGCTCTACGACCAGTACAGCGACACGGTCTACCGGTACATCTACTACCGCGTCGGCGGCAAGGCGACCGCAGAGGATCTCACCAGCGAGACCTTTCTGCGGGCACTGCGCCGCATCTCCACCTTCACCTGGCAGGGCCGCGACTTCGGCGCCTGGCTCGTGACGATCGCCCGCAACCTGGTCGCGGACCACTTCAAGTCCAGCCGCTTCCGCCTGGAAGTGACCACGGGCGAGATGCTGGACGCGAACGAGGTGGAACGATCCCCCGAGGACTCGGTCCTGGAGTCCCTCTCCAACGCCGCCCTGCTGGAAGCCGTGCGCAAGCTCAATCCCCAGCAGCAGGAGTGCGTGACCCTGCGGTTCCTCCAAGGCCTGTCGGTCGCCGAGACCGCCCGGGTGATGGGCAAGAACGAGGGCGCCATCAAGACGCTTCAGTACCGGGCTGTCCGCACGCTGGCCCGCCTGCTCCCGGACGACGCCCGCTGACCCCCGCCGGGCCCGACACCGCCACCCCCGAACGCCTCCCCCTGCCACACCCCCCACACCTTCCGGCCCTCCTGACAATCCACACAACCGGTGACCCCTCGATGACGCTGTGGTCCGATCATCCTTCGTCCGTAACCCAAGTGCCGCGCCGCTCGTTGTGCGGGATGCAGGCTCCCTGTGGACATGCCCTGCCTGAAGCCGCTCACCCGAAAGTGTGGACGTGCTCAAGGAAGGCAACCTTCCGGACACCTTGGGGAGTCGATCGTCATGACGAGAGGAGGTGCCGCCAGTGATCGCGAACGTGACTCCGCACCGGCGGGCGAACGCCTTCGCCCAGGCCCTGGAGGATCGGAACCCATCCGATCCTCCAGAACCGGACCCGGCGGCCGAGCAGTCCCAGGCACCTGCCGAACCTGCCGACCACGACCGGTTGTTGGCCCTGGCGAGCGCGCTCGGCGAAAGAATGCCGCGCCCGGTGCTGGACCCCGGGGTCAAAGTGGTGCAACGAGCGCAGCTCGTGGCCGCCATGGAGGCCAGGGTGATGGAAGAGAGGGCCGGGGGCGGTGCCGCCTCGGACCCTCAAGTGCCCGAGCAGCGGACCGGCCGCGGCGCCCACCGGGCGACCTCGCTCCGGAAATTGCGGCCCCGCTCCCGCTGGTCCAAGGGCATCGCAGCGGGCGGCCTCACCGTAGGTGTGGCCGCGGGGGCCTTCAGCGGAGTGGCCGCTGCCAGCACGGACGCCCTGCCCGGTGACTCCCTCTACCCGATCAAGCGGGGCATGGAGGATCTGAAGCTCGGGATGACCGACGAGGACGCGGACCGGGGCGAGCTCTACCTCGACCAGGCCTCGAACCGCCTCGCGGAAGCCCGCAGGCTGATGGAACGCGGCCGGACGGGCGTACTGGACCACGAGTCGCTCGGCGAGATCCGCCGGGCCCTGGCCGGTATGAAGCACGACGCGGCGGAGGGCCACCGGCTCCTCCAGGCAGCCTACGAACGGGACGGCTCGCTCGGCCCGATCCAGGCGCTGTCGTCGTTCTCCCGCTCCCACCGCGACGCGTGGGGCCGGCTCCGGGAAAAGCTCCCGGCGCAGCTCACCGACGTGAGCGGAGAAGTCGAGTCGGTCTTCCAGGCCATAGACGATGACGTGGCGCCCCTGCAGAGCCTGCTCCCGAAGGCCCCGGAGCGGACCCGCGGCTCCGGCGCCCCGGCCAAGCCGAGCGCTCCGGCCGGGCAGCAACAGCAGCAGTCCGCACCGGCGGCGGGCGCCCCCTCGGCCAGCCCGACCCCGACCCCGCCCGGCGGCAGCAAGCCCTCACCGGCCCCCGGCGGCCTCCTGGGCGGCGCCGGCGACCTCCTGCACCCGCCCACGGGGCAGGGCACCCTGGCGCCCTCGTCCTCGCCGGAGCAGGCACAGCCGGACATCACCCTGCCGCCCCTGCTCCCGGGCCTCCTCCCGGGCCTGGGCATCAAGGCGGAGGACACCAAGTAGCACCGAACGGCCGCAGGCCCTCAGCCCCGAACGGGACTGAGGGCCTGCGCCGTGAAACAGACCCGGCGGAACGGCCTCCGAGGAATCAGAAGAACACGGACCGCCGCTGCACCAGCAGTTTGTACAGCGTGTGCTGGATCTGCTCGCGCACCTCGTCCGTCAGGTTGAACATCAGCATCGGGTCCTCCGCCGCCTCCGCCGGATACCCGTCCGTCACGATCGGCTCGCCGAACTGGATCGTCCACTTCGTCGGCAACGGCACCGCACCCAACGGCCCCAGCCACGGGAACGTCGGCGTGATCGGGAAGTACGGGATCCCCAGCAGCCTCGCCAACGTCTTCGCGTTGCCGACCATCGGGTAGATCTCCTCCGCCCCCACGATCGAGCACGGCACGATCGGCGTCCCCGCCCGCAGCGCCGTCGACACGAACCCGCCCCGCCCGAACCGCTGGAGCTTGTACCGGTCTCCGAACGGCTTCCCTATCCCCTTGAAGCCCTCCGGCATCACCCCGACCAGTTCCCCGGCTTCGAGCAGCCGCTGCGCGTCCTCCGAGCACGCCAGCGTGTGCCCTGCCTTGCGCGCCAGCTCGTTCACCACCGGCAGCATGAACACCAGGTCCGCCGCCAGCAGCCGCAGGTGCCGCTGCGCCGGATGGTGGTCGTGGACCGCCACCTGCATCATCAGCCCGTCCAGCGGCAGCGTCCCGGAGTGGTTCGCCACGATCAGCGCCCCGCCCTCGGCCGGGATGTTCTCGATGCCCTTGACCTCGACCCGGAAGTACTTGTCGAACAGCGGCCGCATCAAGGACATCAGGACCTGGTCCGTCAGCTCCTTGTCATAGCCGAACTCGTCGACCTCGTAGTCCCCGGTGACCCGCCGCCGCAGGAACGCGAGCCCACCGGCGATCCGCCGGTCCCAGGCAGGCCCGGCCGCCTCCACGGGAGCGGGCTCCGCCGCGGCCGGCTCCACGGCCTCCACCACCGGCTCCGGAGCGGGCACCGCCCGTACTCTCCGCGGCCCGGCGCCCCGCCGGCGCGGCCGGTCCTCGTCGAACGGAATGACCTTGGCATCCGCCACTATCGCTGCGCTCCCTCTTCGGCTCCGGCAACCCCGACGTCCGGGCTGTGCCCGTTCAGCATGGCCCCAACCCGGTCCACGGCCTGCCCCACGCGCTCCGGCGGCAGCAGCCCGGTCCCCCGGCTGCGCGCGAAATCCGCGAAGGTCTCGGCGGTCGTGTACATGGGCTTGAATCCCAGCACCTCCCGCATCTGGGACGTCTCCACGACCCGCCCGTGCGTGAGCAGTCTGATCTGCTCCGGCGAGAAATCGGTGACCCCCACCGCGCGCAGCGCCGACCCCACCCACGTGACCGCAGGCAGCAGCAGCGGCACCGTCGGCCGTCCCAGCCGGCGCGCGCACTGCGACAGCAGCAGCACCCCGTCCCCCGCGATGTTGAAGGTCCCGCTGTTCAGCGTCCCGCGCTGAGGCTCCCCCGCCGCCAGCCGCAGCACGTCCAGCACATCGTCCTCGTGGACGAACTGCAACCGCGGGTCGTACCCCAGCACCGTCGGCATCACCGACATCGAGAAGTACTCGGCGAGCGCGGAGTCCGCGTACGGCCCCAGGATGTTCGCGAAGCGCAGCACGCACACCGCCACGTCGGGCCGTCTGCGCGCGAAGCCCCGTACGTACGACTCGACCTCAACGGCGTCCTTCGCGAAGCCCCCCGCCGGCAGTGACTTGGACTGTGTGGTCTCCGTGAAAACGGCCGGATCCCGCGAGGCGCCCCCGTACACGTACGTACTCGACTTCACCACCAGCCGCCGTACCGTCGGCGACTTCTGGCAGGCCCCCAGCAGCTGCATCGTCCCGATGACGTTGGTCTCCTTGACGGCACTGCCCGTGCCGCCGCCCGGCCCCGGGCTGCCGCCGGTGACGGCCAGGTGGACCACCGTGTCCACGGCGTGCTCGGCGAGCACCCGGGCGATGGACGACTGCCTGATGTCCGTACGGACGAACTCCGCCGATCCGAGCCCGTGAGGCGGCGCCACCGCGTCGACCGCGATGACACGTTCGACCTCAGGATCACGCTGGACGCGCCGCACGAAGCGGCCCCCCAGCTGCCGGGCTGCCCCGGTAACGAGCACGACCTTCCCCACGAGCTCAGCGCCTTCCTCGTCGTCCCCCGGCTACACCGCAGCCCCTCCACCAGGATGGTGGAGGGGCTGCGGAGAACACGTACAGCTGCCGTTTACTTCTTGTTACGGCGCTGGACGCGGGTGCGCTTGAGCAGCTTGCGGTGCTTCTTCTTCGCCATCCGCTTGCGCCGCTTCTTGATAACAGAGCCCACGACTACCCTCGCTCACTTCTTCTTCACTGGTGCGGGGCGTCTGGGCCCACACGACCTACGTCGGCCTAGCCTACCCGCCCGAGCTCCGAGCTTGTAATCCGAGGGACACCGCAGGTGAATCTCAGGCCGACTCCACCCCCACATAGGACTCTCGGAGGTACTCGTGAACCGCGTTCTCGGGGACCCGGAAGGACCGGCCCACCCGGATTGCGGGCAGATGACCGTTGTGCACCAGGCGGTACACGGTCATCTTCGACACTCGCATCACCGAGGCAACCTCCGCCACGGTCAGGAACTGCACCTCACTGAGAGGCCTCTCGCCAGCAGCCATGACACACCTTGACCTTCCGCGCATGACGGGCACCGGCTTCCCCTCCGGTTACTCCTCGTCGTCGCACGCTCACTCCCCAGAGTAGGGGCGTGTGATACGAGTGGGGAAGAGGAGCTGCGGCCACTCCTGCGCGCCCGACAGACTCGCCCGATCGAGTACATAGCGAACGAGCGGTCCGTAGTAGTCCGCGCGCACCGCGTCATCAAGCGGAACGGCCACCGCCACCCGCCCCTCCGCCTCGCCTACGAACAGCGCCGGATCATCCGTATCCGCCAGCCCGATCGCCTCCACACCGAGCTGACCTGCGCCGCAGACCCAGCCGTGATCCCCCACCACCAATTCCGGCAGCGGGCCGCCGGCCTCCGCGAGCGCCCCGAGCGCCATCCGAACCGGCAGGGGTGAATGGGTGTGCGCGCCGGTGGCACTTCCAGGAGGCCGCGCGCCGGGTTCCCGCACCAACGCGACTCCCCGTACGTAATCGATGCTGTGCCTGCGTACGCCGAACCGGGTCGTCATGTCGACACGGACCCCCTGCGCCGGGGTGAGCACAACACATCCCGCCGCCGACAGGGCCTGCGCCAAACTGGCGTAGAACCCCAGGAGACGATGCGGATGCCCCGTCCCGAACAGCACGGGCGACCGCGCCCCGGCCGCTGCGCGCAGCCGCCCCGCGAACGCCTCCAAGGCCGCCAGCGTCCGCTCCGGATCGATCACATCCGGCCCGCTGACGTGCGCCGGATCCGCCGAGACCCCGCACTTGTCCGCCATCAGCCTCAGCAGGTCGCCCTCGCCCCAGCACCGCTCCGGATCCAGCCCGAGCAGCACCCGCGGATCCCGCGCCGCGAACAGCCGGTAGCTGCGCAGGCTCTCCTCCCGCGAGGTGGCGACGGGCCCGGCCAACCGGGCGGCCAGCAGATGCGCACGCAGCGCGCCGGTGCTCAACACCCTCCGATGCTGCCGCACGACACCTGGCGGATCATCAATTCCGGCGAACAGCCCCACACTTGGCGTAACGATGCATCACCGCTCCCAGGCCTTACGTGAGCAGGCCACGCAACGGGAACACCGCCCGCCTCGTCGCCAGAACGGCCTGATCGATCCGGTCGGCCGGATCGTAGCCCGCCTCCCAGTCCCGCCACTCCACCGTCCGCCCGTCCGTCATCCGGGCCGGCCCCGGCTGCCGCGTCCGCGCGTACACCTCGTCCCGCCACGCGTCCGGGACCGCCGACTGCGGATCGACCGGACGGTGCCCCACGATCCCCACCAGATGCGTCCACGACCGCGGCACGACGTCCACAACCGCGTACCCGCCGCCGCCCAGTGCCAGCCACCTGCCGCCCGCGTACTCGTGCGCGAGCCGGTGACAGGCCTCCTGTACGGCCCGCTGCGCGTCCAGCGACACCGCGAGATGGGCGAGGGGGTCCTCGAAATGCGTGTCCGCCCCGTGCTGGGTCACCAGCACCTGCGGCCGGAAGTCCGCCAAGAGCTCGGGCACCGTCGCGTGGAACGCCCGCAGCCACCCTTCGTCCCCGGTCCCGGCCGGCAGCGCCACGTTCACCGCCGAACCCTCCGCGGCCGGCCCGCCCGTCTCCTCCGGCCAGCCGGTCTGCGGGAACAGCGTCCGCGGATGCTCGTGCAGGGAGATCGTCAGCACCCGGGGGTCGTCCCAGAACGCCGCCTGGACCCCGTCGCCGTGGTGCACGTCCACGTCCACGTACGCGACGCGCTCCGCCCCCAGCTCCAGGAGCCGCGCGATCGCCAGCGCCGCGTCGTTGTACACGCAGAACCCTGCCGCGCCGCCCGGCATCGCATGGTGCAGCCCGCCCGCGAAGTTCACCGCGTGCTCGGCCTCCCCGCGCCAGACCGCCTCCGCGGCCGCCACCGACTGCCCTGCGATCAGCGCCGAGGCCTGGTGCATCCCGTGGAAGGCGGGATCGTCCATCGTCCCCAGCCCGTACGACCCGTCGGCCACCCCGGGATCCGCGGACACCTCGCGCACCGCGGCCACGTAGTCCTCCCGGTGGACCAGCCGCAGCGTGGAGTCCCCCGCTGCTGGTGCCGCCCGTACGGACATCTCCCGGTCCAGCCCGAAGGCGCGCACCAGGCCCATGGTCAGCGCCAGGCGCACCGGATCCATCGGATGGCTCGGTCCGAAGTCATACCTCGTTACCGCCTCGTCCCACATCAACAGCCCGGTCACCGGCTCGCCGCTCATGCCCGACACCGTATCGGGCGCCCTCCGCGCCGAACGAGCGGGCGTGGAAGAGTGTCACGAGGACCAGTCCCATCGGCACGAGCATCGCGCCCCGGTAGTTCCAGGCGTCCCCGATCCCGCCGACGAGCGGCGAACCGATCAGGAAACCGACGTAGTTGAAGATGTTGAGCCGCGCCACGGCCGTGTCCGAGGCTCCTGGCCCGTTGTGCTCCACCGCGCGCCTGCCCGCGGCCGCGAAGGTCTGCGGCACGATCACGCACAGCCCGATCCCGAGCAGCGTGAACCCGAGCATCCCCGTCCACGCCCCGGGCGCGGCGGCCACGACCGCGAACCCGCCGGCGGCGACGAGCGTCCCGATCCGTACGACGGCCACCGCCCCGAAGCGCCGCACGCCCAGGTCCCCGACCGCACGCCCGATCAGCGTGGTCACCATGTACACGTTGTACGGGACCGTCGCCAGCTGCTCCGAGCTCCCCAGTACGTCCTGGAGGTACTTGGCGCTCCAGTTCGACACCGTCGAATCCCCGATGTACGCACACGCCATCACCAGGCACAGCGGCAGCAGCCACTTGAACCCGCCGGCCCCCGGCTCCGTACCCTGCTCGGCATCCGCCGGCCGGTCGGCGTAGAACCGGCTCCCGTACAAGGCTGACGGCAGCAGCATGACGACGGCCGGCAGGTACGAGGTGAACAGCGACAGGTGCCAGTGCGCCCCCGCCCAGGCGGCGGACGCCCCCACGATCCCGCCCAGGCTGTACGCGGCATGGAAGCCGAGCATGATGCTGCGCCCGTACGCCCGCTGGAGGCTGACGCCGAGCATGTTCATCGACGCGTCGAGCGCACCGACCGACAGCCCGAACGCGCCCAGTGCCAGCGCCGCGTGCCACATCCGGCTGCCGGCCCCGACTCCCAGCAGGGCGAGCAGGACGAGCGGCTGCGCCCACCGCAGTACGACGGCGGACCCGACCCGCTTCACGAGGTGCTCGGTGACGACGCTGGACACCCCGGCGAGGATCGGCACGGCGGCGAGGAAGGCGGGCAGCAGCCCGTCGGATATCCCGTACCGGTCCTGGATGGCGGGGATCCGCGTCACGAGGAGGGCGAAGGTCACGCCTTGTACGAAGAAGCTGAACCCCAAGGAGCCCCGGCCCCGGCGCAGCCGTACGTCTTCTGTCATGGCGGCACAGCGTAGGCCCGCGGGCTACCGGTGGGTAGAGAGATCACACAGGGAGTTCCAGAAGGACCGTCAGCTCCTTCATGGCCGGCGACGGGAGCCGGCTCCCGGAGGAGGTCGTAGCCCGTGGCCCCGACCCTGCGCAAAAGATGGCCGTAAACGCAGAAAAGCCCCGCACCATAAGGTGCGGGGCTTTCCCACAATGATTGTTCGGCGGCGTCCTACTCTCCCACAGGGTCCCCCCTGCAGTACC
>NZ_JBEORW010000040.1:0-78498 GCF_040302565.1 Streptomyces sp. NPDC097981
TCCTCGACCGCCTGGCCCGCCAGGCCGGGCGCAAGGTCCATGTGATCGTCGACCGGCACCCGGTCCACCGCAGCAAGGCGGTCCGGACCTGGCTCGAGGAGAACGCCGAGCGAGTCGAGCTGCACCTGATGCCCGGCTACAGTCCCGAGCTCAACCCCGACGAGTTGCTGAACGCCGACCTCAAACACCACGTTCACGCAGCCCGCGCGACCTCAGCCGACGACCTCGCCCGCGAGACCCGGCGCTTCCTGCACCGCAGACAACGCCAACCCCACATCGTCTGCGGCTACTTCGCGGCCCGCCACGTCCGCTACACGATCCAATTGGAAACCCATCAGTTTCGCCTCAATATCTGGAGCATGGGGAGTCGCCAGTAGCGGGGACTTGATTGTTCGGCGAATCGATGAAGGCCGACGCGGTCTTGCGTAAAGGGCCGCGTGAACTGTGAAGTCATCAGCTTGGGCCTCGGTCTGACGCGGACAGCAGGCTAATCACAATGCCGACCTCCACACGCCAGAGCCTCAGCTGGTCCCTGGTCGGGCCCAGCTCGTACTGGTGGTAGTGGCATCCCAGGCAGAGAAGCGCCCAGATGGCCTTCGCCCTACGAGCTACCCCGGCATCGACGAAGCTCCGGAGGCAAAGGAACTTTGCTCGGGTCGAACCATTACGAATCGGCGGCGAGGCCTGATAGAGGACGTCGGCCACCACCGCTTCCAGCGCGGTCCTGAGGGCGAACGCGGCCCCCCTGTACCGGCCGACCGCGGAGGCATCGGGTGCACCCACAAGGAGCCGGTCGGCCGTAGCCAGCAGCTGATGGACGTCGGCAGTCACGGCTGGGGAACCTCCGGCTTGCGTACGGTCTGGGCGATGGCCTGGATCTCATCCACGAACCGGTGCGGGTCCGTAATGGTCGTGCCCATGGGGTGTGCTCCCTCCTGACACTGCTTGAGGAGGTCCACCGCACGCGGGCCGCACCGCCAGCGAAGCTCACGGTAGACGTCACCCGTCCTGGAAGCATCACCGAACAGACCCAGGGCGGCGATCTCCATCAGCTTCGTAGCGCCCGTGACCGCTCCCTCGGCCGCATGCTCGGCGATCCCGGACCGGTGCAGCCGTACCCAGGCGGCCTCGGCAAATGCGCGTTCCAGGACCGTCCGGCAAACTCCGGGCAGGACGTGGGTCGTGGCTTCCTGCGGCAAGTCCCTCGTGCTGGCAATGGCCCGTGCATCAACCAGAGCCTGGACCACGGGATCCGTGACGGCGCGAACCGTGACCGTGGAGCGGTCCCCGCGCTCTACCTCGAGCACGGATACCGGGAGTTCCTGGCTCTGGAATGCACGCTGCAGCCGCGTGTCGTGGGTGAACACCACGACCTGTCGACTCTCGCCAAGTGAGTGCAGGACCTTCGCGAGCCCATGGACCTTGGCAGGGTCCATGGACTGAACCGGATCGTCGATCACGACAAAGCCGAAGGGGCTGTCCGGGGCCGCTGCGCGGGGCAGGAAGAGGGAGAGTGCAAGCGAGTGCAGTTCGCCCTGGCTCATGACACCGACCGCCGCGGCCTCCGTGCCGTCGACGGACACATCCGTCACGAGCTTCCGTACGCTGGCCTTGTCGGTACCAGCCAGGCGTACGGACCGCAGGTCAACGTTGCTCTGCTGGCGCAGCTCCTCCCAGATCCGCTGTGAGTGGTCAGCGAACGGACGCAGCCGCGCCTCGCGAAGCTCGGTGCCGACCTCCTTCAGCCACTTCCGTGCGCCCTTGACCTGGCTCAGCCTCGGCTTGCCTGCATGGGCCGCGCGAGCCCGGTCGAGCCAGCCGACCAGACGGACGGCTGCCCGACGCCAGCGCTCATCAAGCCTCTCCAGTTCCCGGATCGCTTCGGTGCGCATGGCAGCGCATGCATCGGCCAGTACCAGGGCGGCATTCTCGGCGTGGGCAGCGAGCTGATCGGCGTCGGTGATCGCCCGGCAGGCGATCCACTCCTCCCACGGATCCACGAGACCCGCCGGAAGCCACGCGGGGGCCTGAGAGATCAGGTAACGCAGCGCGTCCATCGAGCTGTGCAGTTCGTCTCGCGCGTCCTGCGCCGTGGCGGCCTCCCGCAGCAGGATGTCGATCTGGTCGGCTGCCTCCTCAGCCCACGACTCGTCCAGGAGGCGATCGGAGCCACATACCGGGCATGCGGACTCATCAGGATGCCGTCGGCTGTGCTCAAGGGCCCGTGTGAGCAGTTCCGCCCGCTGGCGGGCGTCCTCCGCCCCGGACGCGCGTACGTCGTCCAGGACGGCCGCCGCCTCGCGCAGGCCGTCAACGGCCGAGCCGACCGCGTCGAGATCGGGGCCAGCCAGCGCAGCCGTGGCACGCAGCGCGTCAAGCTCGCCGCCGTCCACACCAGGCAGGCCGTCCACCAGCGACGCCACAGCGTCGAAGTCCGGGGATCCGGAATGGTCGAGGGCGGCGATCGCCGCAGCGGCACGGGGGTCATCCAGCGCAGACAGCATCGTGAGTAGTTCCGGCAGTTCGCCATCAGCGCTCTTCAGCGCCGCCTGCAGACCCTTCTCCATGAGCTGGAGACGGTCGTCCGCGTCAGTCAGCTGTCCCAGACCGAGAATCGTGGCGACGGCGTCATACATCTCGCTGGGCTTGCCACTGATCATCCGGTCAAGATCGGCGTACGACAGAAAGGGCCGGTAGTCGGCGAGCGGCTGGTCCCAGCCTGCGTCCGTGAAGGCGACCGCGCTGTGGCCGGGCCGCTTGAACGCGACCTCGGGAAACGTGACGTCGTCGCTCGACCAGGTACACGACAGAGTGCTGGACGTGGGATCGCCCTCAAGGTGGAGCTTGACCTCGATCTTCGGGGCAGCAGTTTCGTGCAGGTTCCGCCAGTTGCTGCGCCAGATCGGGCTGCGGCCGTCCCATCGGGCGCTCGTCCCCGTGAAAGCCGTTTCGATCGCCTCGGCAAAGCTCGACTTGCCCGATCCGTTGCGGCCCACGACAAGGGTGACGCCGGGCTTGGGAGTGAGCGAGAGCCAGCTCTTGCGCCCAATGCCGCGAAAGCCGGCGACGGAGACGGAGTCCAAGTACACGCGGCCTGCGGCACGCACCTCTCCGCCCTCGTGGTCACCCAGAGCGTCCCGGAGCAGCTCCTTCGTTGCGTCAGACAGGCCCGACGCGGCCAGACGGTTCTCCAGGAGACGGGTGAGCACCTTGGAGCCCTCAGGCCCTGCGCTCTGATCAGTGTTGTGCTCCACAGTCAACTCCCAGCTTTCCAAGGTCCGGTAGGACGAGGAACGGGGCCGCTCGGACCCTGCCGGAACGGAACATTAGGGAGACCGAGGCCCCTTGGCACAGCAGATTCTTGATAACTAGGGTTATCAAGAACT
Source organism: Streptomyces sp. NPDC097981 (assembly GCF_040302565.1). Classification (NCBI taxonomy): domain Bacteria; kingdom Bacillati; phylum Actinomycetota; class Actinomycetes; order Kitasatosporales; family Streptomycetaceae; genus Streptomyces; species Streptomyces sp. NPDC097981. The sequence continues at coordinate 3,387 of NZ_JBEORW010000040.1, forward strand.
CATGCCTGATGGTGAGTTGAGAGCAACTGGCGGGCTGCCGAAGCAGCCCGCCAGGTCGATCATTTCGCGCCAGGAGCCCACCGGGCCGCAAAGGTTTCCATCTGCTTCAGGACCAGGTCGACGGCCTCGCGCTCTTCTTCGGGCGGGTAGTCGAACATGGCCAGGACCCGGCGGATGCGGGTGCGCAGCTTGGCGCGGACGGGCTCGCGTGAGAGCCAGTCCACGGAGAGGTTCTTCCGGATGTCCGCAACGAGGGCCCGGGCGATCTCCGCCAGCTTCTCGTCACCGCCGACGATCAGCTCGGCCATGTCGCGGTGTGCGACCGCGTCGTAGAAGGCCAGCTCCGCGTGGTTGAGCGGCGGGTCGAACCGCTCACCGCGACGCGCTTCTTCCGACACCTGCCGCGCCAGCGCCGCAAGTTCGGCGATTGCCTGGGCGCTGGTGAGCTGCTGAAGCATGTAGCGTCGCATCAGATCGTTCAGCCGCTTCGAGAAGCTCTCGTGCCGGACGACGTTGTGCTTGGTCACCTCGCGCATCTTCTGCTCGATCATGCGGCGCAGGGCTTCCGCCACCAGATGCGGCGTCTCGGACTTCTCCAATCTGCGCAGCTGAGCCTCGTTGAGGCGCGTGATGTCGAGCTTGCCGATCCCCGCCTCCGCGTACAGATCGGTGATCTCATCGGCATCGACGACCGAGGCGGCGAGCGCTTCGAGATAGCGCCGGACCTCGGCAGTCAGCGGCCGGCCGGTGGCCTCGCGGTCTGCGGCGTCCAGCTTGACCATCCACGCGCGCACCTCGCTGAAGAAGGCGATATCGCGCCGCCAGTCCGCCATGTCCTCGCAGCGCTCGGCGATCTCCTTGCTCATCGCGCAGATCCGGTAGAAGCGATCAAGGCGGGCCGCGCTGTCCTTGAAGCGGGCCGAGAGCGGCTTGCTTCCGGGTTCCACCTTGTTGCCGGGAGTTTTCGGATCGCGCAGGTAGTTGGAGGTCAGACGCAGGGCACGCTTGCGCGGCTCGGGATGGGCCGTGTCTGCGAGGTGCTCCTTCCAGCGCGAGCCGGCCAGCAGCCCCTTGATGGTGGTGAGCTCGTTCTTCACCTCGGTGATGGCTCGTTCGATGTCCGCCCCGAGGGTCTGGTCTTCCTGGTCCCGGCGGGAATACTCACCCAGCGCCCGGTTCAGGTTGTCGGTGAGCGGGGCGTAGCCGACGAGCAGACCGTCCTGCTTTCCGCGGAAGCGGCGGTTGACGCGGGCCAGGGCCTGCATCAGGTTGGCTCCCTGCATGGGGCGATCCATGTACAGGGTGTGGATGGGCGGCGCGTCATAGCCGGTGAGCAGCATCGAGTGCACGATGAGCAGTTCGAGCGCGTCGTCCGGGTTCTTGGCCCTGGCCTGGATGGTCTTCTGCTGAGACTTACGCAGAGCGTGCTTGCGCAGGTGCTCCGGGTCAGTGCGGTCACCATGGAAGACAATCTTCATGACGCCTTGGTCGACCTCGCTGCTCGCCCACGCAGGCCGGCGCTCGGCCAACGCGTCGAACACCTTGACGCAGATCTCCCGCGTGGCGCACACGATCATCGCCTTGCCGGGTCCGCCGATGTCCGGCTTCACCAGCTCTCGGCGCTTCTCCCAGTGCGAGATCAGGTCGTCCGCGAGCTTGGCTATGCGGTCGGGGGCGCCGTAGACCGTGTTCATTGTGGCGGCGTACTGCATGGCGCGCCGACGCTCGGCATCGTCCATGCCCTCGGTGAGGGCGCTGGCCTTCTCGTCGATGGACGCGGGATCGACGTCCGGGGGCAGGGACACATCGATGACCCGCGGCTCGTGGTAGACGCGAACGGTGGCCTCGTCGTCGACTGCCCGAGTGAGGTCGTAGACGTCGATGTACTCACCGAAGACCGCGCGGGTGTCGGCGTCTGCCTTCGAGATCGGCGTACCGGTGAAGGCGATGAGCGTTGCGTACGGGAGGGCGTCACGCAGGTGGCGCGCATACCCGTCGAGGCTGTCGTAGTGCGAGCGGTGCGCCTCGTCGACCACGACGAGGATGTTGCGACGGTCGGAGAGCAGGGGATGGCCGGTACCCGCGGCCTTCTCCTCCTTGCTGAGGCCGAACTTCTGCAGGGTGGTGAAGATGATGCCGCCGACGTTCCGGCTCTTCAGCTCGGTGCGCAGCTCGTCCCGGGTGTCGACCTGACGGGGCTCCTGGCCGAGCAGCGTCTGACTGTCCCGGAAGGTGTCGTACAGCTGGTCGTCGAGGTCATTGCGGTCGGTGACTACGACGATGGTGGGGTTGTTGAGGGCCGGGTGGCGGGCGACCAGTGCGGAAGTCTCCACCATCTCCTCGGACTTGCCAGCCCCCTGCGTATGCCAGACCACCCCCGCCTGACCGTTGGTCTGCGAGGCAATGACGATCGCCTCCACGGCCTTCGTCACCGCGTAGTACTGGTGCGGCTTCGCGATGCGCTTGCCCGTGGGAGTGAAGTTGACGAAGTTGCGGGTGAGGGAGAGGAAACGGGACTGGGTGAACAGCCCATGCAGCGCGAGGTTCAGCGCCTCCAAGCCGTCGTAGTCAGGTGCGTTGGTGTCGACGCGGTCGCCATCATGGTCCACGTTCCACGGCGCGAAGTGCTCGTACGGGGTGAAGACCGTGCCGTACTTTGCCGTGATGCCGTCGGAGACCAGGCACAGCACGTTGTAACGGAAGGCCACCGGGAACTCGGCGACGTAGGTCTGCAGCTGCGCGTGCCCGTCCTTGAGGGTCGCGTTCTCGGCGGCGGCGCTCTTCAGCTCGATGATTGCAAGGGGCAGGCCGTTGACGTACAGGACAACATCGAAGCGGCGGTGGCTGCCGTCGCTGTCACGGACGGTGACCTGGTTGACGGCGAGGTAGGTGTTCGCGTCGGGGTCAGTGAAATCGACGAGCCGGACGGTGGGTGTCTGCTCAGCGCCGAAGTCGTCCGTGTACGTGAGCCGGATGCCGGCCGTGAGGTTGGCGTGCGCCTGCTTGTTCTCCGGGTACGCCTCGGTGGAGGCCGGGTCTACAGCGATACTCAGGGCCTCGTGGACAGCGGCGGCCGGCAGCTCGGGGTTCAACCGCTCGATCGCGGACTGGAGCTCGTCGTGCAGGATGAGGTCGTCCCAGTCCTTGCGATGCCCGAACCCGGGTGCAATGGCTTTGCCCTCTTTCACCTCCCAGGCGAGCTGGCCCAGCTCGTCCATGGCGAGGTGCTCCCACGTGGACTCGGTCATCTTGCGGTCGTGCTTGGCGCGGTCGTTAACCGTCGTCATACGGCGTCCTCCACGATGCGCTCCGCGTCACGGACGCGAAGCCTGCCCGACATGAGCTGGGGAATGAGGGCGTTCCGCAGGGCGGCAAGCGTCCTGGACTCGGCAAGAGCCTGTTCTGCTCGCTCCTCCAAGGCGTCAAGCCTGATGCGTAGTTCCTTCTGTGCTGCTGAGCTGGGCAGGGTGATTTCCAAGCCGCCCACTTGAGCGCGCCGGAGTTCAGTTTGACCAGTGCTACCTTCCCCCATCGCCTCGATATCCGGCTGAGCAAGAAGCATTGCAAACCCGGCACACACAGGGTCGACCTTCTGCTTGTCGAACCGCACGATCGTAATGTGGGAGTCTACGGTTGCTTCCAGGGGCAAAGTCCATCGAGCAACTCGACCCAGCGTGCCGACTCCTGTTGAATTCACAAGCACGTCATTACGCTGCAGCAATTTCGATGCGTTGACTTTCTCCCGCAGAGTCAGACGAGAGAGCTCCAGGTTCACACGCCCGTCACGGACACACTTCTGATTGAGCACAGGAAGCTCATCCGAGGAATCCGTGTACTTGGGTGCTACGCCACGAGTAAGTGCGGTCACAACCGATTCGACCATAACCTCGACAGGCTGATCGCTATGAACTGCCTGCCCGAAAAATGCTAGGCTGAGTTCGCGGCTTGTTGCAGCGACAGCTGCATCGACTGCAATCTTTTCGTCCAGCGCCCCGAGTAGCTGACCAATAGCTCGCTGAACCGCGAGATCTGGCACCAAAGGAACCGGGAGCGTGCGGACCTGGGCAACCCGGAGATGCGGAACAGTTGAACCCGAAGCATGGCCATGAAGCATCGCCTGCACATCATCACTTAGCAAGAAATAGTGAAGAAATCGCGGGTCCGTACGGCTGATGTCGGGACGAAGCAGCATCGTCCGCTGCCCAAGGCAGAGGATCATTCCATCTTCGATGCGGCCCACACGACCAACGGGCGCTTCTCTGGTGAGGATGATGTCGTCGGCACGCGGTACTGCCCGGGCCGTCCAAATGTCGTAGGTTTCCTGGGTGACGCGCTTCGCACCCTGAAGCCGAATTCGCCCATCCACAATGTCAGGGGTCCCGATAGAGAAGGCGACACCTTCCCCCACAGGTGCGGCGGGAGGCGTGCGGTTCTTACAGTCGACGATAAGTTCGCACAGCTCTTCCAATGTCTGCATGCTCATCCGATTCGCCCAAGCTCCTCGCGCACCACCGCATCCAACCGCAAGGACTCGTCGAGCTGAGTGACCAATTCCTTCGTGAGCCGCACAATGCGCTCCTCCAGAGGCTCCGCGTCCGGATCATCCTGGGCCACCGCTGTCCCGACGTACCGCCCTGGCGTGAGCGCATAGTCGTGCTTCTCAATCTCCTCCAACGTCGCACTATAGGAGAAGCCAGCAACATCCTCGTACGAAATCCCCTTTTCCCTCGCCGATTCGGTTCCCCGCCACGCATGGTACGTATCGGAGATTTTCTCCAAGTCGTCTTCTGTCAGGATGCGCTCTGTGCGGTCAACCATCGTGCCCATGGCACGCGCGTCGATGAAGAGCACCTGGCTGCGGCGGTCCTTCAGGGCCTTCGCCCCCTGTGGGGACTTGTCCTTAGCAAGGAACCACAGACACGCAGGGATCGCCGTCGTGCGGAATAGATTGCCAGGGAGCGCAATCATGCATGCCACTAGATCCGCCGCGACCAACGCTGCACGGATCTCGCCTTCGCCCGACTGCTTCGAGGACATGGAGCCGTTCGAGAGAACGACGCCCGCGCTGCCCCTGTCACCCAGCTTCGAGACGATGTGCTGGAGCCAGGCGTAGTTGGCGTTGGACTGCGGCGGGGTGCCATATCGCCAGCGGGGATCCTCCGTCTTCCTGGCCCAGTCAGACATGTTGAACGGCGGGTTGGCCATGACGAAGTCGGCCTTGAGGTCGGGCAGCTTGTCGTCGGCGAACGTGTCCGCCCACCGCTCGCCCACGCCCTTGGGGTCCATGCCGTGGATGGCGAGGTTCATCTTCGCCAGTCGCCACGTTCGCTCGTTGGCCTCCTGGCCATACACCGCGATGTCGTGAGTGTGGTCCTTGCCGCGGCGCTTCGCGACGAACTTGCCGCTCTGCACGAACATGCCGCCGGAGCCACAGGCCGGGTCGTATACCCGGCCCTCGTATGGTTCCAGGACTTCGACGATCAGCCGCACGACGCTCGCCGGGGTGTAGAACTCGCCGGCGCGCTTGCCCTCAGCACGCGCGAAGCGTTCCAGGAAGTACTCGTAGACCTCGCCGAGGACATCCTGTGCCGGGCGATCGCCGTGGCCGGTGAAGCGGGCGTCGCTGATCAGGTCGACCAGTTCCTTCAGCCGCTTCTGGTCCACGTTGTCACGGTTGAAGATCTTCGGGAGGACGCCGGTGAGGGCCTTGTTGGCCTTCATGACCTCGTCCATGGCCTCGTCGAGGAGCTTGCCGACGCCACCCTCCGTGCTGGCCGCGTTCTCCGCGATGTGGTCCCACCGGGCGGTCGGCGGTACCCAGAAGACGTTCTTCTCGGTGTACTCGTCCTTCTCCTCCAGGAATGCCGCCCGCCGGTGCTCAGGGATCTGAGCGAGCTCGGGGTCAGCAGCGAGCTCCTCGCGTCGCTCAGCGAAGGCGTCCGAGACGTACTTCAGGAAGACCAGGCCGAGGACGAACTCCTTGTACTGGGCTGCGTCCATGGAGCCGCGGAGCTTGTCCGCGGCCTTCCACAGGATGTCCTGGATCTCCTTAGTGCTGGAAACGCCGGGCAGTTCGCCCTGTCCGGCGGCGGCGCGCTTGCGCGGAGGCATCGTTCCTACTTCCTCAGGACTGATCGGTTACAGGTCTTGTGTGGTCAGCGGTCTTGCGGGTGTGGCGGCGGGCTCATCTGCGATCGAGGGTGAGGGTGCCGTCCGCGAGGCCAGCGACGGTCAGCCGACGGGCCTCGGCAAGAGCCTCGGACTGGGCTCGGAGTAGCCTCCCCCGTTGCTCGATCTCAGCCAGCAGGGCGTCGAAACGCTCCATGTCATCCGGTTCGAGGTCTGGCAACTGGTAGTCCTCGATACGGCGGGCGGCCCGCACGGCGCTGGGGCTCCGACTGGTGTTGCGCGCTGCACCAAGCAGCGCAGCCAGCACGCGGGGGGTCAGCGGACGCTCTGCATCGCGATCGACGCGAAGGACACGTGCTGGAAAGGCGACGATGCCGAAGCCATCGTGGTCAACGAAGATCCCCAGCCGAGGGACCAGGGTGTAGACGATGTCGCCCGGTTCAGTGAGCGCGACTCGGTCGTATGCGCTGGCAAGGACCAAGCGATCCATGGCTCTGGAGTCGACAGGGCTCTGACCCGTGACCTCCTCCGGGCCGAGGACACGATGGTGGCCCTCCGCCGTGAGGTGCTCCTCAGCGAGACGGTAGCCCCTCAGTTTGGTGACCCTGCCCTCGGCGATCAGCGCTCCGAGCGTCGTTCGCTTGGGCATGCGGCCAATGCGCCGCAGGACCCGGCCTCGATATGCACCTCGCTCATCCTCGTACGAGCGTGCCCTCAACGCCGCCCGGTCCAGGTGGGCTTCGGCTTCCCCGATGAGCGCGGGTCGCTCGGAGACCGTACGGGAGAGGAAGACGGACGCCGGCGGCGCAGGCGGGGTCAACGGACCACCGAATGCCCGGTCCAGCACGGCCACGTCCACGGCACGCCCGTAACGCGGGTCATGGCCATCGATCGCCCGGAACCCCTCGGCACGCCAGAGGAGGATGTCCTCCGCAAGTCGGCGCCGCACATCTTCGGTCAGCGGCTCGGCACTGATGTCGGCAAGCAGCACCTTTCCCTCAGCCGCGGGGATGGGGCTGCGGTTGAGCACCCACAGCGCCGGCCGGTAGCCAGGGCGGTAGGGCAAAGCGCCACCGGGCAGCGCAATGACTGCTTCAACTACGTTGCCCCGCAGCAGAGCGGACCGCAGCCGGGATTCTTCCGTACCTCGAAGAGCATCCACCAGAGCATCGGCCGGCCCAAGGACGAGCGCGATGGCACCGGGGCCCAGCAAGTCGGCAATGCGCTCGACCCCCTCAAGCGCCGCCTGCACCGATCGATCTTCGCCAGGGCGGTACGGGAGCTGGGTCACGATGACGTCAGGATCCGCGAGGCGCTCCTCGAGCTCGTGACCGATCTGCACGTCGAGTGCGAGCTCATCGACGCTCGCCAATAGCAGCCGACGCCTGGCAATGCGGGCGAACCGTGCGTCCGGATCGGCAGCCAAGGCGGTGATGCCTTCCCGGTTCTCAGCCTTCCGAAGGATCGCGGCGAGCAGGTCGCCCGTACGGGCATGCGGGTCGGCGACCGTGACGGGTTCCCCGCGTTCCAGCCGGGACGGGACATCCGCAAGCTGGGTGAGCAGAGCAATGAGCTCGGGGGCGACAGCATCAGCGGCAAGAGCATCCAGACCCAGGCGAAGCCGAGAGGAAAGGAGCCACTCGTACGCACCGTGCTCGCCGTAGGCGGCTTCGACGAGATCCTCGGCGAGGCGGGCAAGCGGGGCGGCGGCCGCGTCGACCGAGCACAGCTCGCTCAGGATGAACTCGTCTTCAGCATCCATACGCTCCGCTCGCCGCATCACGGCGCTCCAGAGCGTCTGATCATCGGCCGCCACCCCGGCAGCCAGCGGGCGAGCGTCGAGCTTGCGCAGGCAGAGCAGGCTTCCGACCACCTCGATCAGCTGCCATGCAGTGAATCGGTCCGTCAGCGCCACGATGCCGAAGAGGGCCACCTCGGTGCGGAGCTCTGCAGGGTCGGTGTTTCCGAGGCCGGAGGAGATCAGCCATTGCGCCACTTCTCCGCCATCGAAGAGGGGCCGACCGGCGTTTTCCACAGCAGGTGCCGGGAAGTCCGAGTACCGTCGCCGCCAGGTCGACACCACGGGGCGCTTCACCCCGGCCAGTGTCGCGATCTCGGACATCGAAACGTAGGGGACTGCCACGAAGGTGCGGGATGAGTCCGGTGCCGAATCCGACTGGTGAACCACGGCGCCCGCCCCTCCCTCACGATCTTGTCCACGGGCAGACCGCCTGCCTCGGCGGCATGTCTGCCTCCCGCGCTCCGAACGCTACGGCCGTCTCACTAGCGGCGCCCCACTCGACCTCGATAACAGGGGTTATCGAGCGCTCCCCAGCTTAATGGCTCCCAAGATGCCATCGGGAGGCTTGGGAGCCAGCTGGGAGCCGGTCTGCTCCCCGAGGCCTCTTGAGACTGCCCCGGACCGTTCGAGACCATGGCGCTGACCAGGGGAAACGTCGTTCGCGCAGGTGGGGATCTTGTGTGGACCTCGTTCGGGACGAAGAGGTCGTGGGTTCAAATCCCGCCACCCCGACAGAGAAACACCAGGTGAGAGCCGGTGCAGGGAAACCTGCACCGGCTCTTTCTGCGTCTGGGTGACTCACCGAGTGACTACGGGTCCGGGGCTGCTCTGAAGATCTCGTCCGTGGCGGTCGCCCCGCTCTGGATCACGGGCCGCCCACCCGGCGGAGATCGACGGGCTGCCCGGCCCGCACCTGGTGGCACTGCACATCGGGTGCGGTCACGCGCACGTCGCCGCGGCCACGACGTTCGCGGGCCTTCCACTGCTCGTGGCGCCCGGGGTCGCCTCGACCGTCCCGCTGCCCTTCGAGGGCCGGCCCGCCGTCGATTACGAGCTGGCCCCGGCGCTGGCGTTCCACGTACTCGACGACCGGCGCCGGCTGGTCACGCACTACAGGGCGCTCGGCTAGCCGCATCCCTGCATGCTGAGAGAAGGCCATGAGAAGAGTCCTGATCGCCAACCAGGGGGTGGCGCCGGAGGCGCTGGAGCGGATGCGCAGGGGGCGCTGCCCGCCCCGGGCCGCATCCGCGTCGACCGGGACCGCGGGTTCTCGCCAACGGCCCCGGCCGTACCGGCCGCCGGTCAGCCCGTGACGAGGCAGAACTCGTTTCCTTCCGGGTCGAGCATGCTCTGGAAGGAACCCTGGTCGTCGGTGACCGGCCCGCCCACCGGGGACGCCCCCAGGGCCACGGCCCGCTCGGTCGCGGCCGCCAGGTCGTCGACCACGAGGTCGAGGTGGAGCCGGTTCTTCACCGACTTGCCCTCGGGCACCGGTTGGAACGCCATCCGTGCGGTCCCCGGCAGCTCCACGTGCGACCAGTCGCGGGCCCGGTCCACGGGCTCGGCGCCGAGCAGCGCGGCCCAGAAACGCACCAGGGCCCTCGGCTCCCGGCAGTCCACGACGATCTGCTGCAGGCTCACGCGCATGGCCGGCAGCCTACGTGCCGGCTCCGGACCCGGCGGCCAGGGAGGCCAGTTCGGCCCGGACCAGGGTGAGGAAGGCGGCCGAGGCCCGGACCTCCACGCCTCGTTCGTCCGCCACCGCCCGGAGGTGTTCGAGTACCGCCCCGACCGTGGGGAGGGCGCCGAGCGGGCGCAGCAGCCAGAGGCGGCCCGGCGGCCGGTGCGGGAGGCCGAGGCCCGCGAGGACCTCCTCGGCCTCCCAGTCGAGGTCGTGCAGGTCGGGGTCCGCGAGCGGGGTCGCCTCCACGTCGGTGATGTGCCCGTGGCCGTCCAGCCGGGTCTCCACCGCCCAGTGCGTGGACCGGTCCGGGATCCAGGTCCGGGCCGCCGGGGGCCAGACGTACGGCAGGAACACCCACAGCGTGTCCTCGGGCGCCGGCTCCCAGCCGAGTACCTCCAGCTCCCGGACCTCGGGCAGCCGGTCCGGCTCCTGCTCGCTGCGGCCGGTGCGGCGCAGTGCGAGCGGGTGCGGCGTTCCGTCCTCGTCCCACGACATGCGCGCAGGCTATCGCCGGGCCCGTCCCGCCCGGCGGCCGACGCGGCCGGGACGCGGCCGGCTCCGGGACGGGGGTGGCTCGCGGGCCCCTCAGTCCCGCCCGTCGAGCGGGTTGGCCTTGATCCGCCGCTCCGCGCCGCCCGCGACGTAGGCCGCCGCCGCGCAGTCGGGCTTGCGGACGGCCTGGTCCTCGACCAGGGCGAGGAAGGACGCGCCGAAGCCCAGCCGGGGGTGCGCCTGCAGCAGCTCCGCGGTGAACGCCGGGTCGAACTCGGCGACGCGCAGCCCCGAGACGTCGGCACTGGTGCCGACCTGGAGGAGGTGGCTCTCCGCGTCCTCGGCCGCGGTGACGTCGTCCCGCATGTGCCGGACGATCACCTCCTCGGCGCGGGCGCGCCGGTCCGCCGGCCACCCCAGGCCCGCCGTCAGGACGCGGGCGACATGGCCGCCGGCCTCCTCGAAGGGCAGCGTGTGGCTGTCGAACGGCGCGGTCAGCCCCAGGTCGTGGACCAGTGCGCTGACGTAGAGGAGCTCGTCGTCGTAACGGAGCCCGTGCCGGGCCGCGTACTGCGCACCGAAGGCGTACGAGCGGATCGAGTGGTTCAGCAGACTGGCGTCCGCGTACTCCGACGCGATCTCCAGGGCGGCCCGGCCCGATGCCGTGTCACATGTCCATGTCCTCATGGGGCATGAGCCTACGGCCGCCGGAAATCCACCGTCGTCGGCGCCTCCCCCGGCCAGTTCAGCCGGACCGGAGCCGGCGGCGTCTCGGCGAGTACGGTCCCCCGCGCGACCACGTACCGCGGCCGGACCTGGCGGCGGACAGCCTCCGCGGGGGTCTCGGCATCCAGCAGCACGAACGAGGCGGGGGCGCCCTCGGAGATCCCGTACTCCGCGGCCGCCAGGCCCAGCACCCGCGCCGCACGCTCCGTCACCATCTCGAAGGCCACCGGGATTTCGTCCGCTCCCGTGAGCTGCGCGGCGTACAGCCCGACGAGGGCGGTCTGGAGCGGGTTGGCGGTGCCGAGCGCGTTCCAGGGGTCCATCACGTCATCGTGGCCGAAGGCCACGTTGACCCCCGCCGCCAGCATCTCCTTGACCTGGGTCAGGCCGCGCCGCTTGGGGTAGCCGTCGAAGCGGCCCTGGAGGTTGAGGTTCGCGAAGGGGTTGGAGACCAGGTTGATCCCGGAACGCGCCAGCAGCCGCTGGAGTTTGAAGCTGTACGCGCCGCCGTAGGAGCCCATCGCCGTCGTGTGCGAGGCCGTCGCCCGCTCCCGCAGCCCCGTGCGCAGCGCGAGCGCCGCCAGTACCTCCACGAACCGGGACTGCTCGTCGTCGATCTCGTCGCAGTGGGCGTCCACCCGCAGACCGTGCTCCTCGGCCACCGCGAAGGCGATGCCCAGCGACGCCACCCCGTCCTCGCGGGTGTCCTCGAAGTGCGGGATCGCCCCGACGACGTCCGCACCGCGCCGGACCGCCTCGCGCAGCAGCGCCTCGCCGTCCGGGAAGGAGAGGACACCCTCCTGCGGGAAGGCGACGATCTGCAGGGTCATGAATTCCCGGACCCGGTCGCGGACCTCCAGCAGCGCGTCCAGCGCGGTCAGCGCGGGGTCGGTGACGTCGCAGTGCGTCCGTACGTGCAGCACGCCCTGGGCGGCCTGCCAGCGCAGCACCTCCGTGGCCCGGGCGACGACGTCCTCGCGGGTCAGGGTCGGCTTGCGCTCGCTCCAGCAGGCGATGCCCTCCCACAGCGTCCCGGAGGCGTTCGGGCGCGGCTCCCCGGCGGTCAGGGCCGTGTCCAGGTGGATGTGCGGCTCGACGAAGGGGGCCGACAGCAGCCCGCCGTGCGCCTCGATCAGCACGCCGGTGGCCGGCGGCTCCTTCTGGTCGTCGTACGGGACCACCCGCGCGATACGGCCGTCCTCGGCGACCTCGACGTCGAACAGGCCGTCAGTGTGCAGCAGCCGGGCGCCCCGGACGATCATCCGCATGCGGCCAGCCTAAGACCGTGGCCCGTGGTTTCCGGGGAAACCACGGGCCACGACCGGTTAATCGGCAGTCGGCAGGGGCAGCGGCTCAGCCGCGCCCGCCCTTGCGGCGCTGCTCCCGCATCCGGTCCTCCTTCAAGGCCATCGTCTGCGCCTCGCGTACGTCCTCGACCAGCTGCGCCGGTTTGCCCGGCGTCCGGGAGTCCGACGACCGACGGTCCTCGTGAGTCTGTTCCTTGCGCTTGTTCGCCATGATCACTCCTCACTGAAAACGGCTGGGTGGGACCCCGCCCACGCTGCCTGCTCCCGGCCGTCCCGACCATCCGACAGCGCCAATCGGGTTACATAGGGGGTATGACTGACAACACGGCCATGCCCGATTGGGAGAAGCGCTTCCGGGCGCCGCGCGTCGGGCTGCCCGACTGGGCCGAGGACGCCCCGGACCGCTCGCTCTTCGTCTCGAACGCGACCGGGACGTACGAGCTCTACGCCTGGGACCGCGCCACCGGCACGCAGCGCCAGGCCACCGACCGCCCGAACGGGACCACTGACGGAACCCTCTCCCCCGACGGCGAGTGGATCTGGTGGTTCTCCGACACCGACGGCGACGAGTTCGGCACCTGGGTGCGCCAGCCCTTCGCGGGCGGCCCCGACGAGCCGGCCACCCCCGGGCTGGAGCCGTCGTACCCTGCCGGGCTCGCCATCGGCCGCGACGGGACGTCGGTCGTCGGCCGCTCCACCGACGAGGACGGGTCCACCATCCACGTGGTGCGGCCGGACGCCACCGAGCCCGTGGTGATCTACCGGCACCGCGAGTCGGCCGGCGTCGGCGACCTCTCCCACGACGGGACCCTGATCGCGATCGAGCACACCGAGCACGGCGACGCCATGCACTCGGCCCTGCGCGTGGTCACCCTCGATGGCGCCACGGTCGCCGAGCTCGACGACTCCCGGGGCGGCACGGTGGAGCTCGGCCTGGAGGTGCTCGGCTTCGCGCCGGTCGCCGGGGACACCCGGCTGCTGGTCGGCCACCAGCGGCGCGGCCGCTGGGAGCCGATGCTGTGGGACGTGGCCACCGGAGCCGAGGAGGACCTGGCGATCGACCTGCCGGGCGATGTGAGCGCCGAGTGGTACCCGGACGGCTCCGCCCTGCTGATCGCGCACGGCTTCGAGGCGCGCAGCGAGCTCTGGCGCTACGACCTGGCCGCGCAGGAGCTGGTCAGGGTGGACACCCCGCCCGGCACGGTCTCGGGCGCGACGGCCCGCCCCGACGGCACGGTGGAGTACCAGTGGTCCTCCGCGGCCGAGCCCTCGGCCGTACGGTCCACCGCAGGCGGGGTCGTCCTGGACCCCCCGGGGTTCCGGCCGCCCGGCTCGGTGCCGGTGGAGGACGTGTGGGTGGAGGGCCCCGGCGGGCGGATCCACGCACTGGCCCAGCGGCCCGCGGGCCGCGGCGACGGCCCCTTCCCGACGGTGTTCGAGGTGCACGGCGGGCCGACCTGGCACGACAGCGACGCCTTCGCGGCGGCCCCTGCGGCCTGGCTGGACCACGGCTTCGCGGTCGTCCGCGTCAACTACCGGGGCTCGACCGGGTACGGCCGAGAGTGGACGGACGCCCTCAAGCACCGCGTCGGCCTGATCGAGCTGGAGGACATCGCCGCCGTCCGCGAGTGGGCGGTGGCCTCCGGCCTCGCAGACCCGGCGCGGCTGGTGCTCTCCGGCGGCTCGTGGGGCGGCTACCTGGCCCTGCTGGGCCTGGGCACGCAGCCCGAGGCCTGGGCCGTGGGCCTGGCCGCCGTACCGGTCGCCGACTACGTCACCGCGTACCACGACGAGATGGAGGCGCTGAAGTCCCTGGACCGCACCCTCTTCGGCGGCACGCCGGAGGAGGTCCCCGAACGCTTCGAGGCCTCCTCCCCGCTCACGTACGTCGACGCGGTGCGGGCCCCCGTCCACATCGCGGCGGGCGTCAACGACCCGCGCTGCCCGATCCGGCAGATCGACAACTACGTCGACCGGCTGGTGGCGCGCGGGGCGGTCCACGAGGTGTACCGGTACGACGCCGGGCACGGCTCGCTCGTGGTGGAGGAGCGGATCAAGCAGGTCCGGATGGAGATCGAGTTCGTGCAGAAGCACCTCCCGTAGCGCTGTGGGAGCGCTGCGGGAGCGCTGTGGGAGCGCTGTGGGAGCGCTGTGGCGGCACCTGTCGTACGGCGCTCCCGCCCGACCCGGCCCCGAAGATCCGGTGCACCCCCCGTACGGTGGTGGGGTGCACCGGTTTCTCCTGACCCCGCGCTGGTGGGGGATCAACGTCTTCGTCGCGCTCGCGGTCCCTTTCTGCCTGTTCATGGGGACCTGGCAGCTCGGCCGGTTCGAGGACCGCGTCGACACCCACCGGGAGGCGGCCGCCGGGCGGCCCGCCACCGAGGCCGCGGCGCCGCTGGAGTCGCTGCTCCCGGTGGACAAGAAGACCTCCGGACGCCTCGCCTCCGCCTCCGGTGTGTACGCCGAGCAGCTGCTGGTCCCCGACCGGGTGCTCGACGGCAAGAACGGCTTCTACGTCCTGACCCTGCTCAGGACCGACTCCGGCAAGGCCGTCCCGGTGGTCCGGGGCTGGCTGCCGGGCGCCGCCGACGCGGCCAGGGCCCCGGCCGCCCCGGCCGGCCGGGTCGAGGTCACCGGGGCACTGCAGTCCTCGGAGACCTCCACCACGAAGGGCGTGCACGCCGAGGGCGGGCTGCCGGCCGGGCAGCTCGGCGTGATCGGGGCGGCCTCGCTGGTCAACCTCGTGCCGTACGGGATGTACGACGGCTGGCTGACGGTGCAGACCCCGGCGGACGGGCTGGCCCCGGTCCCCGCGCAGGCTCCGAGCAACACCGGTCTCGACCTGAAGGCGTTCCAGAACCTCGGCTACACCGGCGAGTGGTTCGTCTTCGCGGCCTTCGTGCTGTTCATGTGGTTCCGGCTCTACCGCCGCGAGGTGGAGGGCCTGCGCGACGCCGAGGCCGGGCTGCTGCCCGAGCCTGCGGTGCAGGAGCCGGCCGCGGCCACCGCTGCTCCGGGCACTGCTGCTCCGGCTACGCCTTCGGCGCGTCCAGCGGAATGACGCCCGTCCGGTAGACCGTCCCGCCGCACGCCGAGGGGATCGTCGTCTGCGTGGTCGGTGCACCCGGCAGCGCCGTGTTCGGCGTGTGGGTCACCGCCACCCCCGTCGTGTCCGGGGCGGGACCGGCGGTGTTCGGTGCCGTGCCCGGCGCCGACGCGCCCCCGCCCGGCGCGCGCTGCCCGGTGTCCGGCGCTCCGCCCGCCGGGGGCTTGGGCCCCGGATCGGGCGAGGCCGCCGGGCAGGACTGCGCCGACGGCACCCACGCGAAGCGGACCTCGTACGCCGTGTACGGCTGGAGCAGCATCAGCGGCGTCTCCGCCGACGGGTCGGGCAGCCCGGCCGCCGGGTCCCCCGCCGTGTGGCCGACCACGGTGACCCCCGAGGACTGGCCGGGCGCGGAGGCGGTCACCGAGGCCGCGGTGACGCTGCCCGGGCCGACGACGGTGCAGCCGCGCGCCGAGACGTTGGTGACCTTGAAACTGCCGTACACCTTGCCGTCGGCCTCCGGGGCCTTGGTGCTGCCCTGCACGCCGAGCTGCTCCCCGCTGCACCCGGGCACGCCGGGCGCCGCCGCCGGGGGCAGCGGACCGGTACCGGCCGAGGCGCCCGCGGAGGCGCCCCCGGCGACCGGGCCGGCCGTCCCGCCGCCGGTCGGGGCTCCGCCTGCCTGCGGGTCCGGCTGCACGCCGGCGCCGCCCGACTCCACGCCCTTGCCCGCGGCCTTGGGCGACTTGGGCGCGGCGCTCCCGGCGTCCTGGTGCGGGCCGAAGTCGCCGTCACCCGCCGTGGCTCCGGGCTCTTCGCCGTGCCCGGCCATCGCGGAGTGTTCGGCGGTGCCGCCCTCGCCGCCGGTGATGTGCAGGTGCAGGGCCGCCGGGACGGCCGTCCCGGCCAGCAGCACGGCCGCCACCGCCCCGACGAGGGCCTGCCGCTTGCGGGTCCTGCGGACGGGGACGGCGTACTGCAGCCGCTCCAGCGCGCCCTCGGAGGGCTCCAGTCCCTGGACGGCTCCGCGCAGCAGGTCCCGCAGGGCCTGCTCCTCGCCCGCCCCGCCCGGCGGAGTGTGGTCGTCCATCATGACTGCGCAGCCTCCATCGCCACCCGCAGCGCGGCAATGCCCCGCGATCCGTACGCCTTGACCGAGCCGAGCGAGACCCCGAGCGTCTCGGCGACCTGGGCCTCCGTCATGTCCGCGAAGTACCGCAGCACCAGCACCTCGCGCTGGCGCCGCTGGAGTCCGCGCATCGCCTTGATGAGGTCGTCCCGTTCCAGCTGGTCGTACGCGCCCTCCTCGGCGCTGGCCATGTCCGGCATCGGCTTCGAGAGGAGCTTGAGGCCGAGGATGCGGCGGCGCAGCGCGGAGCGCGAGAGGTTGACGACGGTCTGGCGCAGATACGCCAGTGTCTTGTCCCGATCGCGAACCCGGTTCCTGGCCGAGTGGACGCGGATGAACGCCTCCTGGACGACGTCCTCGCAGGAGGCGGTGTCGTCGAGGAGCAGCGCGGCGAGGCCGAGCAGCGAGCGGTAGTGGGCCTGGTAGGTCTCGGTGAGGTGGTCGACCGTTGTGCCGGCGACGACGACCGGCTCGGCAGCGGCGGCCGCCTTCTCTCCGCTCCCGGCGGCCTCCGCGCTATCGCGGGGCGCGGGCACGCGGCCGCCCCGGGTCGGTACGGCGGAGGGCACTGCGGCCGGTGCAGCGGTCGGCGCGGTCGGGGCGCTCTGTGCGGTCGGCGCGGTCGGCGTGCTCTGCGCGGTCGGCGTGGTCGGTGGCACGGGAACGATCACCGGGAAGCCGCCGGGCGCGGGCACACGGAAAGGCCGGCGCGGCGCACTGACTGCGCTGCGCGCCGGTACGACGGCGAAGTCGAGAAGTGCCTCTGCCACGCCAGTTGGACACGCGTCCCCCCACCAGGGTTGTACGCGTGAGGCCGCCTCACCAGCAAAATCCCCATTGCCCTCATGCGTACCCGCTCTTCCTGATTGCCCCGCCCGTCCAGGCGGCAGTCAGGCCATCACCTTGATCAAGGGATCAGCATCGATCCTACAAAGTGAATTACGCGAATTCACCAGCGATCAGTTCCGCGATCCGGGTGGCGTTCAGGGCGGCTCCGTTGCGGAGATTGTCCGCGCACACGAAGAACTCCAGGGAGCGCGGATCGTCGAGCGAGGAACGCAGCCGCCCCAACCACGCCGGATCCGTCCCCGCCGCGTCCACCGGAGTCGGGAACTCCCCGGCCGCCGGGTCGTCCACCACGACCACGCCGGGTGCGGCCTCCAGGATCTCCCGGGCGTGCGAGGCGTCCGCCTCGGCCTCGAACCGCGCCCGTACGCTCAGCGAATGCCCGGTCAGCACGGGCACCTGCACGCAGGTCACCGCCACCGGGAGCGCGTCCAGGTTCAGGACCCGGCGCGTCTGTGCCCGTATGGCCAGCTCGTGCGAGGACCAGCCGCCGCCCCGCAGCTCACCGGACCACGGGACCACGTTCAGGGCGAGCGGGGCCGCGAAGGGCCCGGTGTCCTCGCCCACCGCACGGCGCACGTCCCCGGTCTGCTCCCCCAGGGAGGTCCCGGCGACCAGCGACAGCTGGCGGCGCAGCGCCTCGGAGCCGGCCCGGCCGGCCGCGCTCGCGGCCTGGTACGAGGACACGGTCAGATCTGCCAGCCCGTATTCGGCGTGCAGCGCACCCAGGACCGCGATCATCGCGGCCGTGACGCAGTCCGGGCTCGCGACGATCCCGCGCGGCCGCATGCGTACGGCCTGCGCATTGACCTCGGGCACCACCAGCGGCACCTCGGGGTCCTCCCGGAAGGCCGCGGACTGGTCGACGGCGACGGCTCCGCGCGTGACGACGACGGGGGCCCAGCGGGCCGACACCTCGGCCGGGGTCAGAAACAGCACCACGTCGCCCGGTCCGATGCCGTCGAAGGCGTCCTCGGTGAGGGCGAGTACCTCGATCTCCTCGCCGCGCACGGCCAGCATGCGGCCGGCCGAGCGCGCGGAGGCGATCAGGCGTATGTCGCCCCAGACGTCCGCCCGCTGGGACAGGATCTGGAGCACCACGGAGCCGACTGCTCCGGTCGCCCCGACCACGGCGAGCGCCGGAGCCGGGGTCGACCGGGTCGCGGTCATCGTCCGGTGCCTCCGTAGACGACGGCCTCGTCGCTGTCGGAGTCGAGGCCGAAGGCCGTGTGCACGGCACGGACGGCCTCGTTGACGTCGTCCTGGCGGGTCACGACCGAGATGCGGATCTCGGAGGTCGAGATCAGCTCGATGTTGACGCCCGCGTCGGACAGCGCCTGGAAGAACGAGGCGGTCACGCCCGGGTTCGTCTTCATGCCTGCGCCGACCAGGGAGATCTTGCCGATCTGGTCGTCGTAGCGCAGCGAGTCGAAGCCGATGGCGCCCTTCGCCTTCTCCAGGGCGTCGATGGCCTTGTGGCCCTCGGTCTTGGGGAGGGTGAAGGAGATGTCCGTCAGGCCCGTGGACGCGGCGGACACGTTCTGCACGATCATGTCGATGTTGATCTCGGCGTCCGCGATGGCGCGGAAGATCGCCGCGGCCTCGCCCGGCTTGTCCGGGACACCGACGACCGTGATCTTGGCTTCGGAGACGTCGTGAGCGACTCCGGAGATGATGGCGTGCTCCACCTGCTCGTCCCCTTGCGGCTTCTCGTTGCTGACCCAGGTGCCGCGCAGTCCGGAGAAGGACGAGCGTACGTGGATCGGGATGTTGTATCGGCGTGCGTACTCGACGCAGCGGTGCAGCAGCACCTTGGAACCGGAGGCGGCGAGCTCCAGCATGTCCTCGGAGGAGATCCAGTCGATCTTCCGGGCCTTCTTCACGACGCGGGGGTCCGCGGTGAAGACGCCGTCGACATCGGTGTAGATCTCGCAGACCTCGGCGTCCAGCGCCGCGGCGAGCGCGACGGCGGTCGTGTCCGAGCCGCCCCGGCCGAGGGTGGTGATGTCCTTGCTGTCCGCCGACACGCCCTGGAAGCCGGCGACGATAGCGATGTTGCCCTCGTCCAGTGCAGTGCGGATACGGCCCGGCGTGACATCGATGATGCGCGCTTTGTTGTGGACCGAGTCGGTGATGACGCCTGCCTGGCTGCCGGTGAACGACTGGGCCTCGTGGCCCAGGTTTTTGATCGCCATGGCCAGCAGGGCCATGGAGATACGCTCTCCGGCGGTCAGCAGCATGTCGAATTCACGCCCGGCAGGCATCGGGGATACCTGCTCGGCGAGATCGATCAGCTCGTCCGTCGTGTCGCCCATCGCGGAAACCACGACGACCACCTGGTGGCCGTTCTTCTTGGCGTCCACGATCCGCTTGGCGACGCGCTTGATGCCCTCGGCATCGGCTACGGAGGAGCCTCCGTACTTCTGCACGACAAGGCCCACGTGCGCTCCTCGCTCAGTCCGTCTCATTGCTGGTGCAGTGTAACGAGCGGCCGCGATCCGACCGCTTCGTACCGCATCATGAGACGACCAGATCAAAGAACGAGTTCCCCGATCCCCTCACCGATGCTCGCGGGTGCGGCCGCCCGGTTCCTTCCCCGCTACTTCCCGGGCAGACCCAGCCGGGCGCCGATTTCCTCGGCCATCACCCGTCCGGCCTGCTCGGCGAGGTCATCCTCGGCCAGGTCCTCGTCGGTGTCCAGACCGTCCAGCGCCTCCAGCGGCTGGTCCAGCCGTACGTGCGCGACCAGCGACTGGAGTGCGCGCAGCGTGGCCGATGCGGTCGAGCCCCAGTTGGAGAAGTACGAGAACTGCCACCACCACAGTGCCTCGGCCGTCCGGTCCGCGCGGTAGTGCGCCAGGCCGTGCCGCAGGTCCGCCACCACGTCGGCCAGGTCGTCGGAGATCCGGTGCGCCACCGGCGCCTTGCGCGGCTCGTAGGGGTCGAAGACCTCGGAGTACACGTCGACCGGGTCCAGCAGGTACGCGAGCCGCTCGCGCAGCTCGTCCACGTCCGGCTCCGGACCGGTGTCCGGCTCGTAGCGCTCGTCGGGCAGGACGTCCTGGTACGCGCCCAGCCGGCCGCCCGCCAGCAGCAGCTGGGACACCTCCAGGAGGAGGAAGGGCACCGCGCTGTCCGGGTCCTCGCCCTTGGCCACCTCGGTGACCGCGACGATGAAGGACTCGATCTGGTCCGCGATCTGGACGGCGAAGTCGTCCGGATCCTGGCCCAGGGCGTGCAGCGTTGCGTCAGACATCGAGAAGTCGCCTTCCTTCAAAGGCCCGCCCGAGCGTGACCTCGTCCGCGTACTCCAGATCTCCCCCGACGGGGAGCCCGCTGGCCAGGCGGGTGACCTTCAGGCCCATGGGCTTGATCATGCGGGCGAGGTACGTGGCGGTCGCCTCGCCCTCCAGGTTCGGGTCGGTCGCGAGGATCAGCTCGGTCACCTCGCCGTCCGCGAGGCGCGCCAGCAGCTCGCGGATGCGCAGGTCGTCCGGGCCGACGCCCTCGATCGGGCTGATCGCGCCGCCGAGGACGTGGTACTTCCCCCGGAACTCGCGGGTCCGCTCGATCGCGACGACGTCCTTCGGCTCCTCCACGACACAGATGACCGTGGTGTCGCGGCGCGGATCGCGGCAGATGCTGCACCGCTCCTCCTGCGCCACGTTCCCGCACACGGCGCAGAAGCGGACCTTGTCCTTGACCTCCAGCAGCGCGTGCGCCAGACGCCGGACGTCGGTGGGCTCCGCCTGCAGGATGTGGAAGGCGATCCGCTGCGCGCTCTTGGGCCCGACGCCGGGCAGCCTGCCCAGTTCGTCGATCAGGTCCTGGACCACGCCTTCGTACACGGACTGCCTTCTTTCGGGATGGGTGGGGGTAGGGGGAAGGAACTAGAAAGGGAGACCGGGGATGCCGGTGCCGCCGCCCAGGCCTGCGGCGAGCGGGCCCAGCTTCTCCTGCTGGAGCGCCTGGGCGTTCTCGTTGGCCGCCTGGACCGCCGCGACGACCAGGTCGGCGAGGGTCTCGGTGTCCTCCGGGTCCACGGCCTTCGGATCGATCACCAGTGCGCGCAGCTCACCGGAACCGGTGACGGTCGCCCGGACGAGGCCGCCGCCGGCCTGGCCCTGGACCTCGGCACGGGCCAGCTCCTCCTGGGCCGCCGCGAGGTCCTGCTGCATCTTCTGGGCCTGCTGGAGCAGCTGCTGCATGTTGGGCTGGCCACCACCGGGAATCACAGGTCATTCACTCCGTAACGTTGTCCAAGCCTGGGGCAGCTTGGTCAATCCGAGCCTACGTGCTCCCCGCGCGGCGCGCCCTACGCCGTGAGGACCAACTCTTTCGAGTGAGAGATGCGGCGTGCGCGTCCCTGATGGAGCCCTCCTTGCGAGCGGAAAACCGGGGATTCGGCGCCCATCGGCCGCCATTCGAAGGTAGGAAGAGCATGCGCATCATTGCGCACACGCGCACCACCACACGTCAGCGCAGGCAGAGGGAGCGCCGGGTGAGCCAGCCGGAGATGCAGCCCGAGGGGCCACCCCGGGATCCCCGGGAGGAGGGCAGCGGACCCATGGCGGCGGGCGATCTGACCGGCGGACCGTTCCCCCTCGGGGACTGGGGCGAACCGGCCGAGCGGCTGGACGAGCTCTACCGACGCGTCGAGGCCGATGCCCTGCGCACCGCGGAGTGGTATCTGTCCGACCGGGCGTGGAAGCGCCGGGCCGCGCGGGTGCTGCGGATCGGCGCGGCGGTGGGGGCGATCGCCGGTGCCTCGATCCCGCTGCTGGAGCTCACCGGATCCACCGCGGGCGCGATGCCGTACGGGTACCTGTCCCTGCTGCTGGGCGCGGCCTGCCTGGCCTGCGACCGGTTCTTCGGCCTGACGTCGGGCTGGATGCGCGACGTGGCCACGGCACAGGCCGTCCAGCGCCGCCTCCAGACCCTCCAGTTCGACTGGGCCTCGGAGAACGTACGGGAGGTCCTGGGCCCCACGGAGGGCACGGCGGGCGAGGCGGCGGAGCGGTGCCTCACCGTCCTGCGGCGATTCTCGGAGGACGTGACGGAGCTGGTGCGGTCCGAGACCGCGGAGTGGATGCTGGAGTTCTCCTCGGGCCCGGCGCCGCTGGTGCTGCAGTCGCTCGGCGCCCCGCCGTCCCGGGCCGAGGCGGGCCTCCCCCCGGCTCGTTTCCCCCTCCCCCCGGGCACCCGGCCCAACATGCCCCGCCAACGCCCCCCGGAGCAGCCCCGCTGACCCGGACCCGGCCCCGCCGGCGACTGAGGTGCGGGGGCCGGGCGGCGGCCCATCCCCCGCGGGGGTGGCCACGGCGGGCCGGCACCGGGCGAGGGCCGGGGCGGCGGTCAGCTGAAGATGATCATCGAGCCTTGGCCCAGGCTCCGTGTCGCGGCCGCATGCAGCCCCAGCCACACGTGCCGCTCCCGCGCGAACGGGCTCTCGTCGTACGGAATCGGCCCCGCCGGCTCCTCCAGCGACGTCGGCCGCCCCGGCGCGGCCGGCGCCACCGGCGGATTCCCCGGGTCGATCCCGATCGCCGGCGCCACCACCATCAGCTCGCGCAGCAGCCCCTGCGCCGACCCCAGCGGCCCGCCCCCTGCCAGCAGCTCCTCGTTCGCCAGCGGAGCCGCGAAATCCACCGGCACGTACGCCCCGGCGTGGTCGTAGTGCCACACCAGGTGCGACTGCTGCGCCGTCGGCTCGAACATCTCCAGCAGCTGCTCGTAGTCCCCGCCCAGTTCGTCCACCGGCGTCACCGGCAGCCCGCAGATCTGGAGCAGGTACGCCCGCCGCAGGAAGTGCAGGGCGTCGTAGTCGAAGCCGGCGACGGGGGCCACGTCCCCGCTCAGGCCCGGCATGTACGCGAACACGGGCACGGACGGCAGACCCGCCTCGCCCAGCGCTTTGTCGTACGAGGCGATCTCTTCCGCGAAGGGGTTGTCGGGGCTGTGGCACAGCACGTCGACAAGGGGGACCAGCCACAGGTCACAGGCCACGCGGGCTCCGATCAGTCGTTGGCGCCGATCCGGCCAGCGTAGTGCGCCGAACACCCTCCGCGAAGGGCTGCGCAGAACCTGTAGCGGAACCGCCTGCTACGGCTGTCCCGGGCCCACCCTCCAGACCCATACGTCCTGCACCTTCTCCGGCTGCCGGCCCAGCAGCTCGCTGAGCATGTCGCGCAGCTCCGCATCCCGGTCCTGGGACGGCAGTACGACAGCGCCCGCCTTCCAGAACTCCAGGTCCTGCCGGGCCTGCTCCCGCCACTGCGGGGTGATCTCCGGCGGCTGCGCCCCGTAGCGGACGTCGCGCAGGAGGTTCGAGAGGTGCCGCGGCGTCGCTCCGTAGATGCCGATCCGGTCGGGTCCCCACGGGCCGTTGAAGTAGCCGCCGGCCAGCCGGAAGCCGAAGTCCGCCTCGACCTGCCAGTGCAGTGCGTCCGCCTGGCCCGGGTCCGGCAGCGGTACCGGAACGAGCGCTTCGCCGTCCTTGACGTAGCCCTTCCACGAGCCCGAGGTGATGAACGCCGGCACCGGCGCCCGCTCCCGCACGGCCAGCGGCAGCGGCAGCACCGGGATCAGCGCGGCCGCCACCCCGAGCAGGCCGAGCGTGCGCAGCTCGCGCGCCCGGATCCGTACGATCCGGTCCAGCGCCAGCGCCAGCAGCACCCCCAGTACGGGGGCGCACACCATCGCCACACGCCCCTCGATCACCGACTCGAACAGCGGCAGCTTGACCACCAGCCGCCAGGGCCCCGGCAGCACGACGTCCGTGCGCGGAACCGGCACCCACGGGCCGAGGGACAGCAGCAGCGCCACGGCGCCGGTGATCGCGAGCGCGCGGACGGCCGTACGCCGCCACATCCACACGCACACGGCCGCGCCGAACGCCAGCAGGGGCCAGCCGTAGAAGGCGTTCTGCTCGGTGGTGTTCAGGGAGAGCCGGCCAGCCGTCTCCGCGTCGCCGAAGAGGGAGCGGGCGGCGTACTCGACCAGGGCGCGCGGGCTGTTCCCGGCATTGTCCCCGTGCAGCACCGAGTGGTAGCTCTGCGGTCCGAAGAACTGCCAGTACAGCGGGAAGGCCAGCAGCGGCAGGCAGACGGCGGCGGCGACCGCCAGGCCGCGGCCCAGCGGCCGCGCGGCGTCGAGGGCGCGCCGCCGGTCGACCAGCAGGTACGCGAGCGAGAAGACCATCATGCCGAGCGCGGCGATGAGCAGCGGCTCTTCGCCGAGGAAGATCTGGTACGTCGCGAACAGGCCGAGCAGGACGCCGTCGCGCACGACGTTCCTGCCCTCGCACAGCTGCAGGGCCCGGTCGATGATCAGCGGGATCATGAAGAGGACGACGAAGTTCGGGTGGCCGTTCGCGTGGGAGACCATCGGCGGCGCGAACGCTGCGAGCGCCCCGCCCGCGGCGGCGGCCCAGCGGCCGTGCACGAAGCGGCGGCGGATCAGCCAGTACCAGGTCCAGGCGCTCGCGGCCATGCCGAGGGTCAGGACCAGCGCGAACGTGACGGTCTCGCCGAACAGGAGCGTGACCGGGATCAGCGGGACGGTCAGGCCGAGCATCGTCGCGTTGGCCATCAGGTTCACGCCGTCGGGCATGCCCTGGGCCGTGGTGAAGAGCGGATTGCGCAGGTGGGTGATGTTGTCGGTGGCGACGCCGACGAACCACTCCCACTGGTTCTGGTCCTGGAGCGCGTCCTTCAGGTAGCGCCCGTCGAGGTCCGCCCACAGGCCGTGGAAAACGTACGCGGAGAGCGCGAGGAAGACGGCGGCGACGGCGAGGCCGCCTGCGTTCAGCCGGAACAGCTCCGCGAGCGCACGGCGCCGGTCGCCGGCGGTCCGCCGGGGCCTGGGCCGGGGCCGGGTGGTCTGCCGCGCGGTCCGGCGCACCGGTACCTCGGCCACGTGCCAGCCCCGGCGGCGCATCCAGCGCAGCACCTCGGCGTCGATGGCCGGCCCGTCGAGGACGGAGGCACCGAAGGCGGCCCGCGCCCGGTCCCCGTCGAAGAGGGCGAACCCGCAGGTGTCGGAGCGGAAGCCCGGTATCCCGGGGATGCCCAGGGCGCGGACCAGCCGGTTTCCCGACCGGCCGAGGGCGGCGGCCGCGGGCTCGCCGCCCTGGTCGAGGGCCTGCTCCAGCCGGTCCAGCTCGGCCGGCGGCGTCCTCAGCCCGGCGTCGGCGAGCAGGACCCGCCCACCGGCGGAGGCGAGCACTCCGGCGCGCAGCGCGGCGCCCCTGCCACGGTGGTGCTCGGAGCGGATCAGCCGGATCCGGGGCTCGTCGGCGGCCGCCGCCTCGACGAGGGAGGCGGTGGCGTCGGTGGAGGCGTCGTCGACGACGACGAGCTCCCAGTCGCCGGGGCCGCTGCCGAAGCGGGCGTCGAGGTGTGCGCGGAGGGCGTCGAGCGTCGGGCCGATCCGGTGCTCGTCCTCGTGGGCGGGGACGACGACGGAGAGCCCGACGGCGCCCAGCCAGGCCGGAGCCGCTTCGGTGGCGCCGGTCGCGGCCTGGCCGATGGCTGCCTGGCCTGTCGCTGCCTGGCCGGTGACTGCCTGGCCGGTCGCTCCTGTCGTGGCCCGGCCGGTCACGCGCCGACCGCCGTCAGACCCGCGGCCCAGTCCAGCCCGTGCTGGTTGTACGCGTGCACGAGGCTGCGCACCTCGTCGGCGTCGGCACGGGTCACGGCGTCGACCAGCTCGTTGTGGCCGGACCACAGCCCGGTGTGCAGATCCGGCGCCGCCTTCAGGTGCGGTACTGCGAAGACCCAGCACTGCACCCGGATCCGGTGCAGGAACTCCGAGATGTACGTGTTGCCGACCAGCCCGCTCAGCTCCCTCCAGAAGCGCAGGTCGTAGCCGATCAGCACTTCGAGCGAGCCGCTCTGCGCGGCCCGGCACGCCTCCTCGGCACGACGGCGCACCGACACCAGCATTTCGCCGGAGCCGGGCGCGACGCCGCGCTCGACGAGCCGCCGGAAGATCCCGTCCACTATGAGCGTACGGGCCTCGATCATCCCCCGGTAGTCGTCCACGGAGTAGACGCGCACGCGGAAGCCCCGGTGCTGGACCGATTCCAGCAGCCCCTGGGCCGCGAGGTCGACCAGTGCCTCGCGTACGGGGGTCGCGGAGACCTCGTACTGCTCGGCGATCTGCTTGACCGTGAACTCGGTGCCCGGTGGCAGGCGTCCCGCGAGCACCTCGTCGCGCAGCGCGTCCGCGATCTGCTGGCGAAGTGTGTTGCGGGTGACAGCGCCGCTGCCTGGCATAGGGGTCCGTCTCCTTAAGTGAACTCCGGACACCTTAGGCCAGGCAGCGAGGCTGAAACCGATCGAATACCGACCGGTTTCCGCGGAAGCCGCCGGGTCAGGCCGACGTGGTGTGCCGGTCGGCGACCGTCAGCGCCTCGTCCAGCAGGGCCAGCCCCTCCTTGGCCTCCGCCTCCGTGACGGTGCACGGAGGGACGACGTGCGTCCGGTTCATGTTGACGAACGGCCACAGGCCGGAGGCCTTGCAGGCCGCCGCGAATTCGGCCATCGGGGCGTTGTCGGCTCCGGACGCGTTGTACGGGACGAGCGGCTCGCGCGTCTCCTTGTCCCGTACGAGCTCCAGGGCCCAGAAGGCGCCGAGGCCGCGGACCTCGCCGACCGACGGGTGCCGCTCGGCGATGTCGGCGAGCGCCGGGCCGATCACGTTCTCGCCGAGGTGGGCGGCGTGCTCGACGACGCCTTCCTCCTCCATCGCGTTGATCGTCGCCACGGCGGCGGCGCAGGCCAGGGGGTGGCCGGAGTACGTCAGGCCGCCGGGGTAGGGGCGGGTGGCGAAGGTCTCGGCGATGGCGCCGGAGATGGCGACGCCGCCGAGCGGCACGTACCCGCTGTTCACGCCCTTGGCGAAGGTGATCAGGTCGGGGGTGACCCCCCAGTTCTCGGCGGCGAACCACTTGCCGGTCCGCCCGAAGCCGGACATGACCTCGTCGAGGACGAAGACGATGCCGTGGCGGTCGCAGAGCTCGCGCACGCCCGCGAGGTAGCCCGCCGGCGGGGTCATGATCCCGGCAGTGCCGGGCACGCTCTCCAGGATGATCGCGGCGATGGTCGCCGGCCCTTCGAAGGCGATGGTGTCCGCGAGGTGCGCGAGGGCGCGCTCGCACTCCTCGGCCTCGGTGGTGGCGTGGAACGCCGAGCGGTAGAGGAACGGGCCCCAGAAGTGCACGACGCCGGCGGCGGCCGTGTCGGAGGGCCAGCGGCGCGGGTCGCCGGTCAGGTTGATCGCGGCGGCGGTGGCCCCGTGGTACGAGCGGTAGGCCGAGAGCACCTTCGGGCGGCCGGTGTGCAGCCGGGCCATCCGTACGGCGTTCTCGACGGCCTCGGCGCCGCCGTTGGTGAAGAAGACCTTGTCCAGGTCGCCCGGGGTGCGCTCGGCGATGAGGCGTGCGGCCTCGGAGCGGACGTCGACGGCGAAGCCGGGCGCGAGGGTGCAGAGCCGGGCGGCCTGCTCCTGGATCGCGGCGACGACCTTGGGGTGCTGGTGGCCGATGTTGGTGTTCACCAGCTGGGAGGAGAAGTCGAGGTAGCGGTTGCCGTCGTAGTCCCAGAAGTACGACCCCTCGGCCCCGGCGACGGCGAGCGGGTCGATCAGGGCCTGGGCGGACCAGGAGTGGAAGACGTGGGCGCGGTCGGCGGCCTTGACGGCCGCGCCGGTGGCGACGTGAGGGGTCATGCGGTCACGCTAAAAGTGCGCAGCCGCGAAGGGATATCGGCGGAATGTCTGCGGGTGGGGGCCGGGTCTCGGCAGTCTGTCTGCACACCGGGCAGTGATTGACAGCACACTGCCGTCATGACAGCCTGCTGTCATGACGATGGAGGAGGCGACGACATGACCACCGCACCCACCGCTCTCCCTGCTCCCGCCACCCCCGCGAACCGGCCGGTCCACCTCGCGGTCTACGACACGTACGCGGACTGGGAGACCGGGCACACCACCGCCCACCTGACCGGCCGCGGCCACCGGGTCCGTACGGTCGGCTTCGCCGCCGGACGGCCGGTCACCACCATGGGCGGCGTCCGCATCCAGCCCGACCTGGCCCTCGCGGACCTCTCGCCCGAGGACTCCTCCCTCCTCATCCTGACCGGCGCCTCCCTCTGGGACTCCGGCGACGAGCTGGCCCCCTTCGCCGCGAAGGCGCGGGAGTTCCTGGCGGCCGGGGTCCCGGTCGCGGCGATCTGCGGCGCCACGGCCGGCCTTGCCCGCCAAGGGCTGCTCGACGCCCGCGCCCACACCAGCGCGGCCTCCGGCTACCTGGCGCAGCAGCCGGGCTACGCGGGTGCCGGACGCTACGTCGAGGCCGACGCGGTCACGGACGGCGACCTGATCACGGCGGGCCCGACGGAGCCGGTGGCCTTCGCCCGGGAGGTCTTCGCCCGGCTGGACGTCTACGAGCCGGATGTCCTGGACGCCTGGTACCGCCTCTTCCACGACTCGGACGCGAGCGCGTTCCCCGTCCTGATGGCCGCTTCGGAGCGCGGCGATGCCTGAACCCCTGCCCGGGCCCGGCCCGGAGCGCGTGACCGGTCCTGCGCCCGGTCCCCGGCCGGAGGCCGCGCCGGAGCCGCTGCCCGAGCGGCTGCCCGAGCCGCTCTCCGTACGGGCCCGGCAGGACCTGCTGAGCCGGACCGCGCTCGGGGTGTTCGGGCTGAACGGCCGGTTCCTCGCGGTCTCGGAGGAGCTGGCCAGGCCCGCCGGGCTGACCGCGGCCCGGTGGCAGGTCCTGGGCGCGGTGCTCCGGGAGCCCCTGCCGGTGGCGGGCATCGCCAGGGTCATGGGCATCACCCGGCAGAGCGTCCAGCGGATCGCCGACCTGCTGGCCGCCAAGGGCCTCGCGGAGTACGTCCCGAACCCGGCCCATCGCCGCGCGAAACTGCTCCGCCCGACGGAAGAGGGCCGCGCCGCAATCGCCCGCATCACCCCGGACCACGCCGCCCTGGCCGGCCGCCTGGCGGAAGAACTGGGCGAGCCGGCCTTCGCGGAAACGGTCCGGGTCCTGGAACGCCTCGCGGCGGCCCTGGACACCCTGGCGGCGCTCTCCACCCTGTCCGGGCCCGGGGACGCGTGAGGGCGGCGGCGCCCGCGAGTACCGGACCGGCCCCGGTCAGGACCCGGCCAGGACCCGGCCCCCGGCCGGCGCGGACCTCATCGAACCGCTCGCCGGCCCGGTGCGCACCCCCTGGTGGCAGACTGAGCGGCGTGTTCACCCAACTGCTCGCCGCGACCGGCGTCCTGGCGCTGCTCACCCTCGTCCCCGGCCCCGACATGGCCGTCGTGACGAAGCGGGCCGTCTCCCGCGGCCGCGCCGACGGGCTGCGCACCGTCGGCAGGATCGTCGTCGGGCTCCTCCTGTGGGGCGTCCTCACCGTCGCCGGGCTGGCCGCGCTGCTCGCCGCCTCGGCCGAGGTGTACCTGGCGGTGAAGCTCGCGGGCGCCGCGTACCTCTGCTTCCTCGGGGTCCAGTCTCTGCGGCGGCCCGGCGCGGAGCCGTCCGGCACGGAGCGGCCCGGCACGGAGCGGCCCCGCACGGAGCCGTCCGGCACGGAGCCGTCCGCCGTGCGTGGCCCGACGGGCAGCGCCTGGCGGACGGGCCTGGCCGGCAACGCCCTCAACCCCAAGATCGCCGTCTTCTACACCGGCATGCTGCCCGCCCTCGCCCCGTCCGGCCTGCGCCCGGCCACCGGCATGGCGCTGCTCGTCCTGATCCACCTCGCCCTCACGGCGGCCTGGCTCGGCACGTACGTGTACGTCCTCTCACGCGCCCGGCACTTCTTCGCCCGGCCGCGCGTCCGCCGCACCCTGGACCGGGCGACGGGCGTGGTCCTGATCGGCTTCGGCATCCGCGTGGCGACGACGCCGTAGCCGGCCGTGGCACTCGGGGAGGACGTCAGGCCCGGGCCAGCCGGTCCAGCTCTTCCCCGATGGCGACGCGCAGCCCGTCGTGGCGGGCCCCCAGCTCGTACCGGCTGCCCCTCCAGTACTCCTCCTGCTCGTACAGCCACACCGGCATCCGGACCATGTCGGCCGGCTCCCAGTCGTAGCGCGGCCAGATGTGGGCGTGGAGGTACGGGTCGGTGTTGCCCAGGATCTCGATGTTCACCCGGCGGAAGGCCGGGTCGAGCCGGCGGCAGGCCAGCTCGACGGCCTCGGCGAGCCGCTCCATGTCGCCCAGGTACGCCGCCCTGCGCGCCCGGGGCAGGTCCGAGAGCCGGGTCACCGACGGGTCGTCGGTCAGCAGCACCGCGTACCCGGGGAGGAACTGCCGGTCCCCGATGACGGCGAATCCCTGGTCGAGGCGGCGCAGGACGGTCGGGTTCTCGCCCCGGTGCGCGCTGCCTATGCGGTCGTTGCGCCAGTCGCCGCCGTGACTGCCGCTGTGGGTACGGGTGTTGTGGCTGTCGCTGCTGTTGCTGGTGTCGCTGCTGCTGCGGGTCATCCCGGGACCCTAGTCGACCGCCTCGGGGAGTCCTCCCGGGGGACCGTTGCTCTCTCCGTCCGTGGCTCTCAGGTTCCCCCTGTCATACCTGAGAGCCATCCGCAAAGGCCGCTCCCCAGCGGGACGCCGACGATGCCCCTCGATTCCTAACTTCAAGACCAGAGATGACGCGAGCTCAGCCCCTCTGGATCGAGCGAAGGAAACGGGACCCGCCATGACCCGCACCGCAGGAAGCAGCGCAGGCCCCACCGCAGGAGACACCGGCGGTCGCCCCGAAGGCCGCCGTGCCGGCCGCCCCGGCGGCCGTCTGCGCCGCACCCTGCTGGCCGGTCTCGTCGCGGCGGCCGTCGTGCTCCCCGTGTCCGCCGCCGCCTCTCCCGATGTCCCCGCCCCCGCACCGGCCGCGTTCGCCGAACACACCGCGCTCCCGGCCCGGTACGCCGCCAACCTCTCCGGCCTCGCCGAGGCGGCCCGCATGGCGCAGGACGCCGGCCGCACCGGCCGCGCGGCGAAGCTGCGCGCCATGGAGGCGGACGGGACGGCCCGGTTCCTCGCCTTCGACGGCCGCGGCCGGGGACGGGCCGTCGAAGTGCTGGGCGATCTGGAGTCCGCCGACCGGGTTGCCGTCCTGGTGCCCGGTTCCGACACCACGCTGGACACCTACCAGAGGTTCCGCACCGGGGCGGTCGCCCTGCATCAGCGCCTCCAGGCCGAGCACCCGCGCTCCGCCGTGGTCGCCTGGCTCGGGTACGACACCCCCGGCACGGTCAGCACGACCGTCCTGACCGCGGACCGGGCGGACGCGGCCGCCGCCGAACTGGGCCCGTTCCTCGACCACTTGGGGCAGGCCGCCGCGCCGGGCGCCCGGATCTCGCTGCTGTGCCACTCGTACGGGTCGGTGGTCTGCGCCCGGACCGGCACCGGCCCCCAGGTCTCCGACATGGCCCTGTTCGGCAGTCCGGGCACGGGCGCCGGCTCTGCCGCCGAGCTGCCGACCGGCGCCCGGGTCTGGGCCGGGCGGGGCGGGTCCGACTGGATCGGCGGTGTCCCCCATGTCCGCCTCGGCGGGGTCGGCTTCGGCGCCGACCCCGTCGACCCGGCCTTCGGGGCCCGGCCCTTCGACGCCGGCCCCGGCGGGCACAGCGACTACCTCAAGCCCGGCACCGCGTCCCTCGACAGCCTGGCCCGCATCGCACTGGCCGCCCCGGCACCCACCACCCCGGAGGTCCCCCATGCGTAAGCTCTGCGCCCGCTGGTCCGTCCTCGCGGACCGCATCGACGCCGGCACACCCGCCGACCGCGACCGGACCGTGGACGTGCTGCGGGCCTTCGCCATCCTCGGAGTGGTGCTGGGCCACTGGCTGGTGACCGCTCTGACCCGCAGCGACGGGGGCCTGAGCACCACCAGTCCGCTCGCCCGTCTGCCCTGGCTGGCGCCGGTGTCCTGGGTGTTCCAGACGCTGGCCGTGTTCTTCCTGGTCGGCGGTCATGTCGCCGCCCGCGGCCACGCCTCGGCGCGGGAGCGCGGGATCCCGTACGGGGTATGGGTCGGGCAGCGGCTGTCCCGGCTGTTCCGGCCGGTCACCGCGGTGCTCGTCCTCTGGAGCGTGGCGGCGGGCGGGATGCTGCTCGGCGGGGCCGAGCTCAGCACTGTCCGGACACTGGTCAAACTGGTCCTCTCCCCCCTGTGGTTCGTTCTCGTCTTCGCCGTGCTCACCGCCGCCACCCCGCTCGTGGCACGGCTCAGCCCGCTGTGGCCACTGGCCGTGGTGGCGGGCGTGGACGTGTGGCGGTTCGGCTTCGGCGGGCCCGAGTGGATCGGCTGGGTCAACGTGGCCGCCGGCTGGCTCGTCCCCTACACCCTGGGCGCCGCCTGGTCCCGCGGGGCGTTCGCCCGGCGCACCCGGTCCGCGCTGCTGCTGGGCGGCGGCGCGGCCGCCACCGTCGGGCTCCTTCTGTGGGGCGGGTACCCGGCGTCCATGGTCGGTGTCCCCGGGGCCCCGATATCGAACCTGAACCCGCCGACGCTGGCCGCCGTCGCCTTCGGCCTGGCCCAGTGCAGGCTGGCCCTGCTGCTGCGCGGGCCGCTGGACCGCGCCATGCGGCGGCAGCGGGCCTGGGCCGCGGTCGCGCTGATGAACCTGTCCGCCATGACGATCTTCCTGTGGCACCAGACCGCGATGATGGCCGTCACGGCCCTCGGGCTGCTGGCCCCCGCCGATCTGCCCGGGCTGCACACCGTGCCCGACTCCGCGCAGTGGATGGCCGCCCGGCTGCTGTGGCTGCCGGTCTTCGCCGCCGCGCTGGGCGTCTGCTGGGCTGCGTTCCATACGTACGAGCAGGCCGGGCGGCCGAAGCGGAGTGGTACCTCCCGGACGATCGCGGTCTCCCTCCCGCGGTCCCGCCCCCTGGGGGCACCCGACAAGGTGATCAGTCATGCCTAGGCTGGACGGCGTGAACGAGCCGCGCGAACTGCCCACCGCAGCCCCGGACTCCGGCGGGGCCACCGCGGCCCGGGGCCGGCTTCTGCGCACCCTGGCCCTCGACCTGCTCACCATCGAGCGGGACCCGCTGCCCAGGATGTCCCGGCCGCGCTGGCTGGCCTGGCTGCCGCACGTCGTGGTCGGCTACGTCTCCGTCTTCTTCGGCTTCCTCACCACGGAACAGCTGGCCGACCACTACCAGGTCACCGGCGGTCCAGCACTCGTGGCGGCGCTCCTGACCGGCACCTCCATCATGCTCGCGATGTTCCGGCCGATCGCCGGCTGGTGGATCGGCCTGCTGGCCGGCGGGCTGAGCGCCTGGCTGATCCACACCCACGTCGGCGCGGGACAGACCTGGCCGTGGACCGCCGGAGGGCTGATCGCCCTCGCACCGGTGCTGCTGCTGGTCGCCCTGCGCGTACCGCCCCGGGTGACCGTCACGGTCGTCGGCGTCAGCGTCGCCCTCACCGGGCTGGCAGAGGTGTTCTGGAAGCCCGAGCACGGTCAGAGCACCGTGCTCCCGGCGCTCCTCCTCTACGGCTTCGCGGGCTTGCTGGGGTACGCCCTGCGCGCCACCCGCCTGGCCCGCGGCAAGCTCGTCGAGCAGGAGACGCTCACCGAGGAGGAGCGGGCGCAGCGCACCCTGCTGGAGGAGCGCAACCGCATCGCCCGCGAGCTGCACGACGTCGTCGCCCACCACATGTCGGTGATCTCCATCCAGGCGCAGGTCGCCCCGCACCTGGTGGAGAACCCGTCCGAGGAGCTCAAGGAGAACCTGGCGGGCATCCGGGAGAACGCGCTGGAGGCCCTGACGGAGCTGCGCCGGGTGCTGGGCGTGCTGCGCTCCGAGCTGCCGGACGATCCGGCGAACCCGCACCATCCGCAGCCCACCCTCGCCGAACTGGACGGCCTCGTGGACAACGTGCGCAGCGCCGGGCTGGCCGTCACCACCGAGATCGCGGGCGTCCGGCGGCCGCTCACCCCGGGCGTCGAGCTCACCGCGTACCGGATCGTGCAGGAGGCGCTGAGCAACTGCCTGCGCCACGCGCCCGGTTCGCGGGTGGAGGTCGGCATCGCGTACGGGCCGCGCGAGCTGCACCTGTGCATCGCCAACAGCGCCCCGACCCGGCCGGCTCCGCCCTCGCACGGCGCCGGGCACGGCCTGCTGGGGATGCGGGAGCGGGCGGGCATGCTGGGGGGCGAGCTCGCCGCCGGCCCGCGCCCCGGCGGCGGGTACGAGGTGAGCGCCGTGCTCCCCATGGATCCCGAGACGAAGAAGGACTGACGAGGACGCATGAGCACTTCCGCCGAACCGATCAAGGTGATGATCGCCGACGACCAGATGATGGTCCGGCAGGGTTTCACCGTCCTCCTCAACGCCCAGCCCGACATAGAGGTCGTCGGCCAGGCCGTGGACGGCGCCGACGCGGTGGCAAAGGTCGCCGAACTCGGCCCTGACGTGGTCCTGATGGACATCCGCATGCCCGGGATGGGCGGCATCGAGGCCACCTCCGTCATCACCGCCGCCCCGGACGCCACCGTCAAGGTGCTGGTGCTGACCACCTTCGACCTCGACGAGTACGTGTACGAGGCATTGCGCGCCGGGGCCTCCGGGTTCCTGCTGAAGGACGCCTCGGCCGACCAGCTCGCGGAGGCGGTCCGCGTGGTGGCGGCCGGCGAGGCGCTGCTCTCGCCGAACATCACCAAGCGGCTGATCACCGAGTTCTCCCGGATGGGGGCGCCGCGGGCGCCCTCGAAGGCGCGGATCGACGAACTGACGGAGCGGGAGACCGAGGTGCTGTCGCTGATCGCGCAGGGCCTGTCCAACGCGGAGATCGCGGCGCACCTGGTCGTGGCCGAGCAGACCGTGAAGACCCATGTGGGGCGGATCCTGGTGAAGCTGGGCCTGCGGGACCGCACCCAGGCCGCGGTGTTCGCGTACGAGACGGGTCTGGTCCGTCCGACGGGCTACTGAAGGCCGCGGGTAGTACCTGAGGGGGATGCCGGGATATCCCCTTCGGCGGCGACGCGGAAGAGGGGACGGGCGGCCTACGGTGTGGGCATGACCGAGACGACCTCTGGGGCGACCCCCCGGACACCCGAGTTCCGGATGGCCACCGGCCTGTTCCTGAGCCTGCGCCAGGATCTGATCACGGATGCGTTCGCGTACCGGCCGCTGCCGCCGATGCGCACCGACGGGCCGGTGGTGCGGCGGCTCCCGAAGCGGATACGGCCGCACATGGCCTACCTGCCGCATGCGGTCGTGGGATTCCTGGCGTTCTTCGTGGTGATGCTCACCTCGACCAGCAGCGGCGAGTTCGTCGCGCCGCTCAGCTCGCTCGTGATGGGGCTGGTCGCGGCCACCCCGGTGCTGATGACCCTGGTGCGGCCGGTGGGTGCGTTCTGGGCGGCGGTGGCCGCCACCGGGGTGCTCGCGGTGGTCGGCTCGCGTGTGAACGACGTGTGGCCCTGGTCGCCGGGTGCCTTCTTCTCCTACCTGGTCACGGCGACCGTCGCCGCGATGCGGATGCGGCCCCGGGCGGCGGGCTGGATATGGCTGGTCACCCTGGCGGGCGGGATCGTGCTTCCCGTCGTGCTCGACCGGGGCGAGCCGGTGGACGTGGCGCCGATGGCCTTCGTCCTGGCGGTCTCCTTGCTGGTGGTCACGGTCCGCAACATCCGCAAGGAGGCAGCGCAGGAGGTCAGCGCGCAGCAGGAGGTCACGGCAGTCGAGCGGGACAGGCGGACGCTGCTGGAGGAGCGGACGACGATCGCGCGGGAGCTGCACGACGTGGTGGCCCACCACATGTCGGTGGTTGCGATCCAGGCGGAGGCCGCCCCGTACCGGGTGAAGAATCCGCCGCCGGAGCTGGAGGCGGCGTTCGCCACCATCCGGGAGAACGCGGTGGCGGCGCTGACGGAACTGCGCCGGGTGCTGGGTGTGGTGCGCTCCGCGGACTACGAGGCGCCGGATGCCCCGCAGCCGACGCTGGCCTCGCTGGACGGGCTGCTGGCCAATGTGCGGGACGCCGGGCTGAGCGTGGACAAGACGGTCACGGGTGCGGTGCGGGAGCTTCCGCAGGGCGTCGAGCTGTCGGCGTACCGGATCATCCAGGAGGCGCTCAGCAACACGCTGCGCCATGCTCCGGGGGCGGCGGCCTCGGTCGAGGTCTCATACGTCCTGGGCGGGTTGGGCATACGGGTGGTCAATGCGGCGGCGATCGGTGACGTGCGGCCGTCGCCGGGCGCCGGGCACGGGATCACCGGCATGCGGGAGCGGGTGGCCATGCTGGAGGGGGAGATGACGGCGGGGAAGACCGCGACGGGCGGGTACGAGGTGGCGGTGTTCATACCGGCGCGCGGGCGTCAGGACGGCGCGCAGGAGCCGGCGCAGGGGACGGCATGACGATCAAGGTTCTGATCGTCGACGACCAGATGATGGTCCGGGAGGGCTTCTCCGTCCTGCTGAACGCGATGGACGGCATCGAGGTGGTCGGCGAGGCGGTGGACGGGCGCGAGGCCATCGAACGGGTTGCGGCGCTGCGGCCGGACGTGGTGCTGATGGACATCCGGATGCCGGTGATGAACGGGCTGGAGGCGACGCGGGAGATCGTGGCCTCGGACGCGGATGCGAAAGTGCTGGTCCTGACGACCTTCGACCTCGACGAGTACGTGTACCAGGCCCTGCGGGCCGGGGCCTCCGGGTTCCTGCTCAAGGACGCCTCGGCCCGGCAGCTGGCGGACGGGGTGCGGGTGGTGGCCGCCGGCGAGGCGTTGCTGGCGCCCTCGGTCACCAAGCGGCTGATCCTGGAGTTCTCAAAGATCTCCACCCCGCAGAGGGTCG
The DNA here is from genome assembly GCF_040302565.1 of Streptomyces sp. NPDC097981. Lineage (NCBI taxonomy): Bacteria > Bacillati > Actinomycetota > Actinomycetes > Kitasatosporales > Streptomycetaceae > Streptomyces > Streptomyces sp. NPDC097981. Next base: position 40,369 of record NZ_JBEORW010000040.1, read on the forward strand.
CCGACCCGGCCGGGGTCGGCGAGCTGACGGAGCGGGAGACGGAGGTGCTGGTGCTGATCGCGCAGGGACTGTCCAACGCGGAGATAGCGGACCGGCTCATCGTCGCGGAGTCCACGATCAAGACGCACGTGAGCCGGATCCTGGTGAAGCTGGGCCTGCGAGACCGCACCCAGGCCGCGGTCTTCGCGTACGAGACCCGGCTGGTGACTCCGGGGTAGCCGGCGCCGTGCCGGTCCGCGGGGGTCAGTGCGGGGAGCCGACGTCGGACGAACCCGGCACGAGGTAGCGGCCGCCCCTGCCGCGTTCGCCACGCCCGCCGGAAGCTTCGGCGGCCGGCCCGGCAGGCGCAGGCCAGGGTGCGCGCTGTCGAACTCGTACGGACCATCAGGGTTTCCTTCTGCGACAGGCTGCGGGGTTTCGCCCGTTTCATCGGGATCTCGGCGTCGCCGGGCATCCGGTACAAGCAAGCGACATGGCGTCGAGTCACGCCCTTGCCCGGGATACGTCCTAGGCTTCGGGGATGGGCTTTGATCCGTGGGATGCCGCGTTCGTCGCCGATCCGTACCCCGCCTACCGGGAGCTGCGCGAGCAGGGTCGCGCCCTGTGGTGGGAGGCCACCGGGCAGTGGCTGGTGCCGCACTACGCCGACGTGAGCGCACTGCTGCGCGACCGCCGGCTGGGCCGGACCTACCTGCACCGCTTCTCGCACGAGGAGTTCGGCCGCGAGGCCCCGCCCCCGGAGCACGAACCCTTCCACGTCCTCAACGGGAACGGCCTGCTGGACCTGGAGGATCCCGCCCACGCACGCGTACGGCGGCTGGTGTCCAAGGCGTTCACCCCGCGGACCGTGGAGCAGCTCGCGCCCGCCGTTGAACGGCTCGCCCGGGACCTGGTCGGACAGCTCCTCGCCGACGGGGGCGGGGACCTGCTCACCGTCGTCGCCGAGCCCCTGCCCGTGGCGGTGATCGCCGAGCTGCTCGGGGTGCCCGAGGCGGACCGGGCGCTGCTGCGGCCCTGGTCCGCGGACATCTGCGGGATGTTCGAGCTCCGGCCGGACGAGGAGACCGCGCAGCGGGCGGTACGCGCGAGCGTGGAGTTCAGCGCCTATCTGCGCGAGCTGATCGCCGAGCGGCGCAAGGAGCCCGGCGAGGATTTGATCTCCGGTCTGATCGCCGCCCACGATGAGGAGGGCCGGCTCAGCGAGCAGGAGATGATCTCCACCTGCGTGCTCCTGCTGAACGCCGGCCACGAGGCCACGGTGAACACCACCGTCAACGGCTGGTGGACCCTCTTCCGCCACCCCGAGCAGCTCGCCTCGCTCGATCTCGAAAAGTTGTCCACAGCTGTGGATGAACTCATGCGCTACGACACCCCTCTCCAGATGTTCGAGCGCTGGGTTCTCGACGACATCCGGATCGGCGACACGGTCATCCCGCGCGGAGCCGAGGTCGCGCTGCTCTTCGGGTCCGCGAACCGGGACCCCGCCCGCTTCGAGCAGCCCGACGTCCTGGACCTCGTACGGGCCGACAATCCGCACCTGAGCTTCGGAGCCGGGATCCACTACTGCCTGGGCGCTCCGCTCGCCCGGCGGGAGCTGACCGCCTCGTTCGGCGCTCTGCTGGCGGACGGCGTCCCGCCGTTGAAGCTCGTACGGGAGCCCCGGTGGCGGGAGGGGTACGTCATCCGCGGTCTGGACGAACTCCTCGTGGAGTTCTAGCCGGGGCCTTGGCCGGAGCCCGGCCCGGCGGGGTCCTAGGCGAACAGGTCCCGGCGGCGCAGTGCGGTCAGGCCGGCCGCCAGCAGGGCCGCCGCCAGCGCGGTCAGCACCAGCAGCGGACCCCAGGCCAGGGCCTGCGCTCCCGGCAGCTTGGGCAGGTGGGCGAAGGGCGAGAGGTCCAGGACGGCCTGCGGGAGGTTCAGCGCCGGGCCGATCCAGCCCAGCACCAGTGCGCTCCCGGCCACCGCCCAGGCGCCCGCCGCGTACCGCGGGGCCGCACCGTGCAGGAAGGCCGCGAAGGCGCCGATCACCCAGACCGCCGGGAGCTGTGCCAGGCAGGCGCCGATGGCGGCGGCTGTGTTCTGGAGGCCTCGGCCGTGCCCGACGCCGAGGCCGAGCCCCGCCAGCAGCAGGATCAGTGCCGAGCCGCCGAACGCCACCGCCAGGTGGCCGCCGGCCCACCGCAGCCGGCCCACCGCGTTCGCGAGCAGCGGTTCGGCGCGCTGCCCCGACTCCTCGGCGCTCAGCCGCAGTACCGCCGAGACGATGTACAGGGCGGCGACCATGCCGAGCATCCCGGCCATCGTCGCGAGGAAGGCATCGGCGATACCGCTCTGCCCGCCCATCCGCTCGATGATCTCGCGGGTCCGTTCGTTGTCGCCGACCAGCTGCGTGGCCCCGTCCGTCATGCCGCCGAAGACCAGCCCGGCCGCCAGGAACCCGAGACTCCACCCGAGCAGGCCGCCCCGCTGGAGCCGCCAGGCCAGCGCTCCCGCGCTGCCGAGCCGGCCTTCCGCCGGGCCCGGCCGGGCCGGCAGGAAGCTCATGCCGAGGTCACGGCGGCCGGCCAGCGCGTACGCCGCCGCCACCTGCACCGCCACGGCCGCCGCGAACAGGGCGAACACCCACCAGCGTTCGGTCGCGAAGGCCCGTACGTGCTCCAGCCAACCCAGCGGCGACACCCAGGTCAGCACGCTCGAACCCCCGGCGCTCCCGGCGTCGCCGGCAGCGCGCAGCACGAACGCCGCGCCGATCAGCGCACCCGCGAGCCCCTTGGCGAGGCGCGCGCTCTCCGTGAGCTGCGCCGCGATGGCGGCCAGGGCCGCGAACAGCATCCCGGTGGCGCCGATGCCCGCCCCGAGGGCCAGCGCACCGCCCGCGCCGCGCCCGGCGAGTCCGCCCGTCACCAGGAGCGCGGTCAGCACATTGGCCGCCAGGGCCGCCAGCAGCGCTGCCGTCAGCGGCGCCCGGCGCCCCACCATCGCGGCGGAGAGCAGCTCCTGACGGCCCGTCTCCTCCTCCTCGCGGGTGTGCCGGACCACGATGACCACGCTCATGATCCCGGCGAGCACCCCGGCGAAGACCCCGCCCCGCCATGCGGTCAGGGCGCCGGTCGAATCGCCGAACACCGGCCCGTACACGGCGCGCAGCGAGCCGTTGGTGTTCATCGTGGCGAGCAGCCGGGCCCGTTCGGCGGCCGTCCCGTACACCGACTCCAGCGAGGCGGGCAGGCTCAGCACCAGCATCGCCACGGCCGCGATCCAGACCGGCATCATCACGCGGTCGCGGCGGAGCGCGAGCCGCAGCAGCGAACCGGTGCCGGCCAGTCGGTTCCTCATCGCGACACGCCCGCCTTCGCGTTCCCGTTCCCGTTCACGTTCGCGTCGTCCGCATAGTGGCGCAGGAAGAGCTCTTCGAGGGTGGGCGGGGTCGCGGCCAGCGACCGCACACCGGACGCGGCGAGCGAGCGCAGTACGGCGTCGAGCTTGTCCGTGTCGGCCTGGAGGCGGATCTTCAGCCCCTGCACCTCCACGTCGTACACGCCCGGCAGGTGCGCGATGCCGTTGGGCGGGCCCGCGAGCTCGGCGCTGATCGACGTACGGGTCAGGTGCCGCAGCCCGGCCAGCGTGCCCGTCTCCACCGTGCGGCCCTTGCGGATGATGCTGACCCGGTCGCAGAGGGCCTCGACCTCGCTGAGGATGTGCGAGCTGAGGAGGACGGTCCGCCCGGCGGCGCGCGCCTCGGCGACACAGCCCCGGAAGACCTCCTCCATCAGCGGGTCCAGCCCGGAAGTGGGCTCGTCGAGGATGAGGAGCTCGGCCTCGGAGGCGAAGGCGGCCACGAGCGCGACCTTCTGCCGGTTGCCCTTGGAGTACGTACGGCCCTTCTTGGCGGGGTCCAGTTCGAACCGCTCGATCAGCTCGGCCCGCCGGGCCCGGTCCAGGCCTCCGCGGAGCCGCCCGTAGAGGTCGATGACCTCGCCGCCGGAGAGGTTGCGCCACAGGGTGACGTCGCCCGGAACGTAGGCGATGCGGCGGTGCAGCTCCACGGCGTCGGCCCAGGGGTCGCCGCCGAGCAGCTCGGCGGTTCCGGAGTCGGCGCACAGCAGGCCCAGCAGCACCCTGATGGTGGTGGACTTGCCGGCGCCGTTGGGGCCGAGGAAGCCGTGGACCTCTCCGACGGCGACCGAGAGGTCGAGTCCGTCCAGTGCGCAGGTGCGGCCGAACGCCTTGTGGAGTCCGGCGACAGCGATTGCCTTCGTCATGTTTCTGAACGTACGCGACTTTCATAAACTTGTGAAGATGGGGAATCGCGTAAAGTCAGGAGGGTGGCGGACGACATGGATGTACAGGACGTACGGAGCGGGGAAGCGGTCTCCCGCTTCGTTGAGCGGTTCGCCGCGCAGCTCACCGAGGCCGGGATGCAGCGGATGGCCGCGCGCGTCTTCGCCCGGCTGCTCGCGAGCGACAGCGGCTCGATGACCTCGGCGGAGCTGAGCGAGGCCCTGCAGATCAGCCCGGCGGCGGTGTCCGGCGCGGTGGCGTACCTGACGCAGGTGACCATGGTCGGCCGGGAGCGGGAGCCGGGCTCGCGCCGGGACCGGTACGTGCTGCACAACGAGCTCTGGTACGAGACGTTCACCCGGCGGGACCAGGTCCTGACACTGTTCGAGAAGACCCTGCGCGACGGCGCGGCCGGCCTCGGCGCGGACACCCCGGCGGGAGCGCGGATGGCGGAGACGGCGGCGTTCTTCGAGTTCCTGCAGGGCGAGATGCACGGAATGATGGACCGCTGGCGAGCCCACCGGGCGAGCCTGGACCTCCCGCTCCGCCAGAACGCGTCTCAGGGCAGGAACGCGTAGAACGGGGTCAGGCGCGAGATCCCGGACCACGACGCGCCAGGGCGACGAGGGCTCGTCGGGAACGCGGAGGAAGAGCACGCGGCGACGTCCCGCCGAGGCGCCGCGAGGTCCGGCCCGCTCGGCGCCGCCGGCGGCGGCGTCAGCGCGGCAGGGTCAGGGACCAGGCCGCCGGGCGCAGCGTCCAGGTGCGGCGGCGGACCGGGCCCGTCACCGCGGCGTCCGCCCGGTAGCGGAAGTCCGAGCCCGACACCGTGACCGTCACCGCCCGCGCCCGGATGCCCGGACCGCCGGCCGCCCGGACCGACACCTCCGCCAGGCCGTCCGGCCCCGGCACCACCCGGAGGTCGTGCACCGGCCGGTCCACGTCCACCAGGACCTGCCCGTCCGCCTCCACCCGCAGCAGGTGCCCCACCGGAGCTCCCGACGGGACCAGCGTGCGGACCAGCGAGCGGTACGCACTCCACACCGACGGCCCCGACGGCCTCGGCACCGCCCGGAGGGGTGGAATGCGCAGATCCCCCAGCACCACCCCGTCGCTGTCGTCCACCAGCAGGTCCCGCGTCCGTACGGACCCGTCCAGCACCGACCGCGCCGCCGCCACCGCGGACATGGGAACGCCCAGCGCCCGTGCCAGCCCCAGCGACCCCACCTGCCCCACGGGAATCAGCGAAACGGCCCCGTCCCCCAGCCCCCGCTCCCGGTGCAGCAGCCCCACGGCCCGTACCAGCGCACGGTCGTCGCCCACGATCACCGGCTGCCGATGACCCCGGCGGGCAAGGGCCCGCGCAAACTCCTCCTGCGAATCCGGGAGGCAGATTTTCGCCGCAGCTCCCGCTGACAGAACATCCTTCGCGATCCGCACGGACTCGCCGTCAAGACGGCGGGCGACCGGGTCGACGAGCACGAGCAGGCCGCCTACCGGCGCGCCCGCATGGCTCATGGTGGGCTCTGGAGCCGACACCTCGGTCCTTCCTCGGGTAGCATCTTTGTGCAAGAGGCCCTTGCGCTATTGCGCCAGGGCCTTCGTCTATTCCGGGGTACCGGTCCGACGGCTCAGCCTGCGGTGTACATCGTCGTACGCCCCCTGACCTTGGACATGCCCCATCCGGAAGAGGTGTACGCCTGTGCCCGCTCTTGTGCTGCTCGGAGCTCAGTGGGGTGACGAGGGCAAGGGAAAGGCCACCGACCTGCTCGGTGGTTCCGTTGATTATGTGGTGCGCTACCAGGGTGGCAACAACGCCGGCCACACGGTCGTCGTAGGCGACCAGAAGTACGCACTGCACCTTCTCCCTTCCGGCATCCTCTCCCCCGGATGCACCCCGGTCATCGGCAACGGCGTCGTCGTCGACCCGGCCGTCCTGCTCTCCGAGCTGCGCGGCCTGAACGAGCGCGGCATCGACACCTCCAAGCTGCTCATCAGCGGCAACGCGCACCTGATCACGCCGTACAACGTCACCCTCGACAAGGTCGGCGAGCGCTTCCTCGGCAAGCGCAAGATCGGCACCACCGGCCGCGGCATCGGCCCGACCTACGCGGACAAGATCAACCGCATCGGCATCCGCGTCCAGGACCTGTACGACGAGTCGATCCTCACCCAGAAGGTCGAGGCGGCGCTCGAAGGCAAGAACCAGCTGCTCGCCAAGCTCTACAACCGCCGTGCCATCGAGGCCGCCGCGATCGTGGAGGAGATGCTCCAGTACGCGGAGCAGATCAAGCCGTACGTCGCCGACACCACCCTGATCCTCAACAACGCGCTCGACGAGGACAAGGTCGTGCTGTTCGAAGGCGGCCAGGGCACCCTGCTCGACGTCGACCACGGCACGTACCCCTTCGTCACCTCCTCGAACCCGACCGCGGGCGGCGCCTGCACCGGCACCGGTGTGGGCCCGACGAAGATCAGCCGTGTCATCGGCATCCTCAAGGCCTACACGACCCGCGTCGGCGCCGGCCCGTTCCCGACCGAGCTGTTCGACCAGGACGGCGAGGACCTGCGCCGCATCGGTGGCGAGCGCGGTGTCACCACCGGCCGTGACCGCCGCTGCGGCTGGTTCGACGCGCCGATCGCCCGCTACGCGACCCGCGTGAACGGTCTGACGGACTTCTTCCTCACCAAGCTGGACGTGCTGACCGGCTGGGAGGAGATCCCGGTCTGCGTCGCGTACGAGATCGACGGCAAGCGCGTCGAGGAGCTCCCGTACTCGCAGACGGACTTCCACCACGCGAAGCCGATCTACGAAAACCTCCCCGGCTGGTCCGAGGACATCACCAAGGCCAAGACGTTCTCGGACCTCCCGAAGAACGCCCAGGCGTATGTGAAGGCCCTTGAGGAGATGTCGGGCGCCCCGATCTCCGCCATCGGCGTCGGCCCCGGCCGTACCGAGACGATCGAGATCAACTCGTTCCTGTAGCGGGACCGTGGAGGGGCGGTGCGCCGTGTGGCGCACCGCCCCTCCGGCGTGTCCGCCGCCGAAGGGCCGCAAGAGTCCCTGGCCGGTAGAATGGTGCCATCAGGCCCGCGCTGTTCAGGCGGGGGAGCGCACCGCCAAGTCGGGCCTCCGCGAGGGCGCGAGCGCCTCTCCCGCAGCCGGCACGCGCACCCGCAGACATCGAGCCACTCGCGTGGACGCCGTCGCGCCGGTAGCGGGCAATCCCCTCAGCTGGCACAGGAGTTTGCCATGAGCAACGTCCTGCCCCGGGCGGCGGCCCTTGCTGCCGCAGCCCTCCTGGCAACCACCGGCGCCTCCCTGGGCGCCACCCAGGCGTCGGCCCTGCCGATGGCCCCGACCTGCCGTGTGGCCGACCTGGACCTGGCCGTCGGGGAGCCGGACCGCGCCGGCGGGTCGGTCGAGTACCCGATCCTGTTCACCAACACCACAGGCCACACCTGCACGTTGCGCGGATACCCGGGGGTCAGCGTCACGGATGCCCGGCACCGCCAGATCGGCACCTCCGCGATCCGCACCGGCGAGGCGATCAGCACGGTGTTCGTCTTCCCCGACGACACGGTGACCGCCATCATGCGCACCAACAGCCGCTGGGGGGCGCCGAACTGCCGCCAGACGTCGGCCAACGTCAAGGTCTACCCGCCGAACAGCAGCGTGGCCGAGGAGATCCCCTACGACCTGCGGGTGTGCGGAATGTTCGAGATAAGCCCGGTGGAAGGTCCGGACTGAGCGCCGACCGTACGGCTGCGCCGAGGGGGCGGTGCGCCATGCGGCGCACCGCCTCTTTTCGCTGCCCGTCGTCGTATCAGTCGCTCTCGTAGAAGCCGAGGCAGTCGACGACCAGGTCGACGTCCTCCCAGCCCTGGTTCCAGAAGTCGACGACGCTGTCCTTGCCCCCGGACGTCTGGACCAGGTTCGGGACGCTCGTGCCCGCCGTCCAGTTCAGGGCGGAGGCGACCGGACGCGGCGGCTTGACCGCGACGCCCATGGCGTAATCGTTCGGGTCGGGGGCGATAGACAGGAAGCCCGCGCCCTTGGTGTTGGTGACGGTGGCGTTCAGCACCCAGCCGTCGACCGGACCAGGTGAAAGAAACTGAAGTGGCAGTGCGAGGTAGTCGCGGGCCGCAATCGGCCCCCTCTCGCGGTATCCGCTTTTCTCACGGGTGTCGAGCACCCGGTACGGCTCCGCAAGGGGCCGGAAGGCGGCCCGGCTGTCCGGGCTGTAGTAGCCGACGACATCGGTGACGACATCGGCCGCGCTCCAGCTGCCGTTGCGGATGGTGATCTTCCCGTCGGGGCCGACCGGCACGATCACGGAGTTGGCGACCGTCTGACCAGCGGCGAAGTTCACGCTGGAGGTGGACGGCGCCGCCTGCCCGCTCGGGTACGCGGTCAGGTGGCCGGCCTCCTGCGGGTTGGCGACCGTCAGGTTGAGCGCCACCGCGGTAACGCCCTTCGGCACACCGTGGCGCTCGGCGATGTCGACCTCGAAGCTGCCGTAGCCGGGGACCTGGCCCTTCGCCGTACCGAGACCCTCCCGGGTGTCGACGGCGCGGACCGGGGTCAGCGAGGTGTAGCCGCTGGCGGCCGACTCGGTGAAGTAGCCGGTGACATCCGCGATCAGGTCGACGGGCGCCCAGCCGCCGTTGAACATCTGCACGTGCCCGTCCTGGACCGGGACGATCACCAGGTTCGGAACGGTCTGGCCTGCAACGTAGTTGAGGTTCGACGTCAAGGACCCGATGTGTTCCCTGCCCGGCTGGACGGCGACGTGGCCCGCGTCGGTGGCATTGGTGACGGTGACGTTGAGGGCCACGGCGACGACGTCAGCGGGGATCTGCGCGGCGCCGCCGACCTTCAGGGCCACCGAGCTGCGCCCCCCGACCTTGGCCTTGGCCGCGCCGAGGCCAGAGCGGGTGTCCAGCAGCCGGGTGGGCGCGTGCGGGGTGAACTCGGTACCGGCCGGGGCGGCCTTGATCTCCTTCACGGCCGTGATGTCGTGCGCGGTGTCCTTCACCGTGACCGTGACGGTATGCGAGCCCACCTCGGCGTACGAGTGGCGGGTGTTGCGCCGGCCGGAACCGGCGGCGGTGGCCTTGTCCGTGGTGCCGTCGCCCCAGGCGATGGTGACGTCGAGCGCGGTGGCGACGCTGGAGATGTCGTACGACAGGATGATGCCGTGCGCGCTGGCCGCGCGGGCGTTCAGCGCGATGGCCAGGTCCGGGTTCCCCGCCGCGGGCGCGGCGAGCGCCGTCGCGGGGAAGAGACCGACACCGGCTGCCACGAGGGCAGCGGAAACTACGAGTCGGCGATTGTGCACCGGCCCCCCATTTTTCTGTGAAGAGTGTCGAGTCGAAACGGCCGCGGGCTACTTGGACTCGTAGTACCCGAACAGGTCCACGACGAGGTCGACGTTGTGGTCGCTCTGGTTCCAGAAGTCGACGATGCCGTGGTCACCGGCGCTCGCCTGAACCAGGTTGGGGACGGTTTTGTACGCCGTCCAGTTCAGCGTGGAGGACACCGGGCGCTCCGGCCGGCCCTGGGTGCCCTTGATGTAGTCGTCCCAGCTGTTCGGGTCCGGGGCGACGGAGAGGAAGCCCGCGCTGATCGTGTTGGTGACCGTCGCGTTCAGCACGTAGCCCTCGACGCCCTGCTCCTCAGGGGTCATGAACATGTGCAGGTAGCCGCGTGCGGGCGCCGGGCCGCCGTTCCAGTCACTCTGACGCGTGTCGAGCCACCGGGAGGGGCTGATCGGCAGGAACGCCGACTTGCTGTCGGGGCTGTAGTAGCCGACGACGTCGACGACGACGTCGGCGCCCTTCCAGCTGCCGTTGCGGATGTTGATCTCGCCGTCCGCGCCGACCGGCACGATCACCGAGTTGGCGATGGTCTGACCGGCGCCGAAGTTCACGCTGGACGTGGTCGGAGCCGTCTGCCCGCTCGGGAACACGGTCAGGTGGCCGGCCGCCTGCGGGTCGGTCACGGTCACGTTGAGCGCGACGGCGGTGACCCCCTTCGGGACGCGCCCGCGCTCGGCGATCTGGACCCCGAAGGTGCCGTAGCCCGGGACCTGGCCCTTCGACGTGCCGAAACCCTCACGGGTGTCGACGAACCGGGAAGGTGCCAGCGAGGTGTAGCCGCTGGACGAGGTGCGGGTGAAGTACCCGGTCACGTCGGCGATCAGGTCCACCGGCGCCCAGCCGCCGTTGACCAGCTCCACGTACCCGTCGTTGCCGACCTGCACGATCACCTGGTTCGGAACCGACTGACCGGCTTCGTAGTTGAGGTTCGAGGTGTTCGGCTGCTTGTAACCGCTGCCAGGGAACACCGTGACGTGACCGGCTTCGGTGGTGTCGGTGACGGTGACGTTGAGGACCACGGCCGTGACGCTGGCCGGGATCTGGGCGTTGCCGGCGATCTTCACGCGGACGGTGCCCTTCCCGGGGACCTTGGCCTTCGCCGTGCCGGTGCCGTCCCGGGTGTCCAGCAGCCGGGTCGGGGCGTGCGGAGTGAAGTCGGAGCCCGGTGTGCGGATCGACAGCTGGTTTTCCGCCTGGACGTTGTTGACGGCGTCGGTCACGGTGACCGTGATCGTGTAGTCGCCGGTCTTCTTGTAGACGTGGGAGTTCGCCAGAACGGTGCTGCCGGAGGCCTGCGCCGAGTCCGTGGTCCCGTCACCCCAGGCGATGGTGACGGAGAGCGGGGTGGCAGCGCTGGTGATGGTGGTCTTGAGCTCGAGCCCGCGCGCGTTGTGGCTCGTGGCGCCGAGGCCGATCTTCAGGTCCGGGTTGCCCGCGGCGGCCTGCGCCGGAGCCTGTGCCTGTGCCTGCGGAGCCGCGGCCGCCTTCCCCTGGGCGGCGGGCAGCGCGCTGCGGACTGTACGGTCGGCCGGGCTGGCGAAGGTCTGGACGTTGGCCGCCTTGGCCTTGGCCAGGTCCGGCTGCGGAGCGGACGCCGCGCGGGCGGCGGGCGCGACCGGGTCGGCCGCGTGGGCCGTTCCGGATACGAGGCTTACACCCGCCGCCACGAGGGCAGCGGAAAACATGAGACGGCGACGGAGCACCGTTCCCCCCTAGGCCTGGTGCGAACCTTGAACTGGTTCGAAATCCTGCTCAGCGTACCGACCCGTCAGTGGCTTGATCCACTGGGTTCCCGCCCGGCGCCGAGCAGGGCGTCGATGCCCGCCTTGATCTGCCCGATCGGCACGTCCCGCGCCGCTAGGTGCTCGAACAGGCTCGGCACGAACGGCGCGAGCAGCAGATGCGCCAGGACCGCCGCATCCGCGTCCGGGCGCGTCTGGCGCGCCAGCAGGGCGACGTGCGTGTGCATGGTCAGGTAGGCGCCGCTGGCGTACCGGGCGCCCGGCGACGCGGCCTCGGCCGCGGCCATCACGGCACGCTGTCCGACGAGCCGTTCGGCCAGCGTGTGCAGGAAGGCGCGCAGCCGGACGGCGGGCGGTGCATCAGGGCCGAGCGGGGCGGGCCCGCTCATGAAGGCCTCCTGGAAGCGCCGCTCGTCGTCGTCGAGCAGCGCGAACAGCAAGCTGCTCACGTCGCCGAAGCGGCGGTAGACCGTGCCGACACCCATGCCCGCGGCGCGGGCGACGGCGTTCATGGTCACGGCATCCGGCCCCTGCTCGGCGACCAGCCGCGCCGCCGCGTCCAGGATCTTCCGCCTGTTCCTGGTGGCGTCCGCGCGCTCGGGCGGGGCCTGCCCCGTGACCGGGAGTTCGATGCGGCTCATACCCCGAGGCTACCGGACGCCCTTGCCAAGCGGATTGCTATCCGTTTTACTCTCACTCGTCGAACCGGATAACAATCCAGTTAGCCACAGGGGGTCCTCGCCATGGGTGCCAAGGTCGCGGTCATCTACTACTCGTCCACCGGAAACGTCCACGAGCTGGCCAAGGCCGTGGCCGAAGGCGCCGAGAAGGCGGGCGCCGAGGTCCGCCTGCGCCGGGTGCCCGAGCTCGCCCCCGAAGCGGCCGTCGATTCCAACCCGGCGTGGCGCAAGCACGTCGAGGACACCCAGGACGTCGAGGTCGCCACCCTGGACGACCTCGTCTGGGCGAACGCGTACGCGATAGGCTCGCCGACCCGGTACGGCAACATCGCGGGCCAGCTGAAGCAGTTCCTCGACACCACGGGCGGCCTCTGGCAGCAGGGCGCCCTCGCCGACAAGCCGGCCACCGGTTTCACCAGCGCCCACAACGCGCACGGCGGCAACGAGTCCACGCTGCTCGCCCTCTACAACACCTTCCACCACTGGGGCTCGGTCATCGTGGCTCCCGGCTTCACCAGCCCGGTCGTCTTCGGCGCCGGCGGCAACCCGTACGGCACCTCGCACCCGGCCGGCAGCGGCGCCGTCAGCGAGGAGACCCTGATCGCCGCCCGCTACCAGGGCGAGCGCCTCGCCACCTTCGCCACCCGCCTGGCGGCGACCGCCCCGTAGGGCAGAGTCCGGCCGGTCGTCCTGATGCCGGGCGGGACCGGCACCGGCCGGTCCCGTACTTCGGTCAGCGGCCGGCCCAGCGAGCCGCCAGTTCCGTCCGGTTGGCACAGCCGAGCTTGGCCAGGATGCTGCGGACGTGGCTTTCCACCGTGCGTTCGGAGATGACCAGGCCTTCGGCGATCTGACGGTTCGTAAGGGCAGTCAGGGCCACGAGCTCGGCGACCTGGAGCTGGCGCGGGGTGAGCCGGCCGGTGCCGGCTCGCAGGGCGGCGATGTCGCCGATGAGCCGCACCGCAGCGGCGGAGGGGCCCGGCAGGTCGAGTTGGCCGGCGATCGCCAGGGCCTCCCCGGCGAGGGCCGCCGCTTCCGCGAGGGCACCCGCGCCGGACCGGAGTGCGGCGAGGTCCAGGCAGGTCAGCGCCACGAACGGCCGTGCACCGAGGGCCCGGTTGCGGGCCAGCGCCTCGCGCAGCAGCTCCTCGCCCTGCGCCGGACGGCCTGCGGTCAGCGCGAGAACGCCGAGTTCGCGGCTGACCGAGCCCGAGAAGTAGGCCGTGGGTGTGCCGAGCGCTCCCGGATACGGCCGGAACAGCACGAGCTGGTCGTACACGAGCCGTGCGGACTCCGCATCGCCGGCCAGCCGGACCAGGTCGACCAGGTTCAGCAGCACCGCAGGCCATGGCGGGTTCGTCATCGGGATCGGAAGCAGCGGGCGCAGCTGGTCATAGGCCTCCCGCGCCTCGTCCAGCCGCCCGGCGAGGAACAGCCCCCGTGCCCGCGCGGACAGCAGCAGCGGGTGTCGCGGCGCCCGGTCGAGGTCGCTCCACATCTCCTCGGGCAGTTCCGCGGCGTCGCCGCGCACCCAGGCCAGCTGCTGGTGCAGTACGTAGCTCATGACGATCGCGGACTGGTCCCCGCTGGCCCGGGCGAGCCCCGTCGCCTCCGCGTTGCAGCTGCGGGCCTCGGCGAACCGTCCTTGCTGCACGGCGCGGGCCGCACTCACCCGCAGCAGGTGCCAGCGGGCCAGCGGCAGCGCGGAACGGGCCACCACCGCCTCGATGCCGCGGATCGCGTCGTCCACCAGTTCCGGCCGGCCCAGCAGGTATCCCGCCTGCACGCGCCACTGGTGGCCCAGGACGACGGCGAGCGGATCCCCCAGCTGCTCGGCGCGCGACACGGCCAGCTCGCCCAGACGCAGGCGTTCGGCGGTGTCGTCGGGATGGGCCAGGGTCATCTGCACCGCTCGGACGGCGTCGAGTTCGGCCCGGAGGTCACCCGTGGCCCCGGCCAGTTCGAGGGCGGCGCGGGCGTACCCGGCCGCCTCCTCGGGTGCGTCGAGTTCGGCCGAGGCGGTGGCGAGCTGGGCGAGCAGCCGGGCACGCATCGCGTCCGGCAGGTCCGGGACGGCCAGCGCCGCCCCGCACAGCCGGGTGAGGGCCTGCGCGGCCCGGGGGAACGTGACGCCCTGCAGGACCAGGGCGACCTCGGCGAGCAGGGCCGGCCGGCCGCTTGCCTCCGCCGCGCCGGACGCTTCGTCGCAATGGCGCAGGCAGACGTCGTAGTGCCCGGCGAGGTACTCGGCGCGAGCCAGTTCGATGAGCGCCGGAGCCCGCTGCGGGTCCGCCGCATCGAGTACGGCGGCGGCGTCCGCCAGGTGCCGGGCGGCATCCGCGTAGGCGTGCCGTTCGCGCGCCAGGTCCGCGGCGATCCGGGACCAGTGCGCCGCGGCGGCGCGGTGACCGGGCTCCGTGCCCGCCTGTCGCCAGTGCGCCGCGATACGGGCCGCCTCGGCAGGGTTTCCGGCCTGCTCCAGTGCCCGCGCGGCGGCCCCGTGCAGCGCACGGGCGGTCGCAGGCGCGGTCCGGCCGAGCACCTCGTCGCGCACCAGGTCATGGGTGAAGCGGTAGGTGCGTCCGGCACCGGGGGTCGCTTCCGCGGTGAGGACCCCCGCGTGCCAGGCCGCTTCCAGCGCCTGCGCGACGGCGGTCTCACCCGGTTCGGGCAGGACCGCGGCGAGCTGAGTGGTGTCCAGCCGCTCGCCGAGCACGGCCGCGGCCCGTACGACGTCGCGCTGCTCGTCGGTGAGCCCTGCCAGCAGGCCGCTGACGACGCTGGCGAGACTGCTCGCATGCGTGCGCAGCGCAGCGACGAGCAGGGGCACCCCGCCCGTCCGCCGGTACGACTCCGCCGCCTCCGCCTCGCCGACGCACCGCGCGACCTCCTCCCGGGTGAAGGGCGCCAGACGCAGGGTGTCGGCCCCGTACCGGCCCAGGTCCGCGAGGGCTCCGGCGGCTTCGTCGGGCACCGGTTCCCGGATGGTGCCGAGTACGAACAGCCCGGACTCGGCGACCTCGCCGGTCAGCTGCCACAGCAGGTCGAGGCTCGCGGCGTCGGCCCAGTGCAGATCTTCCAGCAGGACGGCCAGGGGGCGTTCGGCGGCCGTCGCGGCCAGCGCCTCGCACATCCGGGCCAGCTCCAGGAACTGCGCCGCCGCCGCGTCGGCCGGCGCCATCGCACTCCACGGCTGCTGCCCCGCTGCTGCGCCCGTCTGCGGCGGCTCGGCGGTCCGCGGTCCGGGGATCCCGGTGGTGGCTCCGGCAAGGCGCAACGCGCGCTGCCAGGGCCACAAGGGCGGTGCCACCGCGCCCCTGGGGCAATGGCCCCGTGCGATGGTGAACCGCGCGGGAGCGGCATGGCGGCGCAGCGCCTCGGCCGCGAGGGTGCTCTTGCCGATGCCTGCCGGCCCTGCGAGCAGCACCACGGATCCGGAGCCCCGCCCCGCGGCTTCGATCCGCTGGGCAAGGATCGCCAACTCCGCTGCCCTGCCTACGAATTCGATTCCCACTCCGGCAGTATCCCGCAGCACGCACGACGGCGTCCGTCCTCGATTGCGTACCGCGATTCAGTGGTGGTACGGACGACCCGGACCGTCTGCGGGGGCGACCGTGGCCCACATGAAACGAGCACTCCTCGCCGCCATGGTCGCGGCCGCAGTCCTGGCCGTGGCCGGCTGCGACAACCCGTTCGAGGACGACCCGGCTCCGCGCACACCCGACCCGGCGACGTCCGCCCCGAAGACGCCCGAACCCAACAATCCGGGTACCAAGAGCCCTGGCCGCAAGGTTCCCGTCCCCGTCCCGAAGCCCGAGTCGCCGAAGCCCGTGCCGCCGAAGCCGTGGGTCCCGAGGGGGCCGGCAACGCTCACCGGCTGCGGAACCTTCGCCCAGTACTCCGATTGCACCTTCCAGGGCAGCAACTTCAAACCGGGAGAGAAGATCTACTTCCTCCGCGACGGATCCCCCCTCCCCGACCTCACGGCCGACAAGGAAGGCCGCTTCACCCACGTCTCCGCCGGCAGCCTGCGCACCGGCGCCCACACCTACACGGCCCGCGGCGCGCAGTCCGGGGTGACGGCTCGCACCACGGTCCGGGTGACCCCGGTGTACTTCTGACGGGCGGCGGGCGGCGGGGCTTTACGCCCCCGCGGCCCAGCCGGCGAAATCGGCCCAGGCCGTGGGGGCCACGGCCAGGGCCGGGCCGGGCCGGGCCGGGCCGGGCCGGTGAGGTTCTCGTATGCCGCTGAGCAACTCAAACGGTCTCCAGCGCATGGCGCGCCTTCCCGTACTTCTCACCTATCAAGTCCGATACGTGGAAAACGGTGGACCTGAGCCATCACGCTTGGGCCATGAACACAGAACGTAACGCGCCCAACTCCCCTGCGCCCAGCTGGATTCCGGACACCGGCATCGGAATCCGCAAGGCCGGCGTGCTATTTGACGCGGTACGTGTGGACGGTGACACAGGACGCAGCCTGGCCGATCTCCTCGCCAAGCTCACTGGCGGTGACCCCGGGCCGATCGTCGTCCAGGCCAACGGGCGGCGGCCCGTGTACTTCCTGATCCCGGTCGGGAGCGCCGCCCACCGGGTCTGGCCGGCGGGCTTCACACGACTGGCGTCAGGGCCGCGCCGGACCACGTACATCCCCGTCCCGGCCCTCGACGGCGCCTGGCCGCTGGCCTGGCTGTGTCCGCCGACGCGGGAGGACCGGTTCGTGCACGCCCTGCTGCTGTACCGCGCCGCAGGCCTCTACCAGGCCAGCTGCGAGATCTCCTCGGCCACCACCGCACAGGCGTCGGCGGCCGGGTCGATCAGCGGGAAGTGACCGACGCCGTCCAGCAGGGTCAGCCCCACCGTCTCCCCGGCCTTGGCCGCCGCGGCCACGTACGACTCTGCCACCGACGCCGGGACCACGATGTCGTCCCGGCCGTGGACGACCGTCGTCGCGATCCCGGTCGGCAGCAGGGCGGCCGGATCCGCGAACGGCAGGCGCTCCGCCCACAGTTCGCTCCCGCCCAGCAGCTGCGCGGATGCGCCACCGCACACACCCAGCTCCTCCGAGGCCACGAAGTCCGCGATGGGGGCCAGCGCCACCACGCCGCGCAGCAGCGGCGGGGAAGACAGCCTCCAGGCGGCCGGGGACTCGGGCGGCAGGACGTGCCGGGCGGCCGCCCACAGCGCGAGATGGCCGCCCGCGGAGTGGCCGGTGACGACCGTACGGCGGGTGTCGGCCTGCGGGAGGTGGGCCGGGACCAGTTCCGGGAGGGCGTCCATCGCGGCGGCGACGTCGTCGAAGGTCTCCGGCCAGCGGCCGGCCACCGCTCCCCCGGATCCCTGGACCGGCAGGGAACTGCCGCGCCGGTACTCGACGTTGGCGACGGCGAAACCCCGCCGGGCCAGGAAGTCCGCGAGGGGCGTGATGTGCTGCCGGTCGTACGGGGCCCGCCACGCGCCCCCGTGCAGGACCACGACGAGCGGCGCCGGACCGGCCGCCTCCGGCTCACCGTGCGGGGCGTAGAAGTCGATGACCTGGTCGGGGTGGTCCCCGTACGACCCGGTGGCGTCCGGGGCGACCGGCGGGTGGGCGAAGGCCGAGGCGGCCTCAGCGGCGTCCCGTTCGACTGCGGGGTCCGTCATCGGCTCAACCTCTCGGTAACGCGTGGGACTGGTGTTCCGGCAGAGCGGGACCGTATCAGGCCGGAACGGGAACGTCCGTGGTGGGCCGCGGCCGAGGCCGGGATATGCCGGGGGCGGACGGAGCCGAAGCCCCGTCCGCCCCCTAGCCGTGACGTTTCGCCCCTACGTCACCCGAAAATGTGACCCAGTGTCCGGGCCGCACGCTCCGCGTCGGCGAACCCGACGTAGAGCGGGGTGAAGCCGAAGCGCAGGACGTCCGGGGCGCGGAAGTCACCGATCACGCCCCGGGAGATCAGGTCGTCCATCGCCTCGCGGGCGTTCTCGGTGCGCAGCGAGACCTGGCTGCCGCGCCGGTCGTGCTCGGCCGGGGTGACCGACTCGACCTTGCCGGCCGGGACGTACGCCGCAACGCACTCCAGGAAGAAATCGGTCAGGGCGAGGGACTTGGCCCGTACGGCTTCCACCGAGACCCCGTCCCAGGCGTCGAGCGCCGCTTCCAGGGCCAGCATGGACAGGATGTCCGGAGTACCGACCCGGCCGCGTACCGGGCCGGCGGCCGGGGCGTAGTCCGGGGTCATCGCGAAGGGGTCCGCGTGGCCGTTCCAGCCGGGGAGCGGGGAGTCGAAGGCGGCCTGGTGGCGTTCGGCGATGTACAGGTACGCCGGGGAGCCGGGGCCGCCGTTCAGGTACTTGTACGTACAGCCGACCGCGAGGTCGACGGCGTGCTCGTCGAGGTTGACGGGGAGGGCGCCGGCCGAGTGGCAGAGGTCCCAGACGGTGACGGCCCCGGCGGCGCGCGCCGCCGCGGTGAGGGCCGGGAGGTCGTGGAGGCGGCCGGTGCGGTAGTCGACGTGGTTGAGGAGGACGACGGCGGTGTCCTCCCCCATCGCCTCGGCCGCGTGGGACGGGTCGACCGGGGTGACGGTGAGTCCGGTCATCCGGGCGGCCGACTCGGCGATGTAGCCGTCGGTGGGGAAGGTGGACGCGTCGACCAGCAGCCGCGTGCGGCCGGGGCGGGCCAGGCGGGCGGCGCCGACCAGGGCCTTGAACAGGTTGACGCTGGTGGAGTCGCCGACGACCGTCTGGCCGGGGGCCGCGCCGATGAGCGGGGACAGCTTGTCGCCGATCCGCTCGGGCGCGGTCCACCAGGTGCCGGTGCTCCAGGACTGGATGAGCTCGGTGCCCCACTCGTGGGTGATGACCTGCGCAATGCGCTGGGCGACCCCGGTCGAGAGCGCGCCGAGGGAGTTGCCGTCCAGGTAGACGACGCCGTCGGGGAGGGTGAAGCGGTCACGGAGCTTGCCGAGCTCGTCGGCGGTGTCCAGTTCCGCGGCGCGGGCGGCCAGGTCGGCCGTCTTCGGCTCAGACATGGCTGCGCGCCGTCCACAGCTCGGGGAACACGTTCTTCGCGGCGCGCTTCTCCAGCCAGGTCACGCCGGCCGAGCCGCCCGTGCCGGTCTTGGCGCCCATCGCGCGGCGGGTGGCGACCAGGTGGTCGTTGCGCCAGCGCCAGACGAGCTCCGCGACGTCCGTGAGGACCTCGCCGAGGCGGTGCAGGTCGAGCTCGGCGTCGGGGTCGGCGTACAGGGAGGTCCAGACGGCCTCGACCTCGGGCGAGGGCTCGTACCGCTGGGAGAGGTCGCGGTCCAGGACCGCCTGCGGGACCGGCAGGCCGCGGCGGGCCAGCAGGCGCAGGACCTCGTCGTAGAGGCTGGGCTCGTGGAGGGCCTTCTCCAGCTCCGCGTGGACGCGCGGGGCGCCGCGGTGCGGGACGAGCATGGAGGCCGACTTGTCGCCGAGCAGGAACTCCATCCGGCGGTACATCGCCGACTGGAATCCGGAACCCTCGCCGAGGGCGGCGCGGTAGGCGTTGAACTGGCCCGGGGTGAGCTGGGCGAGTGGGCGCCAGGAGGAGTTGAGGGCCTCCAGTTCGCGGAGGGATCGTTTCAGCGCATCCATCGCGACGGGGATGCGGTCCTCGCGGAGGGCCTTCGCAGCCGTCTCCCATTCGTGGACGATGACCGTGAACCACAGCTCCATGACCTGGGTCGTCACCAGGAAGACCATCTCGCCCGGGTCGTCCGAGCGCAGGTGCTGGAGGTGGGTGAGGACGTCCGCCTGGACGTAGTCCTCGTACGGGGTCGTGCCGTCGAAGTCGAGGTTCGGGGTGTCCGAACCGGCTCCGGAGGCATCAAGGGTGTTCGACATCGCTGTCTCCTCGACACGTGCTTCCGGGTAGCGGTCCGCTCCTTCCGATGGGTGAGTGGAGCCCCGGTCCCCTGTCCGCATCATAGGACCGGTTGCCGGACCCGCTCCAATGGGATGTGACCGGGGTCACGGTTACTTTTCGGACACCACGGCCGGCCGGGGCCCGGGTGCGGGACCCGGCCCCGACCGCGTGCGGGTGGGTGCGTCCGTGCGTACGGATCAGGCGCCGAGGGTGTCCGCCGCCGTCTCCGACGAGTCACGCAGGAAGGTCGAGCAGCGCTCGAACTCTTCCTTCTCGCCGATCGCCCCGGCCGCCCGGGACAGTGCGTACAGGGCGCGCAGGAAGCCGCGGTTCGGCTCGTGCTCCCACGGCACCGGACCGTGGCCCTTCCAGCCCGCGCGGCGCAGGGCGTCGAGGCCGCGGTGGTAGCCCGTCCGCGCGTACGCGTACGACTCGACGGTGCGGCCGGCGGCGAACGCCTCGTCGGCGAGGGTCGCCCAGGCGAGGGAGGAGGACGGGTGTGCGGCGGCCACCTCGACGGCGGGCGTGCCCGCGGCGAGGGCCTCGCGGCCCGGCTCGTCGGGGAGGTGGGTGGGGGCGGGGCCCCCGAGCAGGTTCTGGTGAATGGACATGCACCAAGTCTGGGGTATCGGGCCCCTCCCGCGACGCGGCGGCACCGCGTACGGGCGGTGGTCCAACCACCCCTGGGGCTCCCGCGGGTGGGCGGTGGTGGGCGCCCCACCACCGGTCCGCCCAGCCGTGTGCCCTGCCCACCTCCCCGGGAAGGGCGGCCCGGACCGACGGTAGGAGGGCCATCGGCGAAGGGGGAGACGTGAACACCAGCACCGGCACCAGCACCAGCAGCGCGAACAGCGGCACGTACCGGGGTGTCCGGGCGGCGCGACGGGAGCTCGTCGACGAGGCCGCCGAGGATCTGTGCTCGGCGGTGTTCACCTCCCTGCGGCGCAGGGACCAGCGGGAGCGCGGACGCCAGTACGTGCGCGGGCTGCTCGCCGCTCAGGGCCGCAAGTCGATCCGGAACATCGCGCAGCAGATGGGCGCGGGTGCGGGCGGCGCGGCGGCGGCGGAGCAGAGCCTGCACCACTTCATCGCGGCGTCGACATGGGACTGGCAGCCGATCCGCGCGGCGCTGTCGCAGTACCTGGGGCAGACGGCCCCGCTCAACGCCTGGGTGGCGCAGCCGATGGCGATCCCGAAGGGCGGGGAGCACTCGGTGGGGGCGGGGCACCGCTTCGACCCGCACCGGGGGCAGATGTTCCGCGGGCAGCAGGCGTTCGGGATGTGGTTCACGTCGGCGGGGATGGTCACGCCGGTGGGGTGGCGGCTGTTCCTGGACGAGGAGCCGGAGGCTCCGGCCGGTGCGCCCGAGCCGGACGCGCCGGACACGTCGTACGAGGGCTACGAGGAGTGCGCGGTGACGGCCGTGCTGGACACCCTGCGGGAGTCGCGGGAGTCGGGCGTGGCCACGCGGCCGGTGGTGCTGGACATCCGGGACATCGCGACGCGGGCCACGCTGAACCGCTTCGCGCAGGCGCGGGTACCGGTGGTGGGGCGGATCAGCCCCGAGGCGCGGCTCCTGGTGACGGATCCGCGGCTGCCGGGCTTCGGCGCGGGGACGCTGGCCGCGCGGGACATCCTCCAGAACGTCAGGGGGCTGCGGATGCCGGTCGAGTGGCCCGACCCGGAGATGCCGGGGGCACGGCGGACGTCACTGGTGGCGGCGGTGCGGGTGATGGTGCCGGATCCGGCGCCGGGGCGGCGGCGCGAGGTACTGCTGTTCGGCGAGTGGGAGGCGGCCCGGCGGCTGCCGACGCAGCTGTGGGTGACGGACATGGTGCGCACGGAGCCGGGGGCGCTGGTGCGGATGACGAAGACGGCGCACAGGGTGTCGGCGGCGGCCGGCGTGAGCGTGCAGGACGTCGGCCTCCGGGACTTCTCGGGCCGCTCGCTGCCGGGCTGGCACCGCCACGTGACCCTCGCGTCGGTGGCACACGCGGCGCGCTGCCTGGCTCCGGTGGCGGCACCCCCGGTCCCCGTGCGGCACAGCCCGGTGCGCCGCACCCGCGCGCACGCGGCGGTCCTGGCCGGCCGCTGATCCGGGGGCCGGGGCCGGGCCGGGGCCGGGGCTCACCGGCCCCCGCCCACGCCTCGGCCGCGCCGGCCTCGCCCGGCGTCACCTGCGGTGAGGCCGGTGGTAGCTGGGGCTGGGAGTGGGTGTCTGGGCATTCGGCGCCTGGACGACCTTGCAGTTCACGAAGGTGAAGTTCTGGTCCTCGTTGACGGCGAGAACGGTGTAGTCGACGTTCTTCTGGAAGCGCTTCAGCAGGAAGTGCCCGGTGTCGTCCACGTTCAGGCGCTCGGTTGTTTCGCCGTCGTTGAGGTTCCGCGGGGCCGAGAAGCCCTCGCCGGAGATGGTGACGTACGTCCCGTTCGCGGCGGGTGTGACCGTGCAGCTCGCAGAAGGTGCCGCACCGGCGGCCGGCGCGAGGGCGATCGCACCGGACATGACGAGCGGAAACGCGGACAGCGCAACCACTGCGCGTCGGATGTGCAGATGCATGATGGTGCTCCCATCAGGGAGAAGCCGGGAATTGCGGGCCGCAGAACTGTCGGCGCTCACCGCCACGGCGGTGACTGGAGGCCGGAAGGCGACCGCTCGTCCATCCTCGCTCGCCCTCCCGGAGGTGTCGACCGGAGCGACCGGCCGCGGTACGGCGCCGCCACTACGCCGAAGGGCCCGGCCCGCCGTCGCGAGACGGCGGGCCGGGCCCTTCGGCCGTGATGGGTGCGGCTGGGTACTACTTCAGCTTCGTGCCCGTCGAGCGCAGGTTCGCGCACGCCTCGGTGACGCGCTTGGCCATGCCCGCCTCGGCGAGCTTGCCCCAGGTGCGCGGGTCGTAGGTGGACTTCTTGCCGACCTCGCCGTCGACCTTCAGGACACCGTCGTAGTTGCGGAACATGTGGTCCGCGACCGGGCGGGTGAAGGCGTACTGGGTGTCGGTGTCGAGGTTCATCTTCACGACGCCGTTCTCCAGCGCGGTGGCGATCTCCTGCTCGGAGGAGCCGGAGCCGCCGTGGAAGACGAAGTCGAACGGGCTGCTCTTGCCGTACTTCTCGCCCACACCCTGCTGCAGGTCCTTCAGCAGCTCGGGACGCAGGACGACGTTGCCCGGCTTGTAGACGCCGTGGACATTGCCGAAGGAGGCGGCCAGCAGGTAGCGGCCCTTCTCGCCCAGGCCCAGGGCCTCGGCAGTGCGGATCGCGTCGTCGACGGTGGTGTACAGCTCGTCGTTGATCTCGTGGGTGACGCCGTCCTCCTCGCCGCCGGTCGGGGTGATCTCGACCTCAAGGATGATCTTCGCAGCGGCGGCCTTGGCGAGCAGCTCCTGGCCGATGGCCAGGTTGTCCGCCAGGGTCTCGGCGGAGCCGTCCCACATGTGCGACTGGAACAGCGGGTTCAGACCCTTGGCCACACGCTCGGCGGAGATGTCGAGGAGCGGGCGGACGTAGCCGTCCAGCTTGTCCTTGGGGCAGTGGTCCGTGTGCAGCGCGACGGTGACGTCGTACTTCGCGGCAACGATGTGCGCGAACTCGGCCAGGGCGACCGCGCCGGTCACCATGTCCTTCTTGTACTGGCCACCCAGGAACTCCGCACCACCGGTGGAGATCTGGATGATGCCGTCGCTCTCGGCCTCCGCGAAGCCGCGCAGTGCAGCGTGCAGGGTCTGGGTCGAGGTCACATTGATCGCCGGGTAGGCAAACTTGCCTGCCTTCGCCCGGTCGAGCATCTCGTTGTAGACCTCGGGGGTTGCGATGGGCATCTGTCCGCTCCTTGGATGTGCGGGGAGTGTGCGATTGCTGGCCCTGACCTGGGGGCGACGTAACCGTCGGGCTCATCTTTCCAGACTCCGCGCGACACTCCACCCGTGCCGGGTGAGCCGTTTCACGTGAAACATTCCGCCCGGCCGGGAAAGGGCAGGTCAGGACCTGTGCCCGGAGTCCCGGGGACCTCAGTCACCAGTTCTCCGGGCGGCCAGAATGCGAGATCAGGCCAGGTCGAGGTCGTCGAGCCGGTACCCGGTGAGGTAGGGAAGGCCCGCCTCGGCAATGGCGTCCGCTGCCCCGCGGTCCACGATCGTGGCGACGGCGACGACCTCGCCGCCGGCCTCGCGGACGGCCTCGACGGCGGTCAGCGGGGACCCGCCGGTGGTCGAGGTGTCCTCGACCACCAGGCAGCGCTTGCCCTTCACGTCGGTGCCCTCGATACGGCGCTGCATGCCGTGCGCCTTCTGCGCCTTGCGGACGACGAACGCGTCGAGGCGTCCGCCGCGCGCCGCGGAGGCGTGGAGCATCGAGGTCGCGACGGGGTCGGCGCCCAGGGTCAGACCGCCGACGCAGTCGAAGTCCAGGTCGGCGGTGAGGTCGAGCATGACCTGGCCGACCATCGGGGCCGCCTCGCCGTCCAGGGTGATCCGGCGGAGGTCGATGTAGTAGTCGGCCTCCTTGCCGGAGGAGAGGATCACCTTGCCGTGCACGACGGCCTTGTCCTTGATCTGCTGCAGAAGCGCATCGCGTACGTCACTCATGCCCCTGAGCTTAAAGGCGGCTCAGGAGAGCCGGCGCCAGGTCCAGGTCATGGAGATCTCCAGCGGGTCCACCGGGCTGACCAGGCGCGGCAGGGTGTTCAGCCCGTTCGGCGGGCCGGACTGCGGCTCCACGCAGACGGCCTCGGGCTGCTCGTCGTACACGACCACCCATTCGGCCCGGCTGGTGATCTTCAGTTCGAACGCGCCGGGCCAGGTGAGGGTGGCGTCGACGCCCTCCGGCATGCCGAAGCAGTCGTCCCAGGGGCCGGGCAGCGGGTCGGTGCGCTTGCCGGTGGGTAGGTGGTCGGCGCCGCGCCCCTCCTGCCATGCGGGCGCGAAATCGAGGCGTACGTCCTCCCCGGTCCCCACGCCGGTGCCGAGGTTGCGGTGGAACCAGGGGTGCCAGCCCGCCTGGGCGGGGAAGGAGTCGCCGTACGTCTCCACGCCCATGCTGAGGGTCAGCGAGTCGGGGGCCAGCTCGACGATCTGGGTGACCCGGCCCTGGTGCGGCCAGGGCTCGGCGAGGTCGTACGTGAACGCGGCCTCCGTGCCGGTGACGCGGGCGGGGCGCCAGGGGGCGTCGCGGCCGAAGCCGTGGATGGCGTGCGGCGGCTGGTTGACAGGCATCTGACGCAAGACGGCCCCGTCCTGGAACTGCCCGTTCGCAATGCGTCCGCACCACGGGACCATCGGGAAGCATCCGTAGTGGTGGCCTTGGCGCAGCAGCTCCGTGCCGTCGATGCGCAGGCTGCTGATCCGGCAGCCGTTCTCCTGGTCGACGGTCACTTCGGCGCCGCCCGCGGTCAGTTGCGTACTCATGCGCCGACTCTAACGAGGGGTCAGCGGCGTCGGCGCAGGGCTCGTCCGACCACGACCGCCGAGGCCAGCGCCAGGGCGGCGGCCGGGGCGATCCAGCGCAGGTTCGCGCCGGCGCCGGAGGCCGCGGGGGCCGGGACGGGGGCGTAGCGCCCGCGCGGGGGTGCGTGGTCCACTTCCTCGGCGCTGCGTCCGATCATGGTGCGGCGGGCGTGGGCGGCCTCGGCGGGGGGCTGCGCGGCCGCGCCGAACGCCTCGATGTCCCCGATGTCGCCGATCTGGCCGAAGTCGGGGAGCCCCTCGAAGTCGCCGTCCATGAAGGGTTCCAGGGGCGCGGGCGGTACCTCGGTGTCGAAGACGGACGCGGTGACCTCCGTACCGCCGTCGTCCCCGTCCTCCGGGTCGGGCGCGTCGCCCTCCGCCTCCTCGGCCTCGGCGATGACGTCGGTCACCGGCTCCCCCGCCCCGGCCAGCGCCGCGAGCTGCCCGGCGGCCCGGTCCAGGAGCCGCCGGAGGGCGGTGGCGGTGGCCTCCGGAGGGAAGGCGGCGGCCCGCCCGTCGGCGGCGCCCTCGGCGGTGAATTCCACCCGGGTCCCGTCGTCCACCGGGATCAGCAGCAGCCCGAGCGCCAGCTTGACGGTGCCGCTGCCGCGGATCTCCGTGCCCTCGCCGGCCACGGTGAAGCGGTCCGGATCCCGTTCGGTGACGGACAGGGCCCCGCGATAGGTGACGGTGTTCCCGCCGACGCGCAGTTTGAGGCGGCCGGACACGGGCCCGGACGCCGCGTCGGCGTCCTGCTGGAGCCCGGGTACGCAGCGGGCCACCCGGGCGGGGTCGCGCAGCACGGCGCGGATGCTGTCTGCCGGTACCGGAACGAACACCTGATGCTCCATGTGGTCGAGCCTACCGACGAGAGGCCCTCCGGCACCCGGTCCGGCACCTACGAATACCGCGGGTGCGGGAGAGTCGACGGCGGCAGGCCCGCCATCCGCGTGCGTTCCGCATCGCGCGCGGAGTCCTTCAGGGACTGCGTGGTCAGTGAGCGCAGCCCCGGCGTGTCGCGGTCCACGCGCAGTTCGGGGGCCTTGTCCCGGCCGGCCAGTACGAAGCCCCAGTCCTGCGGCGGCGTGTCGGCCGTCCCGGGGCTGCGGTCGGGCCCGGCGGCGAAGCCGGAGAGCCGGCCACCCGCGCTGTAGGGCGCGGTGCGCAGCCCGGCCGCGCGCAGGGTGGCCTCGACCGTCCAGTACGTGCGCGGGCGCGTGGCCAGCGGTCCCGCGTGCACGGCGATCCGCCCGCCGGGGCGCAGGGCGCGCGCGGCGAGCCCGTAGAACTCCTGCGAGTAGAGCTTCGTGCTGGGCGTGATGCCCGGGTCAGGGAGGTCGGAGACGATCACGTCGTACCGGCCCCGGGCGGCCGGCTGCCGCAGCCAGCGGAACGCGTCCCGCGTGACGACCCCGAGGCGCGGGTCCTCGTACACCCGGCCGTTGAGCGCGGACAGCATCGGGTCGGTGCGGGCGAGCCGGACCACCCCGGGGTCGAGCTCGACGACGGTGACCGAGACGACGTCCCGGTAGCGCAGCACCTCGCGGGCGGCGAGCCCGTCGCCGCCGCCGAGGACCAGGACCCGGGCGTGCGGGCCGGTCATGGCGGGGTGCACGAGGGCCTCGTGGTAGCGGTACTCGTCGTAGCCGCTGACCCTCAGCCGGCCGTCGAGGAACAGGTCGAGGGAGCGCGGGGAGCCGGTGGCGGGCCCGGTCAGTACGAGCTCCTGGACCCCGGTCTGCTGCGCGACCCGGACCTCGCCTCCGTAGACGGCGCGTCGCGCGACCCGCTCGAAGTCGTCGGCGAGGAGGGTCGCGCAGGCGAGGAGGGCCAGCACCGTGAGGTTCGCGGCGATCAGCAGCCAGCGGGAGCGGGGGCTCAGGTCGCAGCGGAACAGCCACAGGATGAGGCCCGCGCCGACGATCGCGTTGACGGTGCCGGTCAGCATGGCGCCGGTGAGCTGGCCGAGCACCGGCAGCAGCAGGAAGGGGAAGGCCAGCCCGCCGACCAGGGCGCCCACGTAGTCGGCGGCGAACAGGTCGGCGACGGCGACGCCCGCGTCCTGTCTGCGGATGCGCTGGATGAGGACCATCAGCAGCGGGATCTCGGCGCCGATGAGCACGCCGATCGCGAAGGAGAAGGCCACGAGCGCGGGCTGCGACTCCCCCAGCCAGGCGAAGCTCGCGTACAGCGCCATCGCCGACAGCCCGCCGAGCAGCGCGAGGCCCGCCTCGATGACGGCGAATCCGAAGGCGGGCCGTCCGCGGAGCCGTTTCGCCAGGAGGGAGCCGACGCCCATCGCGAAGACCATGACGGACAGCACGACGGATGCCTGGGTAACGGAATCGCCGATCAGGTAGGAGCCCAGGGCGAGCAGCTCCAGCTCGTACACGAGCCCGCAGGCGGCGCAGACGAACACGGTGGCCAGGACGAGGAGTCGGCCGGTCCGGGGCCGTACGGGCAGGGCGGCCGGGAGGGCCGCCCTGCCCCCCGGCTCCGGGGCCGGGAGCACCCGGCGCGGGACGGAACGGTCGATCATGAAGCGAACCGTACGTCACCATCCACTCGCATTCCGTCACCCACATGGGTGCAAGTGACGTACTGTTCCAGCCGGTTGGCGTAACCCTGTGAAACTTCCCGCGGCGCCCGCGCCCCGGGAGGCCCAGTCCAGTCCGGCCCTACCGCGCGTCGATCTCCGGGGCCTCGGCGGGTGCACCCGTCCGCGCACCGACCCTCGTACGAGTGGCCACCAACTGGCCTTCCTGCGGGTACGCGTGCCAGGTCCGCCAGCGCACCTGCCCCTCGTGGCGCTGCGCGAGCAGGGCGGTGAAGGCGTGCGGGCTGCCGGGAAAGGTTCCGGCCAATCCGTTCGGGTGATCTGCGACCAGCGCGAGCAGCTCCTGCGCGCGCCCCGCGAAGGAGCCCTGCGACAGGGTCTCGACCCGTGCGGCGAACTCGTACTCCCAGTCGCCCATCCGCTTGGCCACACCGAGCGGCAGCGGCGTACTGCTGCCGGGCATGCAGGCGACCGTTTCCGAGCAGAGCACTCCACCGTCCTCCAGGAGCACCTGGTGCGAGGCTCCGAGCAGGCGCAACTCGACTTTTGCGCCCGCCAGTTCGAGGTTCAGTACGGCCAGGGCGGGCAGCCGGTCCCGACCCAGGGCCCAGGCCAGATCGGCGGCACGCGTGTCGGTGTAAGTGGTCTGGAGGGTCGTGAGCATGAGTCGGCTCCGCAAACGCGCGAGGGAGATGAGCCGGGGCCCGCCAGCGGTAGTCAACGGGTGGGGGACACCGGCACGGGTCCACAGGAAGTCCAGGAAGGTCCGAGGACTGGTCTACTCAACCGAGGGAATCATGAAAGGCACGGCACTCACAGCGTTTTTACCCAACTTGATTGGGTTTACATCCCCTCGGGGGCTACACAGTTCACGTGTTCAACCACGGGCGTCCCGTGCTTCACCCCACGGCGGATCCGAAGCCCGGACATGAGGGCGCCCGACGGCGTTCACCACCGCCGGGCGCCCCCCGCGTACGCGGCGCCGGCTGCCCCGTGTCAGCTGGAACCGCCACACCCTCCACCGCCGCAGGACGACGATCCGCCGCAGGACGAGGAGGAGCCGCAGGACGAGGACGAACCGCAGGAGGACGACGAACCGCCGTCTCCCGCCCACCACGAAGAGCCCGACCCGGAGCCGGAGTCCGAGCCGGTCCAGGCGCGCGCCACCCTCTTCACGAGGAACACGACGCCCAAGATGACCAGCGCCACGAGAAACAGACCGAAGAAAGACATGACCACCAACCCCCGTTCATCGAGCCGGTCCCCCAAGGTGCGGACCGTGTCCGTCCGCGGGCCGGGCCCGCGTGAAGGGGGGATGCCCGCAGGCCACCCGGGCCAAAGCACACTTGAGCAAGTCCAGAGGTTCCCCCCAGGATGGCGCCCATGAGCGCACCCGTGGGCGGCAGCCGCCCCTTCCTGAACCGCCGCCTCGCGTCCTTCGGTACGACGATCTTCGCCGAGATGTCGGCCCTGGCCGCCCGCACCGGGTCCATCAACCTCGGCCAGGGCTTCCCCGACACGGACGGCCCCGCCGAGATCGCCGAGGCCGCCTCCCGCGCCGTGCTCTCGGGCCTGGGCAACCAGTACCCGCCGGGCCCCGGCATCCCGGAGCTGCGCACCGCGATCGCGCAGCACCAGCAGCGGTTCTACGGCCTGTCCCATGACCCGGACACCGAGGTCCTGGTCACCGCGGGCGCGACGGAGGCCATCGCCGCCTCCCTGCTCGCCCTGCTCGAACCGGGTGACGAGGTCATCGCCCTGGAGCCGTACTACGACTCGTACGCGGCCTGCATCGCGATGGCCGGCGCCACCCGTGTCCCGGTCACCCTGCGCCCGCACGCCTGGGGGTCCCCCCCGGCGGTAGCCGAGGGGGCGTTCACCCTCGACCTCGACGAACTGCGTGCCGCGGTCACCCCGCGCACCCGCCTGCTGCTGCTGAACACCCCGCACAACCCGACGGGCACGGTCCTGACCCCGGCCGAGCTCGCGGCGGTCGCGGAGCTGGCGGTGGAGCGCAACCTCCTCGTCGTCACGGACGAGGTGTACGAGCACCTGGTCTTCGAGGGCGCGCACGTCCCGCTGGCCTCGCTGCCCGGCATGCGCGAGCGCACCGTCACCATTTCGAGTGCCGGCAAGACGTTTTCGTTCACGGGCTGGAAGGTCGGCTGGATCACCGCCCCGCCGGAGCTCGTCTCGGCGGTCCGCTCGGCGAAGCAGTTCCTGACGTACGTCTCCTCGGGCCCCTTCCAGTACGCCGTCGCGGAGGCCCTGAACCTCCCCGACAGCTACTACGAGGGCTTCCGTGCCGACCTCGCCGCCAAGCGCGACATCCTCGCCGACGGCCTCACGGCGGCAGGCTTCGAGGTCTTCCGCCCGCAGGGCACGTACTTCATCACCACGGACATCACCCCGCTCGGCGAAAAGGACGGCCTCGCCTTCTGCCGCGCCCTCCCCGAACGCTGCGGCGTGGTCGCCATCCCGAACCAGGTCTTCTACGACGACCGCTCCGCGGGCGCCACCCAGGTCCGCTGGGCCTTCTGCAAGAAGACGGAGGTACTCGCAGAGGCCGCCGACCGGCTGCGGCGGCTGTGAGCAGGGCCGCGCATCCGGGCGACGCCGGGCCGGGGGCCTGATTTCACCGGAGATTCCGGGGGCATTCACGCCCGCGGGGCGGCGATGACCTTTAGGGTGCCCGAGGCTCTCCTCGTCGGGACGGGCGTACTCGCGCAGCGCGGGAAAGACGGGGGTTCATGACGGCGACGGGCAGTGTGCCGGTTTCCATCCGGCCGCAGAGGCTCCGGACCGGCAGGGTGCCCGCGGCCCTCGCTGCGCTCGGCGTGTTCGCCGCCGTCCGCGCGGGCGGGGTCGTGGTGCTCGCCGCCGGGGCGTGGTGGGCCGGGCGGAACCCCGTCCGCGTGCTCGGGTACTCGTGGGACTCCGTCTGGTACCTCGGCATCGCCGTGCACGGCTACGGCCGCACCCAGATGTGGGCCGACTCCGGATCGGTGCAGAGCGACCACGCCTTCTTCCCGCTGTATCCGCTGCTCGTCCGGCTGGCCGGCGCCACCCCCTGGGCCGGGCTGCTGGTGGCCTGGACCGCCGCCGCGGTGGCCGCCGTCGGGGTGTACCGGGTCGGGGAGACGGCGCTCGGCCGGCGCGGCGGGGTGCTGCTGGTGGCGCTGTGGGCGGTGACGCCGCATGCGGTGGTGCTGACCCTCGCCTACACCGAGCCGCTGCTGACCGCGCTCGCCGCCTGGGCCCTGTACTGCGTGCTGCGCGGCCGCTGGCTGTGGGCCGCGGGCCTCGCCGTGCTCGCCGGGCTGACCCGCCCGACAGGGGTCGCCGTCGCCGCCGCCGTGTCCGCGGCCGCCCTGCACGCCCTGTTCCGCCGAAGATCCCGGGCGCCCGAGGTGTGGGCGGCCGCGCTGCTGGCCCCGGCCGGCTGGGCGGCGTACGTCGTGGCCGTCGGACTGCGCACGGGGGATCCGGGTGGCGGCTACTTCGCCGTGCAGCGGGGCTGGGGTTCCCGCTTCGACTTCGGCTCGTACACGATGGACCAGGTCTGGCGGGTGCTGACCGGCGGGCACGCACCGCTCGCCACCATCGTGACCGTGGCCGTCCTGGCCGCCGCCGGGCTCCTCGCGGTACTCCTGCTGCTCGACCGGACGCCGGCCGTCCTGCTCGCGTACACCGCCGTGCTGCTGCTGATCACCTACGGCGGGGCCGGCTACTTCGAGTCGAAGCCGCGCTTCCTGCTGCCGGCGTTCCCGCTGCTCCTGCCGGTCGCCGCCGCAATGGCACGAGCCCGGCTGCGCTCCGCGGTCATGGCGACCGCGGGGCTGGCCGGGCTCTCGTACGGCTACGGGCTGTACCTGCTGCTGGTCGCCCGGATGCCGCTGTGACGGCCGAACGGCCGGCGACTAGCTGTCGCCGTCCTCGCCGTCCTCGTCTTCACCGTCGTTGGAGTCGATCTCCTTCTCCAGCCCGAGCTGCTCCACGAGCCACTTGTCGAACTCGATGGAGGCCCGGACCCAGCTGACCGTGGAAGAAACGAAGTGCTCCAGGCTGACGCCGGTGCCGATCAGCATCTGCGCCTCGCCGATCAGGCGGACGGAGCCGTCGTCGTGCGTGTGGCTGTAGACCTTCGGCCACAGGGTGCGACGGTTCCAGTCGTCGATCGACTCGAGGAGCTGGGGCTTGTCCTCGATCGCGTGCGGACGGTCGTAGAAAGTCCGCACCGAGAAGACCTGCTGCTCTTCCTCGCCGCGGAACATGAAGTACGTCCGGAACTCCTCCCACGGCGCCGCGAGGTCACCCTCGTCGTCGACGACGTACTTGAGCTCCATCTGCTCCAGCAGCTGCTTGACCAGATCCTGGTCGGGGACGACGGGGCCCGCCGGTCCTGTGGCCTGCGGATCGGGCTGCTGCCCTCCGAAGTTCGGAATCGAGGCCGGGTCGATGCTCACCGTGTACTTCCCTTCGTGCGGATGATGTCATCCTCCCCCATCGCTCCTACCCCGTGTCCACCCCCGCACGTACGATCCGCGCAGGGCGGACAGGAGTAAGAGCCAGGTAAGGGGGGAGCAGGATGGTTCCGCGTACGTCGAAGCTGGTCATGTGGCTGCCGACGGCTCTCGCCGTCGCCTTCTGCGCCGGGCTGCTGTGGATGCTGTGGAACGCGCTGGACGACTACGGCGCCCCTGACCGGGGCGGCGCCGGAACGGGCACGACCGGCTGCGCGGAGGCCCTGGCGTTCGCCCGCGTGAGCCTGCCGCCGGACGGCCGGAACGGCGATTGCGAGCGGACCGGGGGCACGGACGGCCGCGCCTCGGCCACCGGGACGTTCCGCATGGAGCGCGACGGGGTCGATGCATGGCTGGCGTCCTTCCCGCAGCCGGGGGAGCCGGTCCGCTGTCCCGGCCCCCGGCCGGAGAACTACGACTCCGAGAACGAGCAGTGCCTCGACCTCGTGCACGGCGATCCGCAGCCCGGCCGGGCGGGCCTGGTGCGGCTCCGCATCAGCTCGGAGGCCGGGACGACCGTGAAGGTGCGCTTCGAGGCGACCGGCGCGTGAAGCGGCGGCCGCATCACGCGGCCGCCGCGGCACATCGCGCTCCGGCTGCTCCGGCTGCTCCGGCTCCGGCTGCTCCCGGCTAGAGCGCCTTGCCGACGAGCAGGTCGTCGCCGGCCACGTCGACGCGGACCGTGTCGCCGTCGCGGACCTCGCCCGCGAGGATCTCCTTGGCGAGGCGGTCGCCGATCGCCGTCTGGATCAGGCGGCGCAGCGGGCGGGCGCCGTACGCCGGGTCGTTGCCGTTGTCCGCCAGCCAGGCCAGGGCGTCGGGCGTGACGTCCAGGGTCAGGCGGCGGTCGGCCATGCGGCCGGCCAGCCGCGCGATCTGGAGCTCGGCGATGTGCGCCAGCTCGTCCTTGGTCAGCGCGGAGAAGACCACCAGGTCGTCGAGGCGGTTGAGGAACTCCGGCTTGAAGGAGGCCCGGACCACTTCCAGGACCCTGGCCTTCTTGTCCTCCGCCGAGGCCGCCGGGTCCATCAGGAACTGGCTGCCCAGGTTCGAGGTCAGGATCAGGATCGCGTTGCGGAAGTCCACGGTGCGGCCCTGGCCGTCCGTGAGGCGCCCGTCGTCCAGGACCTGGAGCAGGATGTCGAAGACCTCGGGGTGGGCCTTCTCGACCTCGTCCAGCAGCACCACGGAGTACGGGCGGCGGCGCACGGCCTCGGTCAGCTGGCCGCCCTCCTCGTAGCCGACGTAGCCGGGGGGCGCGCCGACGAGGCGGGCCACGCTGTGCTTCTCGCCGTACTCCGACATGTCGATGCGGACCATGGCCCGCTCGTCGTCGAAGAGGAAGTCCGCGAGGGCCTTGGCCAGCTCCGTCTTGCCCACGCCCGTCGGGCCCAGGAAGAGGAACGAGCCGGTCGGGCGGTCCGGGTCCGCGATCCCGGCCCGGGTGCGGCGTACGGCGTCCGAGACGGCCCGGACGGCCTCGCCCTGGCCGATCAGGCGCCGGCCCAGCTCCGCCTCCATGCGCAGCAGCTTCTGCGTCTCGCCCTCCAGCAGCCGGCCCGCCGGAATGCCCGTCCAGGCACCCACGACGTCCGCGATGTCGTCGGGTCCGACCTCGTCCTTGACCATGGTGCCCCTGGAGGCCTCCGCCTCGGCCTCCGTGGCCTCGGCCAGCTCGCGCTCCAGCGTCGGGATCTCCCCGTAGAGCAGCTTGGAGGCGGTGTCGAAGTCGCCGTCGCGCTGCGCGCGCTCGGCCTGGCCGCGCAGGTCGTCCAGGCGCTCCTTGAGCTCGCCGACGCGGTTGAGGGACTGCTTCTCCTTCTCCCAGCGGGCGGTCAGGCCGCGCAGGTCCTCCTCCTTGTCCGCCAGATCCTTGCGGATCTTCTCCAGGCGCTCGATGGAGGCCGGGTCGGACTCGTTCCGCAGCGCCAGCTCCTCCATCCGCAGGCGGTCGACGGAGCGCTGCAGCTCGTCGATCTCCAGCGGCGAGGAGTCGATCTCCATGCGCAGGCGGGACGCAGCCTCGTCGACCAGGTCGATGGCCTTGTCGGGGAGGAAGCGGGAGGTGATGTACCGGTCGGAGAGGGTCGCGGCGGCCACCAGCGCGCTGTCGTTGATGACGACCTTGTGGTGGGCCTCGTAGCGGCCCTTGAGGCCGCGCAGGATCGCGATGGTGTCCTCGACGCTCGGCTCGGCGACCAGCACCTGCTGGAAGCGCCGCTCCAGCGCCGGGTCCTTCTCGATGCGCTCGCGGTACTCGTCGAGCGTGGTCGCACCGACCATCCGCAGCTCGCCGCGGGCCAGCATCGGCTTGAGCATGTTGCCCGCGTCCATGGCCGAATCCCCGCCGGCGCCCGCGCCGACGACGGTGTGCAGCTCGTCGATGAAGGTGATGATCTGGCCGTCGCTCGACTTGATCTCGGCGAGGACCGTCTTCAGCCGCTCCTCGAACTCGCCGCGGTACTTCGCGCCGGCGACCATCGCGCCGAGGTCGAGGGAGACCAGCCGCTTGTTCTTGAGGGACTCGGGGACGTCGCCCTTCACGATGCGCTGCGCCAGGCCCTCGACGACGGCCGTCTTGCCGACTCCGGGCTCGCCGATGAGCACCGGGTTGTTCTTCGTACGGCGCGACAGGACCTGGACGACGCGCCGGATCTCGTGGTCGCGGCCGATGACGGGGTCGAGCTTGCCCTCGCGGGCGGCTGCCGTGAAGTCCGTGCCGAACTTCTCCAGGGCCTTGTACTGGCCCTCGGGGTCGGGGGTGGTCACCCGCCGTCCTCCTCGTGCGTTCTGGAAGGCGTCCAGCAGCTTCTTCGCCGTCGCGCCCTGGGCGGAAAGGACCTCGCCGGCCGCGCCGCCCTTGGCGGCGGTCGCGATGAGGAGGTGTTCGGTGGAGAGGTACTCGTCGCCGAGCTTCCCGGCCTCCTGGTCGGCCTCGGCGAGTACGGCGAGCAGGTCGCGGGTGGGCTGCGGGGGCGCGACCGTGGAGCCGGTGACGCTGGGGAGGGCCGCCAGCAGCCGCTCGGCGCCGGACCGGACCGCCGCCTGATCGGCTTCGGTGGCCGCGAGGAGGTCGGTGATGTTCTCGTTGTCCTCGCCGGCGAGGAGGGCCAGGAGCAGGTGCGCCGGCGTCAGATCGGCGTGGCCGTCCTTCACGGCCCGGCTGGTGGCCGCGTTCAGCGCGTCCCGGCTCTTGTTGGTCAGCTCGGCATCCACGTGCGACTCTCCTCTCAAGGACAGGCTTTGAGTATGTCAGCGTACGCAAAGTTGAGTCTATTCCACTCAAGGCCGCAGTCGTACCCTCGGGCCATGGCTCTTGACGTACTCAACCCGACGCCCGAGTACCTCGCCTTCTGGCGGGAGCGGCACGTCTGCACCCTGACCACGCCCCGCCCGGACGGGACCCCGCACGTGGTGCCGGTGGGCGTCACGTACGACCCGGAGGCCGGCCTGGCCCGGGTGATCAGCAACAAGAACAGCAAGAAGATCCGCAACGTCCTGGCGGCGCAGGCGACGCAGCAGGGCCCGGCCCGGGTCGCGGTGTGCCAGATGGAGGGGCGCCGCTGGGCGACCCTGGAGGGGCGCGCGATCGTCCGTACGGACGAGGCCTCGGTCGCCGAGGCGGTGGCGCGCTACGCGGAGCGCTACGGGCGGATGCCCTCGCCCAATCCGGACCGGGTCGTCATGGAGATCGCCCTCGACCGGGCGATGGGACGCGCCTGAACGGACGCGGAGACCCGGAACCGCGGAACCGCGGAGACCCGGAACCGCGGAAGAAGTTCAGCCTTCACCTTGTCCGGTTCAAGCACTGGACGCGGACATCACAACGGCGCCATCGTGGTCAGGTCCACGATGGCGCCGTTGTGTGGGGGAAGCACCTGGAGCGATCTGCAACGACGGGGGAATCGCTTCAGGCACTGCGGGGGGTGGCGGTGGTGATATCGGGTTCGAAGAGCTGGTGGTCGCGCTGATCAAGGTTGACGAAGACCATTCCGTAGCGCACCTCGCAGCGGACGGGCTGCGGCGCGCCGCGGGGGCGTCGCAGGCACCGGTACGCCCGGACGTCCTCGTCCTCCTCGCGCGTGATGACGATGGGCTGTCCGAACAGGGTGACCATCAACGAATCGCCAGGGTGGGGGATGGCCGTGGCGAGGTCGATGAACTGCCAGCCGGATCGGTAGGCAGAGGCCATTTCGCGACGGAAGCCGCGGTCGTCGGGGGTCATACCGCGGTCTCCAGAGCAAGGGTGCCGGCATCGGCGTCGACGGGGGCCGAGCGCCATCCGCTGTCCATCGGTGCCGCGCGCCATCCGCTGTCCTCAAGCGGCGCCGCCTGGAGGCCTGCGGCACCCCCTTCGGCGCCCCCCAGGGTGACCCCGGCAAGTCCCAGACCGGCCACAGCCGAGAAGATGACGGTGGCAAGCGCCGAGCGAAGCATTCTCTTGTTCATGGTCGGCTTCGTCCTCACTTGATGAAATCCTCTCCCCCGCCTGTCAGACGATGGCTCATTCAGGCACGTCGCTGCCACAGGGACGATGCATCATGTTCTTGCATGTTCAGGACCCTGGGGGGTGGAGATTTGACCATAAACAGAACAAAACCGACACATCCCCACTCGGTCACGGAGCTGTGCAGTGAGGGGGCGCGGCTCTACACGAGCGCGCTGCGGACCGGACGGATCGCACGTGGGGACGTAAGAACGGCACCCTGCCTGCTCGATCTGGCGTTGCTGCAGCCAGACCCTGATGACGCCAATTCGCTCCGTCCGGTTCCACCGGCAGTGGCGCTCGCACAGCGGCTGCATCCGATCGAACGGGAGATCCGCGACAGACGCCGCGATTCCCTCGAACTGTCCGAGGCTTTCGAGCCATTTCTGGCCATCAGCGCGCAGAATCCGGCGAGCACCCACGCCATCACCGTGCTCGAAGGCTTCGACCCCATCAACGCCGCCCTCAACCTCGCCACGGCCGAGTGCCACACCGAGATGCTGACCATCCAGCCCGGCGGCGCGCGCCCCAGCCTCGAACTCACGGAGGCCCTGGAGCGCGACCAGCCGCTGACCGACCGCGGTGTCCGGATCCGGACCCTCTACCAGCACACCGTCCGGCACAGCCGCGGCACGCTCGCGTACGTCGACCTCCTCAAGGCCGGCAAGGTCGAGGTGCGCACGCTGGAGGAGCTCTTCGAGCGCCTCATCATCTTCGACCGGACCGTCGCCTTCATCCCGGCCAGCGACGACCGCCAGGTCGCCCTGGAGCTGCGCCATCCGGGGCTGGTCGACTACCTCATCAAGGTGTTCGAGCAGCTGTGGCACCGCGCGGTGCCCCTCCAGGAGGAAGTGACGTACCAGCACACCCGCGGCGGCATCTCGGGCGTGCAGCGCACCATCGCCCAGCTCCTCATCGAGGGCCACGTGGACGAGGCCATCGCCCGCAGGCTGGGCATGAACGTACGGACCTGCCGCGCGCACATCGCGAAGCTCGCCGGCACCCTCGGCAGCGGCAGCCGCGCCCAACTCGGCTTCCTCATCGCCCGCTCCGGGATCCTGGAGGACGAGGGCGACTGAACGCGTCGGGCCCCGCCCGGGGCCCTTCGGCCGGCTGCCGGACAAGGACGGCAACGGCGCGGTGGACCAGGAGCCCGGCGCCG
>NZ_JBEORW010000041.1:0-76887 GCF_040302565.1 Streptomyces sp. NPDC097981
GAGCTGACCATCCGGAAGACCAGCTGGCTGATCACCGCGCATCCCGACAAGGTCAACGAGAGCAATACGCTCAAGCTCAAGCAACTGCTGTCCCGATGCCCCGAGTTGGAAGCCGTCGCCGACTGCGTGCGCACCTTCGCCCAGATGATGACCGAGCGACGCGGAAACGACCTCGACAGCTGGCTCACCCGCGCCGAACACACCGGACTGAAACCGCTGCGGAGCCTGGCCCGCGGCCTACGGCAGGACTTCGACGCCGTCACCGCCGGGCTCACGCTGGAATGGAGCTCCGGCAGAGTCGAGGGCAACGTCAACAGGGTCAAGCGGATCAAGAGGGACGGGTACGGCCGGGCCGGCTTCGACCTCCTCCGCCGACAGATCCTCCTCGCGGACTGACGGCCGTGACGCTCCGCGATCGGACCACAAGAAGTGGATCAGAACCGAACTGAGTGGCCGTTGACAACTCCGTTCCGGGGGCCCGTGCTGGTGGCGGGCGGCAGTCTGGGCTGTAGATCGTTTGTCGGGGAGGTCTTCGCCGGGTCCGGGGCGTCCGCGCGGATGGCCCGGACCCGCTTGGCGGTCACACTCCGATGAAGCTGACCGTTTCTGTCATGTCCGCCCGGCCGGTACGTAGCGGTGGCACGCCTTCCTTCTCGTAGCCCACCGCGACACCACAGAACAGTGCGAGCCTGCCATCGACTCCGACTGTCTGGCTGACGGTCTTGCGATACATCGTCCACATCACCTGGGGGCAGCTGTGCAGCCCTTCCGCCCTCAGCAGCAGCATGACCGTCTGCAGGTACATCCCCGCGTCCGCCCACTGTCCCGGCCCCATCGTCCGGTCGAGGTAGCAGAACAGCACGACCGGTGCCCCGAACGCGTCCGAGTTCAAGGCGGCGATCTTCACGGGCCTGTCGGGGTCGTCGCGCTCGATTCCCAGGGCTTTGTACCGCTGGGCGGCCGCGGCGGAGAAGCGGTCCAGATAGGGCGAGGTCAGGTCGGCCGGGTACATCGGGTACTCCCGCTCATCACCTGGGTCTCCTGCCAGTGCCCTGGCCGTCGCGCGCTTCTTCAGTTCGGTCAAGGGCTCACCGGTCACGACATACAGATGCCACGGCTGGAGGTTCCCGCTCGATGGAGCCCGCGTCGCCGCAGCGAGCACTCGTTCGAGTACCTCTTTGGAAACGGGCTCATCGCTGAACGCCCTCACGGCCCGGCGACTGTCGACGGCCTGATACACATCCACGTCTTCTCGTGCTCTCTCTCGACGGCAACCACCTCCATCCTCTTCAAGCGCGTGCACGCAGTTTCACCCGGGGCTGGTGCTGCTGGCGGGGGTCTGATCTGTAGATCGCCTGTCAGCGGGCGACTTCGAGGTTGGTCCGGACGAGCAGGGCACGCAGGAGCTGGGTGGCGCGGGCGGGTGAAGTTTCCCCGTGATCTCGGACACGTGATCGTTATGCTGCGAGGGCGTGCTGGTGCCGCTGCCTGGTCTCGGCCGGGGTGAGGTAGCCGAAGGTTCCGGTGCTTGCGCAGGCGGCGGCGGTTGTAGAAGGTCTCGATGAAGTCGAAGACCTCGGCGCGGGCGGTGGCCCGGTCGGGCCAGGTACGGGTGCCGATCTCCTCCTTGAGTAGAGCCCAGAAGCTCTCGG
Source organism: Streptomyces sp. NPDC097981 (assembly GCF_040302565.1). Classification (NCBI taxonomy): domain Bacteria; kingdom Bacillati; phylum Actinomycetota; class Actinomycetes; order Kitasatosporales; family Streptomycetaceae; genus Streptomyces; species Streptomyces sp. NPDC097981. The sequence goes on from NZ_JBEORW010000041.1 coordinate 1,653, forward strand.
CGGCGGCGTTGTCGAAGCATGATCCGGTGCGTCCGCAGCTCTGCCGCATCCCGAACTTCCCTATGCGTTCACGGAACTGGGCTGAGGTGTATTCGCTGCCGCGATCGCTGTGGATCACGCAGCCGGGCTCGAGTCCGCCCCGGCCGTGGGCCATGTCGAGGGCGTCGACGACGAGCTCGGCGCGGTGGTGGTCGGCCATGGCATAGCCGACGACCTCGCGGGTGGCCAGGTCCAGCCAGCAGGCGAGGTAGAGCCAGCCCTCGGCGGTGGGCAGGTAGGTGATGTCGCCGACCAGCCGGGTGCCGGGCCGGTCGGCGTGGAAGTCGCGGCCGATCAGGTCCGGGGCCGGCTTCGCCTTCGCATCAGGCCGGGTCAGCGAACGTCGCCTGCGCCGGGTGACGCCGCGGATGTCGCGTTCACGCATCACGCGGGCGACGCGCTTGCGGTTCACCAGTCGGCCCAGGCGGCGCAGTTCGGCGTGGATGCGCGGGACCCCGTAGGTGTGCCGGGAAGCGATGTGCACCACGGTGATCTCATGGGCGAGCGCGTCGTCGGCGGCCTCCCTGGCACGACGAGCGGCCTCGCCTTCGTGCCAGGCGTAGTAGGAGGAGCGGGCGACCTTCAGCACCCGGCACAGCAGGACGATCGGATAGGTCGCCTTCTCCGCATGGATCAACCGGTACAGCTCGCTCACCGGTCGTTCTCCTTCACGAAGAAGGCCGTCGCTTTTTTCAGGATCTCGATCGTCTGCTGCTGTTCGCGGACCCCTTGCGCAGCCGCTTGAGCTCCTCACGCTCGACGCTGGTCAGCTCACCGGACTCGCCCTCGCCCCGGTCCGCCTTCGCCCGGCGGTACCAACCGCGCAGGGACTCGGAGCTGATGCCGAGTTCCCGGGCGACCGCGGTGACCGTCTTGCCCGAGGAATCGACGAGCGCGATCGCGTCCCGCTTGAACTCCCCGGTGTACCGCTTCGTGTACTTGCTTCCCACCTGGTGCTACTTCCTCTGGAACCTCAAGATCCCAGTCTTCAGGTGTCCACGATCAAGGGGAAGCTTCACGGGTGGTTCTTGACCGTCTTCTCGGACAGGTAGAGCCGCTCGGCGATCTGGCGGTTGGTCAGACCCTCGCCGACGAGTTCCAGCACGGCCCGTTCGCGTTCGGACAGGGCCGAGAGCCGCGCGTCCTCCGACGGCTTCATGGCTTCCGGGTCCCGTAGTGAGTGGATGAGCCGCGCGGTTGTCGCGGGGTCGAGCATTGACTGCCCGCCGGCCACCGTTCTTACGGCTGAGACGAGGTCGGACCCCTTGATCTGCTTGAGCACGCTCCGGCATCCGCGAGCGCAGCTCGCGGCAGACGGCGATCCCGTCGCCGTCGGGCAGCCGCACGTCGAGCACGGCGACGCGCGGGCGCAGCGTGGGGCCGCGAGCCAGCGCCTGCTCGGCTGTCGACACCTCGCCCACGACCTCGATGTCGGGCTCCGCCTCCAGCAGGTCGCGCAGTCCGCGGCGGACGACCTCGTGGTCGTCCAGGAGGAATACCCGGATGGGCGCCTCGGCGGAAACAGCGGGTGCGTCAGGCATGTCCGGCCCTGTGCTCGGTTCTCTCTTGGTGCATCTCATGCGAATTGTCTCAGGAACGGCCCTGAAGCGCCGTGTGGAGCGGGCATCGGAGGCTCCCGTCCGATGCGCCGGCCCGTCATGCGGCGGCGGCCGGCCCTGACAGCTCCATACGGACATCCACCACACCTTCGACGGCGCGTGCGGCGCGGGTCAGTAGCGGCACCAGCGCATGGTCCTGGAGCTGACCGCGGAGGGTGACCACCCCGTCAGCGACCGCCACTTCGATGCGCACTGGGGGCGCCAGCTCCCCGAGGACCGCGTGGCGGATTTCCTCCTCCAGCTCCTCGTCCGGCCGCAGGAACACCTTGAGGAGGTCGCTGCGGCTCACCACGCCCTCCAGCATCCCGATGCTGTTGACGACCGGGAGGCGCTTGACGCCCTTCCTGGCCATGATGCGGGCGGCCTCGGCGATCGTGGCATCCGGGTGGACGGTGACCGCCGGACTCGACATGAGCTCCTCGGCGAGGACGGCTCCGGCCTTGGACGCCTCCTCCAGTTGCTCGGGCAGCCTCGGGTCGTCCCGGCGGTACTCCTCCTTGGGCAGCAGGTCGGCTTCCGAGACGACGCCGACGACGCGGCCCTCGCCCTCCAGCACCGGAAGGGCACTGACCTTCCACTGGTGCATCAGCTCGATGATCTCCTTGTACGTGGCCTCGCGGCCCACGGCGACGGCGGTCTGGGTCATCACGTCGCTGACCGTGTACTGGGATGTGGGCATGATCGACTCCTTCGTCGTGGTGCTGACCACACCGTGCTGCCGCTGCCGTAGGGGGCGTAGAGGTCGAGGAGGCGGACGCGCGTGGCGTGCAGCCGGTGGGCGAGTACGACCGCTACCCAGTGGCCTATCGCCGAGCCGAAGGCGGGGTCGGCGTCCATCGCCATCCGTACGGCCTGCGCGTCGAACTCATAGGCCCGCACGGGCGTCGTCGTCTCGGCGCCGAGATGCCAGCTGTACGGGCGGAACAGCCACGAACAGCCCACCAGCTCGCCCTGGCCCAGGCTCTCGATCACCGCCGCTCGCCTCCCGGGCACATGGAGGTCCAGTGCGACGGTGCCCGATCGGACGATCCAGAACCGGTCGGCACGCCCGCATTCTTTGAAGAGACGTGTTCCCGCGGGCACGTTGACCTCCCGGGCGGGGCTCATGAGCCGGGCGCGCTGGTCCGCTGACAGGCCGGCGGCGATACGGGTGGGGGGAGTGAGCCGCATGACGGCCTCCGTTCGAGTCCGCCTCCAGTCTCGGCTGCGGGGCGTCCGTCGGGGATGGGCCGACCGGCCCCTCCTCGTGGCCCCGTACGGCCCATGTGCCGCGCCCCCGGTGGGCAGATCCTGACGTCATTCGGCACCGTCCGCCGACAGACCGGGACGGACCGTTCCGCTAGGCAAGGTGGGAAGCGATGTATTGGCGCGATCAGGACATGAGTGGCTGGGGCTGGTTCGCCAGGTCCTTCACCACGTTGATTTTCCTGGCACTGATCGTCGCGGTGGCAGTGCTGCTCGCCCGCAGTGTCCAACGACCGGCCGGAGGCCCGCGGGAACCTGCTGGTGCCTCGCCGGAGCAACTGCTCGCTGAGCGGTTCGCTCTGGGGGAGATCGACGATGAGGAGTACGAGCGGCGCCTGGCGGCGCTGCGCAGGCACGGGCCACGCCGACCAGGCCGAGGCGGATGAGCGCGTGCGACCGTAAGGGATGCCAACCGACCCTCGGGCTTTGGTCACTGATACCTGTGTACCGCTTGGCCCCGTGACGGGGCCCATGTTCTGGCGCGGCACGCCACTTGGGCGAGACGTTGAGGAAACACGGTCGCCCGACCAGGCTTCAGCGCATGAGCGAGGGGTGGGGACGATGAAAGGCAAGGACGAGCGCTTGGGCGAGTGCCACCCGCAGGTGGTGGCCCCCCGCCGGATACGGCAGCTGGCCCGTACCGAGGCGCTGCTGCTGGGGACGGTGTCGCTGGGACGCATCGTGTTCACCCAGCAGGCCCTCCCCGCCGTCCGCCCGGTCAACCACCTCATGGACGGCGAGGACATCATCGTCCGGGTCCACGACGGAGGGGCGCTCGCGTCCCTCCCGGCTTCCTCCGATGCCCCGGGTGTAGTGGTGGCCTACGAGGCGGACGTGATAAACCCGGAGACCTGCTTGGGGTGGAGCGTGGTCGTCACCGGGTACGCCTCCTGCGTCGAGGACCAGCAGGCCGCCGACCGATACGCGGCCCTCCTGCGGCCCTGGGATGCCGATGCCGTGCGAGGGGCGGCACTGCGGATTCAGCCGGACCTCGTCACAGGGTTCCGGCTCGTACCCGGCCCTGAGGGCGCCTGAACGCGGCCGGTCCGCAGGCCCGGTGGACAGGGACGGTTGGAGCGGCGGGGCCCGCGTCGGGCTACGGTTCGATCGTGAGCACCTCTTCCACCGGGCGGCGCGGTGTCGCCGGCCCCGGCTCTCCGTAGCCCAGGCGCAGGACCATCTGCACGAATCCTGTCTCCGAGTGTGGATCGCGCACGGCCCAGCGCAGTTCCGGCGATTCGAGGGCGTGGGACGTGAGGGAGGTCGCCAGCCCGTCCAGCGTCGCCTCCAGCAGGACGCGCTCCATGGCCTGCCCGGCGGTCAGCCAGTCCTCGGGCCGGTCACCGCCGGTTCCGAGGAGGGCCAGATGTGGGGTGCTCTCGAACGTGGCGGCCTCTCGGTCGGCTGCAGGGCGTCTGCCCGCGAAATCCCGTACTGGGGCTTTCCCGCCTCGCTTGCGAGGTCCGAAGGCGTACTCGGGGATCCCGTCGGACGACGTGACGGCGTCGTTGCCGAGGCGGGTCCAGCGGCGGATGTCCTCGAACGCGTCCGGGTCCAGTGAGTCGCGACCCTCGGCGTCCTGGACCAGGCCCAGTACCGACTCGACATGCCAGGCACCCGGAAAGACCAGCCGTGCCCCCTCACGGAGAGCGGCTGCACAGAGGGCGTCTTGGATGGCCGCGGGTACTTCCTCTTCCGAGAACGGGTAGCGGCTGGTGTGCCGACGGCGGATCGCGGGGTACAGCTCGGCGAGCTCGGTCCCGGGTCGCACCGGCTCCGTCAGCCGGACCGTCGCGAGCAGGTCCGGGTCCGCCGGATCGGGCAGCAGCCGGGTGTCCGGCTCCCACCCCGCGTGAGCGGCCGCGACGCGCAGGTTGAACAGGGCCGCTCCGCAGCCGATGTGTAGAGCGCGGTTGGTGGGGTCGGTGTGCGGCATCGCGCGTTCCGTGTCCGCCCGGACGCGGAACGCGCGGTCGGCCGTCGAGAAGTGGAACTTCCACGGCTGTGCGTTGTGCATGGACGGGGCGGCCGTGGCGTCCTCGACGAGGGCCGCTACAGCGTCCATCTCGAGCGGCTGTGCTGGCACGGGGGCCTCCCTGGGGGACCGGCCGGCCGGGGACGACGGCGGCCCACCACTTCCACGGTAGCCGCGGCGCGCCCACACAGCAGCGCCGGCCCTCGGCGCTAGCGTCAGCGGCGAAGACCGCAAGGACCGCGAAGACCGCAACGGCGGGTCCGAGGGCTGAACAGGAGACGGACCATGAGCTTCACCGGGCGCGAGTGGTGGACTCTCATCCACGGAATGATCCTCGGGGCCGCCTTCCTGCTCGCTTTCGCCGGCGGGCTTGCCGAGCTGTACAGCCTCAAACCCGCGCTGATGACGCGCGAGGGCGTGATGGAGCGGATGCGGCGAGTCCGGATCGGTGTCACCGCCATGGCGGTGACGGCGTGGGCCACTGTGATCACCGGCACCTGGGTCGTCTACCCGTGGTACCGGGAGAAGAACCCGGACAGCCCCAGGTCGAAGCTGCTCGCCGACCCGAGCACGGCGGACTGGCACGAATTCGGCATGGAGTGGAAAGAGCACATCGCCTGGTTCAGCCCGATCCTGGCGACCACCGTCGTCTTCATCGTCTGGTACTACGGCCCCGGCCTCATCCGGCACAACCGAGTTCGCCACACCACCGTCACCTTGTTCGTCCTCGCCTTCGCCTTCGCCGCGGTGGCAGGGGCATTCGGCGCCTTCATCACCAAGGTGGCACCCGTCCGATGACCAGGTTCCGAGAAGGAGGCCGCAGACATGGACACTGAGAACGCCGCCGCGCCCACCGGACGCGGAGGGGAAGAGGTCTTCCCCCACAGCGAAAAGGCGGAGGGGCCGATCTCGGCCGCGATCATCGCCGCGGGCATCGGAGCCGCCACGCTGGGCCTGCTCACCACGCTCGCCGAGGCCAGCACCGACGTTTCCGACGGCTTGAAGTGGAGCGACTCGGTCGGCCCGCTGTCCGGCAAGACCATCCTGGCCGTCGTGGTGTGGCTGCTGGCATGGGCGATCTTGTACGCCGTGCTGCGCAACAAGCCGTACGAAAGCACGCGCGCCCTCGTCATCGGCCTTGCCCTCATCGCCTTGGGGGGTGCTGGGAACCTTCCCTCCGTTCTTCCAACTCTTCGCCTGAGCGGATCGGCCGCGGGGGTGAGGTCGGATCAGCGCTACACCATCTGACCCACCCACCACCGCGGGCCGAATGCCCACAGCAGCGGCCCCCTCGCTCGACGGGGCGGCGCGAGACCATGTCCAGCAATCCACACCGAGTACCTTCGCCTTCGGTACAGGCGGGAAATCGATGCGGTGGATCAGCCGCAGGAGCGTGGCTGCGCTCACCGGGACCGCCAGGTGGTCGGAGAGGCGTCCGTCGGCCCGGCCTCCGAGGGCCAACGCGACCTGTTCCAGAAGGCGTTGCAGACTGGCGGTCCGCCGTCCATAGCGGAAGGTGAGCCGCTCGACCTGCTCGGCGAACGTCTTCGGGTGCAGCTCCAATGAGGGTGCTGTCGATCAGGCGGTGGGTATGACCTGGTCGCGGTAGCGCGTCTGGTGGTTGCGGATGAACTCCTGCTGCTGGTGCCAGGCCCAGTAGGTATCGAAGTCGCCGTTGGCGCGGACGGCACGCAGCTTGAGCACGGCTTCAGCTCCGGACAGGCCCCAGCGGGCGCCGGTGATGTCCAGGCGGTCTTTGACCAGGTGCCGGCATGCTCCCTCGATAATTCCGGTGGCGATCGGCCAGCCGCGTTCCAGGGCGATGTCGTAGCGCAGGTGTTCGGCCTTGCTGGTCAGGTAGTTCACGGCCTCGTCGATGCCCTTGCGCTGGGCGCCGCGCAATCCGGCGAAGCGGGCGGCCGCCTCGAGCGCGGCGGTGGTCTGCTGCACGCCGCCGCCCAGCAGGGCCCGGGCGTGGCGGGCGACCCAATTCTCGGCGGAGGCATCGCCGGGCTCGTGCAGGCACCAGGCCGCTCGCCACAGGTATTCGAGCACATGGATCAGGTCGACGATGATGTGGACGTCCACGCCGCGCTGCTGTGCTTCGGCCTTGATGAGGTCGATCTGATGGCGGGCCCCGTCGACGAGAACGCCCCAGGGGCGGCGGTGGCCGGGGTCGCGGTGCTCGGCCTGGTCGAACACGGCGGCCACCACCTGGGCGGCCGTGTCGGTCACCGAGCCGCACAACCACTTCGACCTGGCCTTCGGCCCTCGACGGCGCCCGGGCGGCGCGGCATGGGCGGCGTCGTCTTGCTGGTCGGGATCGGCGACGATGTCATCGACCGCGCGCGGCGCGGGTTCGGCATCGTAGACGGCTCCCAGGGTGGCCATCCGTTTCCTGCCGTGTTTCTCCCCGGACGCCAGCCGGGTCTTCATCGCGTTGCCGGCCCTCGGTCTGCTCGCCACGCTGGCCGAGGCCAGCACAGGCGTGAAAGACGCCTTGCAGTGGAGTGGTTCGGTCGGTCCGCTCTCCGGCAAGACCAGCCTGGCAGTGGCGGTCTGGCTGCTGGCCTGGGCAGTACTGCACGCCGTGCTGCGCAACAAGCCGTACGAGACCGTGCGTGCCCTCCCCACCAGCTTGGTGCTCATCGCCCTGGGGGGCCTTGGCGCCTTCCCGGAATTCTTCCAGCTCTTCAGCTGAGAGGGACGCCCGGTCGGTCCATCTGGCCCCTTTGCGTTCCCCGACCCGAGGCGGAGGCGAGCGCTTCCAGGCGGTTGTGCACGCTCACGACTCCCTCTGCGGCCTGAGCGAGGCGGGTGGCCGCGGGGATGCGGTGTGCGTCGCGTACCTGGCCGGTGAGCGTGAGGCTCCGTGCGTGACATCGACCTTGACGGTCTTCCGCGAGACGGGGAAGAGCTGCTCGATGGCCTCGTGGCTGATCTCGGCGGCGAGTGCGTCGTCGGAACGCAGGAAGACCTTGAGGAGGTCGGCGCGGCTGACGATGCCCTTGAGGGGGCCGCCGGTGTCGACGGCCGGGAGGCGCTTGATGTGCCGCTCGGCCATGAGACGGGCGGCCTGGGGAAGCGCGGCACCGGGCTGGACGGTGACGGCAGGGGTCGTCATCAGGTCCTCGGCACACGTGGAGCCGGCCTTCGAGGCGTCGGCGAGTCGGCGCATCTGCCCGATCATGCCAGGGCGGTGTTCGTGGAACTCCTCCTTCGGCAGGTGGTCGGCCTCGGAGACGACGCCGACCACCCGTCCCTCGCCCTCGATGACGGGGAGGGCGGTGACCTTCCACCGTTCGATGGCGGTGACGATCTCCTTGAATTCGGCACTGCGGGTGACTGCCACGACCTTCTTCGTCATGACGTCGGCGACGGTGTACGGGGTGGAGGCCATGGTGCGTTCCTTAGCGGGCGTAGGCGAGCGGCAGGCCGCTGCCGCAGGGGGCGAACAGGTCGGGGATGCAGGTACGGGCGGACGCCGGAGGTCGGGTGATGACCGCGGCCACGGCGATCGACTTGGGTCGCCACGTGCGCACGGCCTCCGGCGGGTACGCCCACCCGGCGGGAACGGACCAGCACGGTCTCGCTGGATTGCGGCGACGTCGCGCCCAGAAGAGTTCTCATGGTGGTCATGACCTACCTCCGGCCGATTTCCCTCAGACTCGCGCCCCGGTCAGCGGACAGGACGGCCTCCCCGGACTTGGGTACGACGGCCGTCCAGCCCAGCTCGCGGTCGATGCGGTCCCGGAGGGTCTCGGCTGCGGTTTCCTCGCCGTGGATGAGGTAGGTGGTGTGGGGTGCGGGGGTGTCGCGCAGCCAGTCGATGATCTGGCTGGCGTCGGCGTGGGCCGAGAAGTGGGGTACATCGGTCACTTCCGCGCGTACGGGGACGTACTCGCCGAACATCTTGAGGGCGCGGGCGCGGGCGCGGGCGCCGTCGACGAGGTCGCGGGCACGGGTGCCGGCGGCTGTGAAGCCGACGATGACGACGGCGTTGCGGGGGTCGGGCAGGAGCCGGTGGTGTTGTTGATGTCGATCGACTCCTGGACGGTGCGGGTGGCCAGGAACGGCTCGGGACTGATCGCGGCTTCGCCTTGGCCGAGGATCTCGGGTGGCCGAGGATCTCGGGCCGCAGCTCGGGGGAGCGGGACCGCACTGCGTCGCGGTAGACGTCCAGCTTGAGCTCTAACGTCCGACGCCGAACGTCAAAGCTCAGGGTAGGGCGGCCAGGGCCAGGGGCTGTCGACGTACACCGGCACGTGGCGTGGCAGGATGCCGTCGCGACGCAGGCCGGCGAGCTCGTGCAGGACGACCTCGGTGCGGTCGATCGCGAAGGCGGGGATGACGACCGTCCCGCCCCGCGACAGCGTCCTGGTGATCACGGAGGGGAACTCGCGCTGAGCCGTCTCCTGGTCGTGTCTGCGGCCGCCGTACGTCGACTCCATGAGCAGCACGTCGGCGCCGGAGAACGGTTCCGGAGGCAGCAGGAGGGGGTGTCCCGGCCTGCCGAGGTCGCCGCTGACGGCCAGGGTGTGGCCTTCTTCGAGGGTGAGCCGGGCCCGGGCGGAGCCGAGGAGGTGGCCGCCGTGGTGGAGCGTGAGCTTCGTCCCGGGGATGATCTCGACTTCGCTGCCGACCGGTACCGGATCGAAGAACTTCACGGTGTTCTCCACGTTGGTGTCGTCGTAGAGCGGCCTGGCGGGCCGGTGCTTGGACCAGCCGTGCTCGTTGGCGTGCTGCGGGCCTCCATCTGCAGGCGTGCGCTGTCGCGGATCACGATCCCGGCGAGGCGGGCGGTGTGGGTACTGGTCAGGGTCGGCCTCCGGAAGCCGTGCCGGACCAGGCGCGGCAGGTAGCCGCAGTGGTCCAGGTGGGCGTGGGCGACGACCACGGCGTGGCTGCCGGTGGCGTCGCACGCGAGCTTCTCCCAGTTGCGGCGGCGCAGGTCGCGACAGCCTCCGGGACGGAGGTGGCCTTCGAGGTCGACCACATGGACGATGCCACGAGGCAGGGCTGGAGCGTCCTGGCCGTGGGTGAGGTGGTAGGCGTCACCGATGCCGCGGCCATGCAGCGGCTCGATGCCATTGCGTACTCTCTGCCTTGGGCCGGCGGCGACCGTACGCACTGGATGACAGTCACGCCGACCCGGATCACCGGACGCCGTGTGGTGCAGCCGTGAGCACCCTGCGGTCGGTCGTCTTCGACACGGACAGGGGGGTGGTACTCGGCTCGGCAGCACCACGCACAGCCGCCTGGAAGGCCGCCGTCGACAGATGCCTGGACAACTGGTCTGTGTATGGAGCAGCGGTTCCCCCTTCGACTCGACCTCCGTGCCGCCGTCCGACGGATCGGCCTGCGCCGTTTGCCTCTGCTGGTTCCCGGATGCGCCGACAGCATGGGTGGGTGTACCCGTTCTCTTGCCGGCCCTTGGCATGGGCTGACCGGCCCCTCCCGCGTACGGCCCATTCGGCCCCTTGCTCCTGCCCTCTCGGCACTGCGTCCACAGCACCCCGCAGCGTGACCGTGGAGTCCGGACGCCGCTCAGGGCGCCGCTTCCCGAAGGGGTGAGAAGGATGCAACGCACTCGGATCCAGACCCGGACGAAGCAGCCTCACAAGCCCGCGCCGCTGGACCTGCGCACCCCGTCGGGCCGCCCGATTCCCTACTGAGCCCCGCGATCACCGCACGTACGACGGAGGACGTCATGGCCACCACTCGACGCGTCATACCGTTCGCAGAGCTCGGCCGGCAGGACGTCGGCCGCGTCGGCGGGAAGAACGCCTCCCTGGGAGAGATGATCACCCACCTAGGGGCGGCCGGGGTGAGAGTCCCTCCGGGATTTGCCACAGCGGCCGACGCGTACCGGGAGCTGCTGGACGGACACGGACTGCGCGGGCGTATCGACGGCCAGCTCGGGCGCTTGCACGAGGGGGCGGCGCTGGACGACGTGGGGGCGGCGATCCGGTCGATGATCCTGGCCGAGCCGCTGCCGGCCGGGCTGCGGACCGAGATCGTCTCCGCGTACGAGCAGCTGGCCCGCGACCTGGCCCGCGACGAGCCGGAGGTCGCCGTGCGCAGCAGCGCGACCGCCGAGGACCTGCCGGAGGCGAGCTTCGCCGGACAGCAGGAGACCTACTTGAACGTCCGGGGGCCTGCCCGGCTGCTGGAGTCGGTGCACGGCTGCTTCGCGTCCCTGTTCACCGACCGCGCGATCGACTACCGCGAGCGGATGGGCTTCGATCACATGTCGGTGGCCCTCTCCGTCGGTATCCAGGTGATGGTCCGCTCGGACCTTGAAGGCGCGGGTGTGATCTTCACGCTCGATCCGGAGAGCGGATTCCCCGAGGTCATCGTTGTCAGCGCCGCCTGGGGGCTCGGTGAGACCGTGGTCAGCGGGCAGGTCGACCCGGACGAGTACACCGTCTTCAAGCCGAGTATGAAGGACTCCGGCACCGACCCGGTGATCGACGTCCGGATCGGCGCGAAGCGGCGGAAGGCGGTCTACGGGGAAGGAGGCCTGACCCGGACCGTCGACACGACCGGTGAGGAGCGTTCACGGCGCGTCCTGACCGATCCGGAAGTCCGGCTCCTTGCCGACTGGGCGGTGACCGTCGAGGAGCACTACGGCTGTCCCATGGACCTGGAATGGGCCAAGGACGGCTTGACCGGAGACCTGTGGATCGTGCAGGCCCGGCCTGAGACAGTGCAGTCGCTCCGTCGTACGTCGACGCTGCGCCGCTGTCGGCTGTCCGCCACCCCGGGCGAGGCCCTCGTCGATGGCATCGCGGTCGGTGAGGCCATCGGCCGCGGACCTGTGGTCGCTCTGGACTCGCCCGCCGGCCTCGACCGCTTCCCTGCTGGCGGGGTGCTGGTCACCGGCATCACGGACCCGGACTGGGAGCCGATCATGAAGCGGGCCTCCGCGATCGTCACCGATCACGGCGGCCGGACCTCGCACGCTGCGATCGTCAGCCGCGAGCTCGGCGTCCCGGCGGTCGTCGGGACGGGCCTGGCGACCCGGGTACTCGGCGACGGCCAGGACGTGACCGTCTCCTGCGCCGAGGGCGCCCGCGGCCACGTGTACGCCGGCCTGCTCGCGTACGAGGAGACGGAGATCGACCTCGCCGACCTGCCGGCCACCCGGACGCGCGTGATGCTCAACCTCGCCGACCCGTCTGCCGCGTTCCGCTGGTGGCGCCTGCCCGCCGACGGAGTCGGGCTCGCCCGGCTGGAGTTCATCGTCGCGCACCAGGTCAAGGCCCACCCCATGGCGCTGCTGTACCCCGAGCGCCTCGATGGCGCGGACCGCCGTGCGATCGAGGAGCTCACCGAGGGCTGCCTCGACCGGGGCCAGTACTTCGTCGACCGTCTCGCCCACGGTGTGGCGCGGATAGCGGCCTCCCGGTGGCCGGCTCCGGTCGTCGTGCGGACCAGTGACTTCAAGACCAACGAGTACGCGCGGCTGCTCGGCGGCCGGCCCTTCGAGCCGGTCGAGGCCAACCCGATGATCGGCTGGCGCGGTGCGAGCAGGTACTACAGCGACGGATACCGGGAAGGCTTCGCCCTCGAATGCCGGGCGCTGCGCCGGGTCCGCGAGGAGATGGGGCTGACGAACGTGATCGTCATGATCCCCTTCTGCCGCACCCTCGAAGAGGCGGACCGGGTCCTGGAGGTCATGGCCGAGGAGGGTTTGCGCCGGGGTGAGAACGGGCTCAAGGTTTACGTCATGGCGGAGATCCCCGCCAATGTCATCCTGGCCCAGGACTTCGCCGAACGCTTCGACGGGTTCTCCGTCGGCAGCAACGACCTTACGCAGCTCACCCTGGGCGTCGACCGCGACTCCGAAGCCCTCGCCCACGTCTTCGACGAGACCGATCCCGCAGTCACCCGCAGTATTGAGATCCTCGTCCCGCGCGCCCATTCCGTCGGCCGCACAGTGGGCCTCTGCGGCCAGCGCCCCAGTGACGACCCCGCCTTCACCGAGTTCCTGGTGAAGACCGGCATCGACTCGATCTCCGTCGCCCCGGACAGCTTCGCCGCCGTCAAGCAGCATGTGGCCGCAGCCGAAGCGGCTCGCGAAGGACAGGGCCGAACGGCCCCATCAGGGACCCAGTAGCCCCAAGCGCGGAAGCGGCCCCCGGACGAGATTGAAGAAGAGAACGAAGACAGCGCCGCAACGGCGCTGGACGAGGAGGCACACCATGGACGGACAGATGGAGCGGAGGCACAGCCTCTTCCCCGACTTCACGGACTGGTTCGGCTCGGACTTCCTCCGCTTCCCCCTGTGGCGGCCAGCTGCAGGCAAGCACGTGATCCCGATCGAGGTCACCAGCCACGGCGGTCAGTACGTGCTGCGTGCCGAGCTCCCGGGGATGGACCCGGAGAAGGACATCACCATCACGGTCGAGGGCGACACCCTCACCGTCAGCGCCGAGCACACGGAGAGCAAGGAGGAGAAGGACCACTCGGAATTCCGCTACGGCTCCTTCTACCGCAGCGTCCGCCTGCCGGCCCGGATCCCGTCCGACGCAGTCGAAGCGGCCTACGAGGACGGCGTCCTCACGGTACGGGTCGCGATGCAGCCGGAGCCCGCGGAGACCGTCCGCAGCATCCCCGTGAAGCGAGCCGCGACAAAGGAGAACGGCGAGCCGTCATGACGCAGAAGCGAGTGCTGGTCGCCGACGGGAGCAAGCACGGCGCGCCTGCCGGAATCGCGGCGGAGATCGGCAGGTCCCTCCGCGAAGACGGCCTTGACCCGTCGTGCTTCCCGCCGACGGCGTGGACGACGTACGCGGATTCGATGCGGTGGTGCTCGGCGGCGGATCGCTGTACGCGGGGCACTGGAGCGGCAAGGCCAAGCGCTGCGCCGAACGTAATGAGTACTACCTCCAGCTCCAGCACCGCCCGGTGTGGCTCTTCAGCAGTGGTCCCGTCGACGCCTCGGCCGAGCAGGGGGACACCCCGCCCGTGCCGGCAGTCGCCCACCAGACGGAGCGCCTCGGCGCACGGGAGCACATCACCTTCGGCGGCACCCTCACCACCCATACACTGGGACTGATCGCCCGTGCTCTGGTCCGGGCGGGCAAGGGAGGCGACTTCCGCTGCCCCGAGCGGATCCAGACCTGGGCCCACCACATCAGTGCCGAACTCGCGGCTTCCCAATGAAATGAATGGTTCGGCACGCTACAGGGTGGAGGCGCACCGTGTGCCACGCCGACTCATCCGGCTCCCCGTTCATGCGGTCCGGTAACCAGAGCGCCGTGAACCCGCTGCGCCGGCCGGCTGACCGTACGCGCAGTCGCTGGCTGGTCGCCCTCGTGTTGTCCTCGCTGGCCGCCGTCGTCTGCGGCGTGCTCACAGGATTCGCCGTGTGGGACGCCGACAGCCGGGTGGCTCAGCAGCAGGCCCAGCACCGGCACCGGATCACTGCCACCACCGTCAGCGCCGCCGAACCCGGCATCAGCGGCCGGTCCGGGGGCCCGGCCGACGCTGTAGCGCAGGCAGTCTGGCACTACCCGGCAAAAACCAGGCATACGGGGAAGGTCGACGTCCCACTCCAGACTTCTGTCGGCCGTTTGGTGCCGGTCTGGGTCGACGATGCGGGCGCAACCGTACCGGCCCCCCGATCCGCGGGAGACAGAGGTGTCTCCTCGGTGTTCGCCGGCGTCTCTGTGGCCTGCGTATCGGTGCTGTCGGCCGGTGCGGTCGTTCATCTCAGGCTCCGCCTGCTCGAAGCGCGCAACCTGGCCCAGTGGGAACATGACTGGGAGCGCGTCGAACCGAAGTGGTCCGGTCGGCTGCGCAGCGAACCGGGATCCGATGATGACTGAAGCGCCCGCTGCCCGGTCACACGCCCTCCAAGGACAGCAGCCGCTCAGTGGAGCCCCCGTACTGACGCCCGGAGACGCGGGCCGCGGGCCGGCGGCCCCGAGCGGAACGCGCGGCCCCGCGGTGCAGACGCTGGCGACAGCAGAGGTTTTCGCCGCGTTGCACACCTCGCCGCGCGGACTGGCGTCGGAGGAGGTCGCGGCACGGCGGGACCGGTTCGGGCCCAACGAGCTGCCGCCCGCCGGGCGGAGGGAGCTGTGGCGAGACCTCGCCCGCCAGTTCACCGATCTCTTCGCCGTCGTGCTGCTCGTCGCATCGGCCATCACGTTCCTGGCGTACGGACTTCAGGAGCCCCGGGACGTGGGCACCCTGCAACTGGCCGTGGCGATTCTGGGTGTCGTGGTGCTGAACGCAGCCATCGGCTTCGCCCAGGAGTACTCGGCCGAGCGGACGGCGGAGTCGCTGCAGGCGATGGTGCCGCACACCTGCCGGGTGCTCCGCGACGGTGAGCGGCAGGAGCTGCCCGCACGGGACCTGGTGCCCGGAGACGTCGTCGTCCTGGAAGCCGGGGACGCAGTATCGGCGGACTGCCGCCTCACCGAGGCGCACGAGGTCTCGGTGAACAATGCAGCCCTGACAGGGGAGAGCGACGCCGTCGGGCGGACCGGTGACCCGGTGGCGACCGGCCCAGTGCTTCAGGCCCGCAACTGCATCTTCATGGGCACCGACGTCGTGGCAGGCTCCGCGAAGGCGGTGGTGTTCGCAACCGGTGCGGCAACGGAGTTCGGACGCATCTTCCGGCTCGCCGCGGCAGCGCCACGGCAGAAGACCCCGCTGCAGCGCCAGGTCGCCTCGATGGCCCGCCGGGTGGCGGGAACCGCGCTGGCGACCGGGGCAGCCCTGTTCGCAGTGCGCTTGCCCACCGGACAGCCGTTCGTCGAGTCCTTCGTGTTCGCCCTCGGCGTGATGGTCGCCCTGGTACCCGAAGGGCTGCCCGCGACGCTGTCCGTGTCACTGGCGATCGGCGTACGGCGCATGGCCCGCCAGCATGCGCTGGTCAAGCAGCTGCTGGCCGTGGAGGCACTGGGGTCCACCACCGTCGTGTGCACGGACAAGACCGGGACACTCACCCAGGCCGAGATGACCGTCGTGCAGGTGTGGGCCGGGGGCGTGCCCCACGCCGTGTCCGGGGTGGGGTACGCGCCGGTCGGCAAGGTGGCGGACGCACAGTCGGTGCTCGAACTGCTCCGAGCTGCGGGACTGTGCTGCAACGCCCGGCTGGTCCCTGCCCCGGCCAACGCTGGGAGGCACCCCCAGCCGGATCGCGCGGGCTGGCGAGTGCTCGGCGACACCACCGAGGGAGCCCTGTTGGTGGCCGCGGCCAAAGCCGGACTGGACCTGGCTCACGAGGAGGCCACTGCGCCGCGCGTGGCGGAGTTCCCCTTCGACTCGGCTCGGAAGCTGATGAGCACCGTGCACGCCAACGCTGACGGCGACTACCGCGCCTACGTCAAAGGCGCGCCACAGGAGCTGCTCGCCCGCTGCGCCTCCATCGAGTGGGGAGGCGAGCGGCAGCCGCTGACCGATGAGCTGCGCGCGGCGGTGACCACTGCCAACGACCAACTGGCCTCCCAGGGGCTGCGGGTGCTGGCGGCGGCATGGCGTCCCCTGGCCGACTCCCACCCCGTCCAGGACGAGGTCGAGTCGGGGCTGACGCTGCTGGGGCTCGTCGGCATGCTCGACCCGCCGCGGCCGGAGGTCAAGGACGCTGTCGATGCCTGCCGCCTGGCCGGGATCCGTATCGTCATGGTCACCGGCGATCACCCGCTGACCGCGGAGGCCGTCGCCCGCCGCGTCGGGATCGTGCGGCAGCCGACCCCTACCGTGGTCACCGGCGCCCGGCTGGACGCGCTCGACGACGACGGCCTGGACGGCCTGCTCGCCGAGTCGGGCGAACTGCTGATGTGCCGGGTCAGCCCCGAACACAAGATGCGGGTGGTTACCGCTCTGCAGCGGCGCGGCGAGGTCGTCGCGGTCACCGGCGACGGTGCCAATGACGCTCCGGCTCTCAAGCATGCGGACATCGGTGTCGCGATGGGCGCCTCCGGCACCGACGTCGCCCGGGAAGCCGCGGTCATGGTGCTGCTGGACGACTCCTTCGCCTCCATCACCACCGCAGTGAGACTCGGCCGTTCCGTCTACCAGAACATCCGCAAGTTCCTGATCTACCTCTTCAGCCACAACATCGCCGAGCTCATGCCGATCCTGGCCGCGACCTTCGCGGGATTCCCCCTGGTCCCGATCACCGCCGTACAGATCCTGGCGATCGACCTCGGCTCCGACGTCCTGCCCGCCCTGGCGCTCGGCGCCGAGCCGCCGGAACCCGACGTCATGGACAGGCCCCCGCGCTCCAAGCACGAACGGCTTTTCTCCACGGCCGTGGTGGGACGCATCCTGTTCCTGGGCGGCATCCAGGCACTCGGCGTGTGCACTGTCTTCTTCTGGCACATCCAAGCATCCGGAATCCCGTACTCCGACTTCACCAAGGACACCACCGTCTACCGGGAGGCGATCACCATGGTGCAGGCCGGGATCGTGGTCAGCCAGTTCTTCAACGCGCTTGCGGTGCGCTCCGACCGGCAGAGCGTGTTCCGTATCGGCCTGCTGTCCAACCCCTGGCTGATCGCAGCCGGATGCTTCGGAATCACGCTCATGGTGGCCATCAGCTACCTGCCACCGCTGCAGGCCCTCTTCAACACCGCACCGCTGGCCGCCGCCGACTGGGCAGTCCTCACCGGATTCGGCGTACTGCTGCTGGCCGCCGAGGAGACTCGCAAGTGGTGGCTGCGGCGCTGCCGGCCTGTGAGGGGGAAAGGAGAACAGCGATGAGAATGATCATCGCAGGCTGCGGGCGCGTGGGCTCCACGCTCGCCGTCCAGCTCGTCGCCGAAGGCCACGACGTACGGTTGATCGACCTTCTGCCCAGGGCGCGCAGGCTGCTGCCCGCCGGCTTCCCAGGCGAGTTCCACGAGGGAAACGGCTACAACCGCGCGGTACTCGAAGCCGCCGGAATCGAGCACGCCGACGCATTCGTCGCCGTCACCTCCGGCGACAACAGCAACATCGTCAGCGCGCGAACGGCCAAAGAGACCTACCGGGTTCCCATCGTCCTCGCCCGTATCTACGATCCCCGCCGCGCCGACATCTACCGCGAACTCGGTATCCCCACCATCGCCAGCGTCCGATGGACCGTCCACCAGATCCACCAGATGCTGCTGCACCGCCATCTCACGCCCGAACTCACCTTCGGCAACGGCGAAACCCTGCTGATCCGCTCCGGACTACCCGCCTACCTCACGGGGCGGCGGTTGGCCGAATTCGACGTCGACGGAGAGATCCGCGTCGTGGAGGTCACCCGCGCAGGGCGGTCGCTGGTGCCCGCCCACAGCACCCCCGCCGAGACCGGAGACCTGGTCACCTTCGCTGTCGCCGCCACTGCCCTCGGCCGCCTGCGCGGCTTTCTGGACAAGGAACTGGGGACATGAAGGCACTCATCGCCGGCGCCGGGCGCCTGGGCACCCAGATCGCCCAAGTCCTCGCCGCCGCCCGCAACGATGTCACCCTCGTCGACGTCGACGAGGACCGCATCGCCGAGCTCGAAGGCCGCCTACCCGTACGTCTCGTGGCTGGAGACGCCTGCGAGCCCACCCTGCTTGAGCACGCGGGTGCACCCACCGCCGACCTGGTCATCGCCGCCACCGGCAACGACGAGGACAACCTCGTCCTCAGCCTCCTAGCCAAGCGGCAGTTCACCGTCCCCCGAGTCGCGGCACGCGTCAACGACGCGGAAAACACCTGGCTCTTCGACCAGAACTGGGGAGTCGATACCGCCGTCCCCGCCACCACCCCCCTGATCTCCCTCATCGAGGAAGCCACCGGCGCCACGGACACCGTTGCCCTGCTGCGCCTGAGCAAAGCGGGCGTTGACGTCATCGAGACCGCCATCACACCGCAGTCCCGCGCCGCAGGCCGCACGCTCGTGGAGATCCCTCTCCCCGCAGGCACCGTAATCGCGACCGTCATCCGCGACGGCCAACCCACCGTCCCCGCTCCCGAGATGCGGCTCCAGCCCGGCGACGAACTCCTCGTCGTCTCCCACGCCGCCACCGAACAGGAGATCCACGCCGCCTTCCAGTGACGGCCGCCCGCCCGAGCCAAGGGCGTACCCGAGTGGTGAGTGGGTCTCGCAGACAGCCTCGACGAAGTGGCTCACCTTGCCGCCGGAGGCCGGGTACCTGGCGGCCAGGCGGGCCGAGGCGATGCTGAGCAGCGGCCCGGAGCCGGCCGCCGTCGGCGACACCCTCCGTGACCTGGCGCCTCGCACGCGGGCGGCGGCCCAGGCAGAGAGGCAGCCATGAGCGCCCGAAGGCTGACTGATGAGAGGGGCAGGCCCACGGCGCCGGTCCGGCAGTCGCGGGCAGGTACCGGCCCGGAAGGTGATGATCATGCTCAGCAGGCGATCCGCCGCCGCGCTGGCGGCCCTCGCGCTGGCGGGCACGCTGGCCGCCGGATGCGCAACAAGCCGCAGCACTGCAAGCAGCACATCCTTCTCCCCGACCGTCCCCTCCAACAGCCATTGCTGGGGGCCGGGCACGTCGGGCGACGACTGGAACCACTGGGATTCGTGGGAGCCTGGGATGATGGGCGGCGGCTGCTCATGGGGGCACGGCATGATGGGCGGCCATTACTGGCTGCGCGGCGACGGCACCCCGGTGAAGACCTTGGCCCAGGCCCGCCAGCGCGCCGATGCCTTCGCCGACCGGCTCGGCCTGCGCGTCGGAGAGGTCATGCAGTTCTCGAAGAACTTCTACGCCGAACTGCAGACCCCGGCCGGAAAGCCAGCCACTGAGATCCTCGTCGACCCGGCAGACGGTGACACCGGGATCGAGTACGGACCGGCGATGATGTGGAACACCGACTACGGCATGCACCACCGCGGCCAGACCCCGGCCCGGATCTCCCCCGACCAGGCCCAGGACCGCGCCCAGAAGTGGCTGCGCGACCGGGGCCGCGACCTCACCGTCGGCGTAGCCGAGGGCTACCCCGGCTACTACACCCTGCACACCCTGCGCTCCGGGAAGATCGACGGCATGCTGTCGGTCAACGCCTCCACCGGCGCTGTATGGGACCACACCTGGCACGGCCGCTACATCGCCACGAGCCAGCGATGACCCACAGCAGGTCGCTCATCGGAGTCCCAATCCCCAGGCACCCCTGCGCTCGGCCGGCGCGCTTCTGCCACGGCGCGCCAGCGGGGCATGGCCGGGGTGTCCTTCCCGTTCCGCCCGCGGCAGCCGACATCGAGCGGCGATCCGCTCGGCTGTCAGGGGGACATCGGGGTGCGGCGGCGCGGGGACAGGTCTGCGGTGGTGAAGGTTTCAGCGGGGGGCCAGCAGCCTGGTGCCCTGCTGGCAAGCGGGCGGTCCCGGGCATCTGAGCCGAAAGACCCCTGGCCGCCGCGCGGGTCGATTCTTCGACAAGGAGGCGGATGCCATGACCTCTGGCGGAGGGGTGAGGTTCTCGCGGCGCGCCGTGCGTGCGCGCGGTGTCCGCGGGGGCTTGGCGGTGTTGCTCGCGGTGGTCATGTTGCTGGTGGTGGCGTCGACCGGGCCGGCGTGGGCGCATGGGGGAGGAGATCAAGCAGGCGAGGGTGCTCGTCGAGCAGGCCGTCGCGCTGATCGCCAACCAGGCGGGGGACGATCGGGTCGGCGAGCGCATCCACGACGCGGTGGAAGCGCCGGACCAGATGGGCGTCGATCAGGCCAAGGTCCGTGGCGCGCTGGCGCTCATCGACCAGCCGGGGGAAAACGCGCGAGCCACGGCGCAGGCGCGCACGCTGCTGCTGGCGGCGATCGGCGGCAGGCTACCCGGCGCCCCGACGGCGGGGCCTGCACTGGGCACCGACACCGGCACCAGTGTCATCCTGGACGAGTTCCGGCCCGCGCGCGGCATCAGCGACGGCGGTGATGTGGCGCTGCTGGTCCTGGCCGTGGCCGCGATCGCCGCGGGACTGTACCCGGCGCGACGGTGGCGCCCTCCGCACACCATCCACGAACTTGAGCGCAGCGCTGCCCCGAAGGGGACCCGATGACCAGCCGGCCCGTATCCCAGGACGGCCCCGCTTCGCGGCCGGAGCGGCCCGGACGGTGGCGTCGGGCCATCGACGCGGTCGATGAGCGCATGGGTATCAAGGCGCTGGCCTACCCGGTCCCTGAGCATGCCAACAACCTCGGTTGGAGCCTGGGAGGCCTGACCACGGTGGCGTTCCTGACGCTGTTGGTCACCGGGCTCTACGTCACGCAGTTCTACTCGCCGGTACCGGTGTCGGCCAACCAGTCGGTACGAGAACTGGTGACCCACGTGTGGCTGGGCTCCTTCGCCAGGGCCTTGCACTACTGGGCGGCCCAGGCGATGTTCGCCCTGGCCCTGCTGCATCTGTTGCGGGTGTTCCTGCACGCCTCGTACAAGAAGCCCCGTGAGGGCAACTGGGTGGTCGGCTCCGCCATGTTCCTGCTGACCTTCCCGGCTGTGTTCACCGGCACCGTCGTGCCGGCGCCGACTGCACCGAGTCCGGCGAGCAGGCGTCGGCCCGGCGCGCCATGCAGCCGGCATCTGGGCCGAACTCGCCCTACGGGGCGCCGGCCGAGACTCCGTCGTCGTGCGTCAGCCGTGTGACTCGCGCTCTTCCAGCACGCGGGCGGCCCACCGCCGCCGGACGGCGTCCTCGTGCTCGCTCTGCTCCAAAGTGAGGTCCGAGCGGGCGAGGGCCTCCTGTAGGCGCGGGATCCAGTGGCGCTGCAGAGCCCGCACGCGCTGGCGGGTGCTGAGCATCTCCGCGCCGACGATCCTGGCGGCCGCCTGGTTGCAGGCGTAGTCGGCGGCCGCCGTCACCGCGCGCCGGAAGGCGGCTTCGGCGTTGATCAGGGCGGTGTTGCCCGGTGCGGCAGCGGTCGGCGGCCGAGCCGGGACCGTGCAGGAGACCTCCGACGGGTGGTGCGCCCCCATCGACGTGGTCCAGCTGACGGTGACGTCCGCCGGCGCGAGACCGGCCGCCGCCGAATCCAGGGCGTGCTCCCCGCTCAGGACGAGCCCGCGCAGCAGCCAGGTTTCGGCCTCCCGCAGCAGCTCGTGCCAAGCGGCGGCAGCGTCCTGCTCGGCTTGTACGAGGTGCTGGTGCTCTGCGCGGAGGATGCTCAGCTTCCTCTCAAGAAGGTCGGCGCCGCGCACGGCGACCGCCAGGCTGCGCCGCAGACGCAGTCGCCCGGCACGTCCGGGTGGAATCCGGAGGGTGGCCATCGCCTTCACCCCCGCTCCGCGCCGCGGGCGTCGAGCAACTGGGCGGGGAGCATGGAGAGCTGACTACGGGGCAGGTCGAGCAGGACCTGCCAGGCTTTCTCCAGTGTCTCGTCGAGCGTTCGCCGTTCGTCGCGGCGCTGGTGCACGAAACGCCGCAGGAACGCCTCGTCGAAGTTCAGGTACCGGCGGTCGGTCGGGCTGAGCGCCGTCTGACCGACCAGGTCGGCGAGTTCGCGGACCTGCCGGACCCGGGCGAGGGCGGCGAGCATCTGGGCGGCGACGTCGAGGTGGTCGGGCCGGGTACGACCGGGACCGGCGCCCTTGCGCATCAGGCGGGAGAGCGAGGACAGGGCGTCCACCGGCGGGTAGACGCCGAGCGCGTGCGTCTCGCGGGACAGCACGATCTGCCCCTCCGTGATGTACCCGGTCAGGTCCGGCACCGGATGCGTGATGTCACCGGCGGGCATGGTGAGCACCGGGAGCACGGTGACGGAGCCGGCCCGGCCCCGGATGCGCCCGCAACGCTCGTAGAGAGAGGCCAGGTCGCTGTAGAGATAGCCGGGGTAGGCGCGGCGGGCCGGGACCTCGCCGCGTGCCGCGGAGACCTCCCGCAGCGCCTCGGCATAGCTGGTCATGTCGGTCATGACAACGAGCACATGCCTGCCGCCCTCAAAGGCGAGGTGCTCGGCAACGGTGAGCGTGATCCGCGGGGTCAGGATGCGTTCGATCACCGGATCGTCCGCGGTGTTGAGCAGCAGCACCAACTCTCCCGCGGCGGACCGCTCCTCCAAGGCGTCGCGGACGAGGGAGGCGTCGGCGTGGGTGAGTCCCATACCGGCGAAGACGACGCTGAACGCCGCTCCGGCTGCCGTGGACTGGGCGGCGATCTGGACGGCGAGTTCCAGGTGTGGCAGCCCTGCGACGGAGAACACCGGCAGCTTCTGGCCCCGTACGAGCGTGGTGAGCGCGTCGATGACCCCGACGCCTGTGAGCACCGGCTCCGCGGGGGGTTCCCTGAGCACGGGGTTGATCGGGTTCCCGGCGACCGCAGCGGTGGCGGATCCGAAGACCGGCGGTCCGCCGTCGACCGGTTCGCCGCGGCCGTTGCAGACCCGGCCCAGCCACCCGGGGCCGACCGGGATGCGCAGCGGCTGCCCGGCGAAGGCCATCCGGACCCGTGCCGGATCCATGCCGGCGGTGTTCTCCAGGACCTGTACGACGGCGAGCCCGCGATCCACCTCCAGTACGAGTCCGTGCCGCTCCTCGCCGGAGTCGAGCGTGATCCGGACGAATTCGTCCCAGCCGATGCCTGCCACCCCTTCGACGACGGCGAGCGGGCCGCGCAGTTCGCGGATCGCCGTGTACTCGATCTCGCCCCAGCCGGTCACGTCGCCTCCCGCAGCCCGGCGAGCGAGGCGAGCATGGTGTCCCGCCGGGTCGCGACGCCTGCGGCATCGTCCGGGCCGACGTCCTCGCGAGCGCGCAGCAGCGGCCCGAAGTCCACCTCCTCGATCACTGAGGCGGGGACGTCGGCCTCGACGAGCTCCCGGCACCGGTCGACGACCGCGTGGACGGCGTCGACCAGGGCCGCGGCCTTGTGCGCACCGCAGGAGGAGTCCTGGGCCGACAGCGCGCTCTGCTGGAGGACCCCCTCGCGGATCAGCCGGCCGCCGAGCACGCTGATCCGCTCCTGGGCGGGGAGCGCGGTGATGCCGATCAGGTCGACGAGGTCGGCCAGCCGGTCTGCCTCGGCCAGCAGTCCCGCCGTCCGGGCGCGCCGGGCGGCCCAGTCGGGGTCGCCGGCGTCCGCGTGGGCGGAGGTGAGGGTTTCCGCGTCGCGGGAGAAGGAGCCCGCCCAGGAGACAGCCGGGTAGTGCCGGGCATAGGCGAGGTCGCGGTCCAGGGTCCACAGGCAGCGCACGAACCGTTCGGTATGGGCGGTGACCGGCTCTGTCATGTCGCCGCCGGGCGGCGAGACCGAGCCGATGACGGTGACCGATCCCTGGTCACCGCCGAGCGTGGTCACCGAGCCGGCTCGTTCGTAGAAGGCGGCGATCGCCGAGGCCAGGCCGGCCGGATAGCCCTCTTCCGCCGGCAGCGCACCGGTACGGGAGGCGAACTCGCGCAACGCCTCGGCCCACCGGGACGTCGAGTCGGCGATGACCACGACGTCGAACCCCATGTCGCGGAAGTACTCGGCGACCGTGGCTCCGGTGTAGATGCTCGCCTCGCGGGCCATCATCGGCATGTTGGATGTGTTGGCGATGGTCACCGTGCGATCGGCGAGCCGACCTCCGGTCCGAGGATCTTCGAGCTCGGCCAGTTCGGTGATGACGTCAGCCATCTCGTTGCCGCGCTCCCCGCAGCCGACGTAGACGATGACGTCAGCGTCGCACCACTTGGCGATCTGCTGCAGCAGCACGGTCTTGCCGGTGCCGAAACCGCCGGGTACGGCAACCGTGCTGCCCCGGGCCACGGGGAAGAGCAGGTCGATCGCCCGCTGCCCGGTGTTCAGCGGCTGCCGTGCGGCGAGGCGCTCACGGACCGGGCGCGGGCGCCGGACGGGCCAGTCGCCGGTCATCCGGACCTCGGTGGAGCCGACGACGGCCAGCACAGCGTCCTCGCGGTGCTCCGCCTCGGGGGCGATCCGCTCCACCGTGCCACCGGCGCCCGGCGGTACGAGGATTCGCACGGGCACCGGTCCGGCTCCCCGGACCTCGCCGAGGACCCGGCCTTCGGACACCCGCTCCTCCGACGTCACCAGGGGTGTGAACCGCCACGAGCGGTTGCCGTCCCCGGTCGTGCTCGCGCCTGGGAGGAGCCATTCGCCGCTGCCTGCCAGCGGGCGCAGCAGGCCGTCGAAGATTCCGCCGAGCAGACCGGGGCCCAGCCGGGCGGACAGCGGAATGCCCATGGGGCGGGCCCCGTGCCCGGGAGCGAGACCTCCCGTGTACTCGTACGCCTGGACCGTGACCACGCCCCCTTTGATCGCCACCACCTCGCCGGGCAGGCCGGCATCGCCCAGGGAAACCAGGTCGTACATGGCCGTGCCGTCCGCATACTCCATTTCGACTATCGGGCCCGCGACCCGCAGGATGCGGCAGGGCGGCTCCGGCCGGCCGTCCGCGGCGGCCGCCTCCGGCGCGCTCCTCACGGTGCCCACAGCGTCTCCGCCTCCGCACCGAACCGGTCCAGCGCACGGGCGGCGAGGGCATCCAGGGTGCAGTCGGCCCGGCGGCCCGGCGCCTGGGCCACGAATCCCCCGTTGGGGTGCTCGGCGGCCTCGGCGTCCGGGCCGAGGAGCCGGCGGGCCCGTTGGCAGAGCCGGTCGCGGATCGCCGGGTAGTCCGTGGTGTGCCGCAGGTCGCGGATGCGTTCGGTGGTACGGCGGCGCAGCTCCTCGTACGCCTGCCTGCGCTCGCCGAGTTCGCGGGCGCGGGTGGTCCTGCGGACCCGGCTCAGCTCTGCGGTGCGCCGATGGGCCGCGTCTGCCTCGCCCTGGCGGCGGGCGTCGTCGAGGATCGCCGCTGCACGGTCCCTGGCCGCGTCCAGCAGTGCCTCGGCCTCTCGGTCCGCGCGGGCCAGCAGCTCCTCGGCGTCGGCCCGGGCCGAGCGCAGCAGCCGGTCCCGCACCGGTTCGAGGGCGGAGGCCATGTGATCCGGGGCCGGGGGCCTCATGCCGGCATCACCGCCGTGAGCGGCCGGGTGCTCTCCAGCAGTGCCGGGCCCAGGGTGTCGGCGGCAGCCGGGGTGACGATCACCAGGGCGACGTCCTGCGGCAGGTCTTGCCATGCCTGGCGTACGGCCTCCGGCTCCTCGGCGACCAGGACGGTCACACCGGCCAGGGCCAGCCCCGCCACCCGGGTCTGCTCTCCGATGGCTGCCACGCGCCCCATGGTCAGGCCTTCCCGACGAGGAGGATCGCGACGACGAGGCCGTAGATGGCGATGCCCTCGGCGAGTCCGACGATGACCATCGCCCGCCCGAACAGCTCGGGCCGCTCGCCCAGCGCCGCCAGCGCGGCGGCTCCGGTGTAGGCGACGGCGATCGCCGCGCCGATCGACGCCCCGGCGACCGCGATCGCGGCCCCGATCAGAGCCGCAGAGCCGGAACCCGTGGCCTGGGCGGCGGCCTGCGTGCCCGATGCCTGGGCGGGCGGGCCGCTCAGGGCCACGGTCAGCAGGGCCAGCGCGCCGACGAGCAGAGCCGCGTCGGCGGCGACGATCAGCCGGACGGCCGCCCGGCCGCGCCACCGCAGCAACAGGCGCGTGCCGAGGAAAGCCGCCACGACGACGGGCAGGGCGATGAGCCAGGCGATCACGACGCCACCTCCGTGTGCTGTACCGGAACGTGCCAAGGACGGAACGGACGGCCCTGGGTCTCGAAGACCCGGGAAAACAGTTCGTAGAACTCCAGCCGCAGTGCCTGCACCCCGGCCACCAGCGCCTCCAGCGCGAAGGCGAGGGTGTTGCCGGCGGTGAAGACAACCACGGCCCCCAGCAGCGCCGTGGGCCCTTTGGCTGCCAGTCCTGTCGTGCCGCGCCAGACGATCTCGCCCAGCGCGGCGTGGGTGAGCCCGAATGCCGCCAGCCGCGCGAAGGAGACGACGTTCGAGCCGATGCGCACCACGGCGTCGAAGAGCTGGACCCCTGTCTGCACGGCACCGCCGACCCCGCCCGCGGAGGCCGCGAACAGCCCCGAGCCCGCCAGGGCCAGACCGGCGAACGCCAGCACGGCACCGCCGAGCACGAGCCCGGTGCGCCCCGCGAGCACACCACCGGCCAGCACGGCGAAGCCGAGGAAGAGCACGGCGCCGGCGATGCCTGACGCCGCGTACAGCGCGTTCGCCGGCCCGCCCTCCCGCCAGCGGTTCACGATGCCCGCCCCGTACGCCAGAGCCAGGAGCGCGGCGCCGAGCCCCACCGCGGCGGCGAGCAGGCGCATCGGCCGGTCCAGCGGGTCCAGCCACAGCACCGGCAGCACGCCGGTCGGGCCGAAGAACTCGCCGTAGGCGACGCCCGCCGCGGTGCTGGTCAGCCCGGCTCCGGCCACGAACGGCCACAGGCGCCGCAGGCGCCCCAGCCGGCGGGGCCGACCCAGATACAGCAGCAGGGCGGCCAGGAGCAGCAGCGCCCCGTGCCCGGCGTCGCCGAACATCATGCCGAACATGACCACGTAGAGGATGCCGGCGGGCATGGTGGGGTCGATGTCTGCGTACGGCACCGTGCCGTACGTGCGTACCAGCGGGGAGAAGGAGCCGCGCACCGCGCCGGTGACGCGCAGCAGAGTCGGCGGATCGGTGCCGCCGGGAGTCCTCATCGGCACCAGAACGCCCCCGACGTCGGCGAGCCGTGCGGTCGTCGAACGCACGTCGGCGGCGGGGCACCATCCGGCGAGCGCCGCCACGGTCCCGCGCCGGACGGCACTGCCGATCCGCTCCTCAAGCTGCGCCTCGCCGGCCAGCAGGTCGGCCCGGCCCGCCCGTTCGAGGGCGTCGAGGTCCGGCGGGGCTGAGCACAGGAGGGCGCCCGCAGGCTCGGTACGCAACCGCTGCAGTCGGCGTGCCGCCGGGCCGGGGGCGGCATGCGCGGGGTCGTCGATCCGGTCGATCTCGACATTGCCCGCCTCGGCGATGCGGACCAGCGTCTTGCGCAGGGTCTCCTGCGGCGCGACGATCGCCACCCGCTGCATGCGGACCGGCCGCGCGGCCTCAGACCACGGCATCGACGGCCTCCAGCGATCCGCCACCCCGCGCGGCCAGTTCGAGGGCGCCCCGAACGCGCCACGCGTCGGCCGAGAGCACGGCGACGGCGCCCACAACGGGCGAGGAGCCGAGGCCGGAGCCGCGCATCAGATCACGTCCGTCCTGCTGCAGCCGGATCCACCACCTCGTCTCCGCGCGCCACAGATCCGCCGGTGTCTCAATGCCGTTCACCACCCAGCGCGCCGTGGTCGGCAGACGCCGCGCGAAGTCGGGGAACGACGCCGCACCCACCGCCTCGGAGCCGAGTACCCGGGCGGCCCGGCGTGCGGACGGCTCGGGCAGGGCCCGGTCGGCGAGGAACACCTCGCGGCCCACCAGCAGCGCGAGCCGACCCGCAGCCCACGGCACCGCCTGCGGTACGGCCGCCGCGGTCCGCTGGGCGGCAGCGATCCGCATACCGACCGCCACCGCCGCCGGAGAGTCGGCGCCCGGATCGCCCCAGACGGAACTGGCCAACGCGGCCCGCAGTTCGGCCGGCGAGCCGGCCTTGGACAACCTCGGCCATGCGGTGGCCAGCGCCCCCAGCCGGTACGGCCGGACAGGCGGACGATACTCCGCGCCCGACAGCACACGGGCGTGATCGTCGACGTTGGCCGTCTCGAACCCGGATGCGAGCAACCGAAGCATGGCCGCTCCCGCACGTGGCTGCCAGCCGGCGAGCACCCGCAGATGCCACAGCAGGGTCGCCGAGACCGCCCGCTGCGCGGCGGCCAGCCCGGCTTCCGTGTCGAGATCGCGGCGATACGGCGTAGCCGCCAGATACCTGAGAGCGTCGGCGAGCGTCGCGGCGCCGGCCACATCCCGGGCACCGGACACGCCCAGGCCCCTGGACACCATGGCCCTGGCCCGTGTCACGCCCGCTACCCACCCGGCGCTCACCGCGGTGAGCCCCTTTCCCGCCGCTCGTCGTCCGGGGTGGACAGGTCCTCGATCACCCCGGCCACCACGCGGTCCACGAGCGGGGGCAGGCGATGCTCCACCCGGTCCCGCAGGGCGGCGACATCGCGTTCGGCAGTCGCCAGCAGGGCCGCGGCCTCGGCTGCCGTGGCGTCATGGATCCGGGCGGCACTCTGTTCCCGTACGCGTGGGGCGGCGGCGCGGGCCTGGTCGACGGTTTCCGCGGCCATCCGTTCGGCTGCCTCGCGACGCCGTACGGCCTCCGCGGCTGCTTGCTCCCGCACCCTCCGAGCCTCAGCCTCCGCGCCCTGGAGAAGGGCGAGCTGTGGCTCCAGTTCGGCTGCGAGCTCAGCCGACCGGTCTGCGGGCACCCCTCCTGCAGCGGCAGGACCGGGCAGCCCGACCGGCCGGAACCGCATCAGGAAATCCCGGAATCCCGCCATCACATCGCTCCTACGAGTCGGTCTGCGATCCGAGTCCAGTGTCCCTGCCAGGAAAGTCCACGTCTTGTGGAGTTGGGCCGCCCGTTCCTCGATCAGGGGCCGGCCATAGGAAAACATGTGCACGAATGTGGCCGGCAGTCCGTCGTGGCGTACTGTCCGGCTGACCGCGCCGGACCGGTTCCGCGCCAGGGGCCACGTGCGCATGCGCCTCCCTATCCGCCTGCCTTGTGGCGGGGGCGGTTACGACGCGAGGTCGATGCCGATTTCCGGCGGCCGCTGGAGCGTGTTGTGGACGGTGCAGTGCGACGCGACGGCGAGAAGGCCCGCGCGCCGCTCTTCGGGCAGCTGAGAGGGCGGCACGATCACCATGCGTACCGCGGCCACCCGGGCGGGGCGGTCGGTGGCCATGGCGAATTCCGTCCGCACGCCCAGACCCTCGCACGACAGGCCGTGGCGGAGCAGGTAGCGCCCCGCGTAGAAGGCGACGCACGTGGCCAGGGACGCTGCGAACAGCTCGGTCGGCGTGGGCGCGGTGTCCGTTCCGCCCGCGTCCGTGGGCTGGTCGACACGGAGGCGGTGCCCGCGCACGTCGACCACGTAGACGTCACCATCGACGTGGGTGACATCGAGCCGGTGTGCGTCCCCGGGCAGCCGCGTACCAGACCCTTCCGGTGCAGTGTCGGTCATGGCCGT
Source organism: Streptomyces sp. NPDC097981 (assembly GCF_040302565.1). Classification (NCBI taxonomy): domain Bacteria; kingdom Bacillati; phylum Actinomycetota; class Actinomycetes; order Kitasatosporales; family Streptomycetaceae; genus Streptomyces; species Streptomyces sp. NPDC097981. Next base: position 31,518 of record NZ_JBEORW010000041.1, read on the forward strand.
ACCTCCGGTTCCGGTGGGTGCTGCCACTGTGGGCGATCCGTCGGCCTCGGGCATGGGCCCTTCGGGCAGCTGTCTGCCCCTGTTGGCCCCTCACACCATCGCAGCCGGAGCGCCAAGCTGGAGGTCGCACCCGGCCGAATGCATCCGGCCGTGCCGCGACGGCGCGTCGAGGAGGAGGTACGCCATGACGGTACAGGTCACCGTGGGCCTGGACGGATCCCGGGAAGGTTTCGCAGCGGCGGCCTGGGCCGCGCGCGAGGCCGTACTGCGCGAGGTTCCGTTGCACTTGGTCCACGTGGAGGAGTGGCCCGTCACGCCCGCGATCCCCTACCCGATCGCCGCCTACGGTGCGGAGCGGTCCGCGGGACTGCTCCGCGACACGGCAGAGCAACTCCGCAGGGACCACCCGGGGCTGGAGGTGACGACTGAACAGGCGCGTGGTCGCGCCGGCTCCCTGCTGAGTGCGGCCGCGGACGAGTCAGATCTCATGGTGCTGGGCTCCCGTGGGCTCGGCGGGTTCGTGGGGTTCCTGGCCGGGTCCGTGTCTCTGGCCGTCGTCCGCAGCTCCCACCAGCCGGTCGTCCTCGTACGCGCCGACACGGCGGACGCCTCCCCTGTGGCAGTGACGACCGGGCCGGGTGGCGGCGAGGTCCTCGTCGGCGCTGACCTCCGTCATCCGAACGCGCCCGTGCTCGCCTTCGCGTTCCAAGAGGCGGCGCGCCGAGGCGCAACGATTCGCGTCGTGCACGGATGGACCCTGCCGGGTCCGTCCGTGCACGCAATAGTGGCCGATCCAGGTATCGGCGAGACGGTCGGCGTCCAGGTCGCGTCCGCTCTGGCGGAGCTGGTCCGGCCCTTGCACAGGAGCTACCCGGACGTCCAGGTCATCGAAGAAGCCGTCGTCGGAGCCGCCGGAGTCCAGCTCGTGGAGGCCTCGAAGGGCGCGGAGCTCGTGGTCGTCGGGCGGCGCCGGCATCCGGCGCCGCTCGGACCCCACATCGGTCACGTCGCGCATGCCGTGATCCACCACTGCGCCGCACCGGTCGCCGTCGTTCCCTTCGGATAGTCCCAGGATTCTGCGACTTGGGCGCAGGCACCGCCCCAACGTCCTCCAGCGGCCCCGAGACGCTCGGCACTCGGCGGGTTCGGCAGTGAGCGGGACGCGTCGGGGACGAGGCGACCGAAGCCGGAGTCCGTATCGCCGGGGATGCGGCGAGACACCTCTCAGCCACTGCTGGCGGTCCGCACCTGCGAGCGGAGGGATCGCGCCACGGCCACGTCGAAGGGTTCGGTGCTGGGGGTGAGCATCGCTGCGGCGGCTGTGGCCACGCCCAGGGCGCAGGCGCTGACGGGATCCTCTCCGGCGGCCAGCTGTGCGGCGAGGGCAGCGACCATGCTGTCTCCCGCCCCTGCATCGCTCAGGGGCTCGCCGGGCAGCGGCGGCGTGTAGAGCTCGGTGTGGCCGTGGCCGGTCGAGCACAGTGCGCCCAGCGCTCCGAGGGTGGTGACGGCGACCTCGGCGGCCCCCGTGGCGAGCAGGCGCTCGTTGAGGGCCCGGGCGTCGTCGAAGCCCCTGACCGCCTGGCCGGTCAGGCTCTCGGCCTCCGTCCGGTTGCACCTGAACAGGAACACGCCCTCCGCGAGCGCTGCCCGAAGCGCCGGCCCGGAGGTGTCCAGGATCAGCCGGGATCCGGCTTCCTTGACGTGGCGGGCGACGGCCGCGAAATAATCGTCGCGCAATCCGCCGGGCAGGCTGCCGCTGGCCACGACGTACGGGCAACTGCCGACGAACCGCTCCAGCACTTCCAGGCACCGCTCTCCTTCGCGTTCGTGCAGTTGCGGGCCGGGTGGCACGACGTGGTAACTGCGGCGGGATTCGGCCTCGAACAGCACGAGTGCTTCGCGGGTGTCGTCGTCGATGTCGACGGCGACGTGATCGACGCCCTCTTCGTCCAGCAGCCGGTTGAGACGCAGTCCGACCTCGCCTCCGGCCGTGTGGACGGCGGTGGCCCGTCCTCCGAGCCGCACGATGTGACGTGCGACATTGATTCCTCCGCCCCCGACGGCCACCGACCTGACCCGCGCACGGTTCTTGCCGGTGCCCTCCAGGTGTTCGACCTCCCAGCAGAGGTCGATTGTCGGATTCATCGTCAAGGTGACGACGTCTGGACTGGCGGTTTGCTCCGGTACCCCCACACCGCCGGCAGTCCCGGCGGTTGAGGGGTCCGGCGCCGCAGCCGTGCTCATCGCGGTGCCCTGGTAGTCGTGCTGACCTCTGGCGGGCGCGGTGCCTGATCGGTGGGCCGGAATGGCGTGTGCGACGCCCCTGGCACACCAAGGAACTGGTGCCTGCGGCCGCAGGGCTCGTCCGGCTCGACCGCCCCGCCGATCCGGCGCCGCGACGGAAGCGTCATCGCCCTCACCTCCGTGGACAGCGAATGTCTGCCCCGAGTTCCATACTCGAACAGCCTCACATCAGGTGCATGCTGGCTCACGGCTGCGCCTCTCCCCGTCCCCGGTCTGCTCCTGGCGCAGCCGCTTTCCCCGAGGCCCGTGGTTCGGTGAGCGCCTCCAGCCGGGAGTGGACGTCGACAACGCCCTCGACGGACCGGGCCAGGCGCTCAGCCATGGGGATCAGGTGATCGTCCCGGACACTGCCCGTCAAGATGGCGATGCCGTGTGTGACGGTGACGGTGACCCCTTTGTGCGAGAGCGGGAAGAGGCGTTCGACGACGCTCTGGCGGATTTCTTCGGTGAGTTCGTCGTCGCTGCGGAGGAAGACCTTGAGGAGGTCGGCGCGGCTGACGATGCCCTTGAGGGTGCCGTCGGCGTCGACGACCGGGAGGCGCTTGATGTGGCGGTCGGCCATCAGACGGGCGGCCTGGGGGAGGGTGGCGTCGGGGCGGATCGTGACGGCCGGTGTGGTCATGAGGGTTTCGGCACGGGTGGAGCCGGCCTTTGCGGTATCGCCGAGGCGGCGCATCTGTTCGATCATGCCGGGGCGGTGCTCGTGGAACTCCTCCTTGGGCAGCAGGTCGGCCTCCGAGACGACGCCGACGACGCGGCCCTCGCCTTCGATGACGGGGAGGGCGGTCACCTTCCAGCGCTCCATAGCGGAGACGATGTCCTTGAAGCCGGTCTCGGGGGTGACGGCGATGACCTTGGTGGTCATCACGTCGGCGACGGTGTACGGGGTGGAGGTCATGGCGGTCCTCAGCGTGCGTAGGCGAGCGGGGTTCCGCTGCCGTGAGGGGCGAACAGGTCGAGGAGCCGGGTGCGGGTGGCGTCGAGCCGGTCGGCGATGACGCCCGCGACGGCAGTGGAGACGGACCGTCCGATGACCGAGTCCTCGCTGCACAGCCCCCGTACGGCGGCGGCGTCGAACTCTAGGGCGCGGACCTCGCAGGAGGCGGTGGCGCCCAAGTGCCAGGTGTAGGGGCGGAACATCCAGGACCAGCCGAGCAGTTCGCCGTAGCCGAGGGTGTCGATGACGGCGTTCTTGTGGCCGGGCACGTGGGTTTCGAGGCCGACCGTGCCGCATTCGGTGATCCAGAACCTTTCGGCCCGCTGGTGTTCCCTGAGGATGCGGGTGCCGGCCGGAAACGTGACCTGGTGGGAGTGGGCGAGCAAGGCTTCGCGGGCTTCTGGAGTCATCCGTTCGAGGATGCTGTGCATGGTGCTCATGGTGTGCCTCCAACCCTTCCCTCTCACCGTGCGCCGGGTGCTGCAGGGGCCGGGAGGGCCGCGCGGTGCAGACCACCGGACCGTCCGGCCCAGGTCAGCGGACCAGGACGGCCTCGCCCGGCTTGGGTACGACGGCCGTCCAGCCCAGCTCGTGGTCGATGCGGTCCCGCAGGGTTTCGGAGGCGGTCTCCTCGCCGTGGACGAGGTAGGTGGTGTGTGGGGCCGGTGCGGTGCGCAGCCAGTCGATGATCTGGCCGGCGTCGGCGTGGGCGGAGAAGTGCGGTACGTCGGCGACCTCGGCGCGTACGGGGACGTACTCGCCGAACATCTTCAGTACCCGTGCGCCGTCCACCAGGTCCCGGGAGCGGGTGCCGGCGGCGGCGAAGCCGACGATGACGACGGCGTTGCGGGGGTCGGGCAGGATGCGGTGGAGGTGGTGCAGGACGCGGCCGCCGGTGGCCATACCGGCCGAGGATACGATGATCGCCGGTCCGGTGGTGCTGTTGATGTCGATCGATTCCTGGACGGTACGTGCGGCAAGGAACGGCTCCGGGCTGATCGCGGTCTCGCCGGCGGCGACGATCTCGGGGCGCAGTTCGGGGGCATGGGACCGGACCGCGTCACGGTAGACGTCGAGGGCTGCCAGGGCCATGGGGCTGTCGACGTAGACGGGCACGTGGCGGGGCAGGGTGCCGTCGGCGCGCAAGGCGGCGAGTTCGTGCAGGACGACCTCGGTGCGGTCGATGGCGAAGGCCGGGATGACGACCGTGCCGCCGCGGGAGAGCGCGCGGGTGATGACGGACGCGAACTCTCGTTTGGCGGACTCGTGGTCGTGGCGCCGGTTGCCGTAGGTGGACTCCATGAGCAGGACGTCGGCACCCGAGAAGGGTTCGGGCGGCAGGAGGAGTGGGTGGCCGGGGCGGCCGAGGTCGCCGCTGACGGCGAGCGTGTGGCCGTCCTCCAGGGTCAGGTGCACCCAGGCGGAGCCGAGTATGTGCCCGCCGTGGTGGAGGGTGAGCTTCGTCCCGGCCATGATCTCGACCTCGCTGCCGACGGGGACCGGGTCGAAGAACTTCACGGTGTGGTCGACGTCGGCATCGTCGTAGAGCGGCTTGGCGGGCCGGTGCTTGGACCAGCCGTGCCGGTTGGCGTGCTCGGCGGCTTCCATCTGCAGCTTCGCGCTGTCGCGGAGCACGATCTCGGCGAGGCGGGCCGTGGGTGCGCTGGTCAGGATCGGACCTCGGAAGCCGTGCCGGACCAGGCGCGGCAGATATCCGCAGTGGTCCAGATGCGCGTGGGTGACGACGACGGCGTGGATGTCCCGGGCGTCGCAGGGCAGCTTGTCCCAGTTGCGGCGGCGCAGGTCCGCGACACCCTGGAAGAGCCCGCAGTCGACGAGGATCCGGGCGTGGTCGCTCTCGGCCAAGAATTTGCTGCCCGTGACCGTCCTGATACCACCGAGGAACCTCAGCAGGGCCGGGCGGGAAGATGGAGACAGGGCCGACTGAGACATGGCAGCGGCTCTCCTTTCGGGGACGGGTGCCGGCTTCCACCGTGGCATCCGCCATGATGCGCCGACGAGACCCGACCGGTCCCCTCGGCAGGGGCCGACCGGCCCAAGCGCTGTGGAGGGGCGGGGCGCAGCCTGACTGTGACCCCATACCGCGGAGACGAGGAGACGCAGAGGCTGCACCTCAACCCCCGCTCCGGCCGTTGGCTTCCCGACCACTCCCACCTCCAGCGCCACGTCGGGTCGGCCATCGCCTGGAATCTCTGGCAGTACGGTCTCGCCACCGGCGACACCTCCTCGTGCCGCGGGCCCAGGGCCGTCGGACGTCCCGTGGGGCTGTGCGGGCAGCGTTCCAGCGACGCCCCCGCCTTCGCCGCCTTCCTCGTAGGCATCGAGATCGACTCGGTCTCCGTCGCCCCGGACAGCTTCCCGGCCGGCAAGCAGCATGTGGCAGCAGGCGAGGAGCGGCGCTACGGCGGGGACCGAATGGTCCCTGCCGGGATCCGTCCGGCCCATGCGGAACCTCCGTCCGCGTGACAGTGTCATCAGCCCCACGAGGATGAGACAAGGAGTCCCGCCATGACCACCAAGAAGGTCCTGGTCGCCTACGGGACCAAGCACGGAGCCACCGCCGGTATCGCCGAGCAGATCGGCAAGGCCCTCCGCGAGGACGGCCTCGACGCCGTCGTCCTGCCCGCCGGCCGCGTCGATGACGTCTGCGGCTACGACGCCGTGGTGCTCGGTGGTGCCCTGTACGCCGGCCACTGGAGCGGCAAGGCCGCGCGGTGCGCCGAACGCAACGCCGAGTCGCTCCGGCATCGCCCGGTCTGGCTGTTCAGCAGTGGCCCCCTCGACCGTTCCGCCGAGGAACGCGACATCCCCCCGGTGCCCGCCGTCGCCCGCCGGATGCGGCTCATCGGCGCGCGAGAGCACAAGACGTTCGGCGGCAGTGTCACGGCCCGCACTCCTGGACTTCTCGCGCGCTCGATGCTCCGCCAGGGCAAGGGCGGTGACTTCCGTGCTCCCGAGCGCATCCAGTCCTGGGCGCACCACATCAGCGCCGAGCTCTCCGCCGCCTGAACCGGGTGGCCGGGCCGGCATGCACGCAGCGCGGAGGCACATCATGGACGACCGGACGAAGGGACAGGGGAGCAACCCGCTTCGGCGGAAGGCCGACCGCATCCGTACCCGTCTGCATGCCGCCTTCGCCGTGGCCTGCCTCATCGCCGTGTTCTGCGGTGTTGCCTTCGGACGGTCCGCCTGGACCGACGGCAGCCGAGTCGGTCGCCCGCCATCGGCACGACGTCCAAGCCGTCACGGTCGGCAGGGCCGCCTACCGGGCTGGTGACGGGCCGAGCGGGACGCGCGTCACCGTTGCCCCCGCCACGTGGCGCTATCCCGTTGAGAGCGTGCACACGGGGCCGGCCCGCCGTGGTCAGCTCACCGTCCAGCAGGAAAGGGGTGGCGGCTGGTGTGCCGACGCTGGACGGCATGGTGCAGCGCGGCGAGTTCGTGTTCCTCACCGGCATGTTCGTCGACGGTCGCCGTGGCCAGTAGCCATGGTTGTGTGTCGTCGGGCGGCAAACGCACTCGAACGCGGTGCCGGTGCCAGGCCGCGGAGACACGTAGGTTGAACAGTGCGGCGGCGCAGCCGAGATGGAGGGCGCGGTGATCCGGATCGGTTCGGGTCATGGCGCGCTCCAGGTCGCCGTGGAGCTCGATACACGAACTTCCAGGGCTGGGCGTTGTGCATGGACGGAGCGCTGATGGCGTCATCGACGATCCCGGTGACGACGGCGTGATCAAGATGTGGTGCGGTCACGGGACCGGTCCTGTCTGTGCGTCCTCAGCCGTGTGCGACGACGGCGACCGGGGAGGTGGCATGGTGCATCACCGCGTGGGTGATGGGGCCGACGTGAGTGCCGAGTGACGAGTGGCGGGTACGTCGGCCCACGACGACGAGGGCCGCACCGGATGCCGCCTCCAGGATCTGGACGGCCGGCTGGCCGATGACGGCGCGTGCGTCGACTGTGAGTCGGGGGTACTTCAGCTGCCAGGGACTCAGCAGTTCCCGGAGTGTGGCCTCCATCCCGCTGGCGATCTCCCCCTCGACGCCCGGATCGAGGGCGGGAGCGTAGGAGAACATGGGCGGTGGTGACCAGCCGTGGATGACGACGAGCGGGCAGGACCGCCGGTGGGCTTCCTCGCAGGCGAAGGCGAACAGCCGGTCGCAATTGCTGCGGAGGTCCACTGCGAGGACCACCGGTCCGCCTTCCCCCTCGTGCCCGGCTGTACTGCCAGGATCTGCGACCGCGCGGACGAGGACGACGGGCGTCTCCGTCCGGGGAATGGTGTCGGCGCTGGTGGAACCGACGAAGAACCCGGCGACCGCGCCGAGCCGGCGTGAGCCGAGCACGAGGAGGTCCGCGTCCGCTGCGGCTGCCGCCAGGGCGTCGGACACTGCGCGCCCGTCGACACGGCGGGTGTGGATGGCCAGGGCGGGGTGTGCACCTGCCAGTCGTTGCCGGGTGCCGACGAGGAGGTTGTCGGTCCAGCGTCTACGGGCTTCGGGAAGCGGTACGGCGAAGGGGGCGTACTCCGGCCAGTCCTCTGCATGGAGGAGATCGAGTTCGGCGCCGCGCAGTTCGGCTTCCCCGGCCGCCCAGTCGGCGGTGGTGATGTCTGCGCCCGATCCGTCCAGGCCTACGGTGACCTTGTTCGGCATGCTCTTCCTCCTCGGATGGGATACGGCTGCTTCCAGGTTCTGCTGCTTGCCGGGCGCCCCGGTAGGCCCGGCCGGTCCTACCGGGGACCGTTCGGCGCCTGTCAGCGGTCAGCGGTGGCCGGGGCACGGATGAGTCTGTTGTCGACGTCCACGACGCCGTCGACGCTTTGGCAGAGCCGGACGATCACGGGCAGGAGCTCGGGACGGGACACTGTGCCGCTGAGTGTCACCAGCCCGTCGTCCACCGCGACGGTGATCGAGGAGGGAGCGATGCCCAGAGTCCGGGTGAGGACGTCTTCCACGACTTCTTCCTGGATGGCGTGGTCGTGGCGGAGGAACAGCTGGACCAGGTCGCTCCGGCTGAGTACGCCGCTCACTCGTCCGTCCTCGTCGACGACCGGCAGGCGTTTGACTCCGTGCCGCCGCATCACCCGTGCCGCGCGGACCACGCTCCACTCGGGGCGGGCCGTGACGGCGGGGCTCGTCATGAGGTCCTCGGCGGTCGGTGAACCTCCGGCGGTGTGGCGGCGAAGGAGGTCGGCCTCGGACACGACGCCGACGGGGCGCCCGGTCTCGTCGACGACGGGCATGGCGGTGATGTCGAACTCCTGCAAGAGCCGGGCGATCTCCTTGAACGCCGTGCCGGGGCGGACCGTGATGGCAGTCGGTGTCATCAGTTCTGCGACGCTGCGGTGCCTCATGGGGGCCTTCCCTCAGGCAGCTACGGGGACCGTGAAGTCGGCTTTGACGTCGACGACTCCCGGTACGGTGCCGGCGGCGCGTACCACCACGTCTTCCAGCTTGGGATCCGTCAGGGAGCCGTACAGGTAGGCGACGCCGCTCGCGACGTGGACGTGGATCTCGGCCGAGCCGCGTGGGACGAGCTGGTACATGATCAGTTCACGGATCTCGGCCCCGATGTCGGCGTCTGGCCGGAGGTATACCTTCAGCAGGTCGCCGCGGCTGACGACGCCGATCAGGCGGCCGTCGCCGTCGACCACGGGCAGGCGCTTGAGGTGGCGGCGTGCCATCAGACGTGCCGCGGCCGGGATCGTGGCGTCCTTCGTGACCGTCACGGCCGGACGCGTCATCAGCCGCTCCGCGGTCGTCGCGCGGTCAGGATCGGTACCCCTGCTGTTGAGCAGCAGGTCGGCTTCCGAGACGACACCGGTCACCCGTCCGTCGACGGCCAGCACGGGGAGGGTGATGACGTTCCATATCCGCATCGTTTCCACGATGTCCTTGAACGCGGTGTCGTGATCGACGGAAATCACGGCGTGGGTCATGACGTCGTCGACGGTGCGCAGGTGTTTCATGGCTTTTCCTCTGCGATCGGTCCGCGGAAGGTCTGGGCTCCTCAGGCGTGGGCGATGATGGCCACGGGTGCTGCCGCGTGGTGCAGTACCGCGTGGGCGACGGGCCCGAGGTGTACGCCGAGCGGCGAGCGGCGGAGGTGGCGGCCGACCACGACCAGTCCCGCTCCTCGGGAGGCCTGGACGAGATGCTCACCTGCGGCTCCCATGAACACGCTGGTGGTGACCCGCACGTTCGGAAACTTGTGCCGCCAGGGCAGCAGCATGTCGTCGACCATGTGTGTGACGCTCCGTCCTACGTCCCGCTCGTTGTCCGGGTCGAAGAAGGGGACGTACGCGTAGGCGGGCGGCATCTTCCATCCGTGTACGGCTCGCAGCGGGCAGCCGCGTCGTTCCGCCTCTTCGAAGGCGAAAGCGAGCATCCGGTCGCCGGCCTCGTGGATGTCGACGCCGACGACCACTTCGGCGGCCGTACCGGTGCCGGGGCCGTCCGGATCGTTCGCGACGCGGACGAGGACGACCGGGGTATTGGTGGCGACCACGGTGGACAGCGCCACCGAGCCGATGAGGAAGCCGACCAGGCCGCCCAGGCCGCGCGAGCCCAGGACCAGCAGCGCGGCGTCGGCGGCCTCGGCCGCGAGGTCGGCCGCCGGTCGGCCCTTCGGGCAGCGGGTCGTGATCTCCAGGCGCGGATGACGCCCGTGCAGCTCCTGCGCCGTTTCGGTCAGGGCCTGGTCCGCCCACCGGTCCACGTCCTGTTTGCCCAGGCCGGGGAGGATCGGGTCCAGGGGCCAGTCGACGGCGTGGACGAGCCGCAGGGGTACCTGCCGCAGGACGGCCTCCTGCGCTGCCCAACGGGCGGCCGCCCGGCTCTCGGCGGAGCCGTCAACCCCGACCGCTACATGGTTCTTCACGATGACCAGCTCCTTCCTGCGGTGGCCCGGCGTCACCACGGCATCGCGTGACGAGCGGGCCCGGCCTGGGTGATCGCCGTGTCGTCGGTACGGGCGGTGACGTGCGAGGCGACGGCCACGACTCCGTCGACCCGTTCGACGAGGGCACGGAGGAAGCGCAGCTGGCTCTCGCGTTGCACGATGCCCTCCAGGGTGACGATGCCGTCCACGACGTGCACCTTGACGTCGCCCACCGGCACCCCCACGACGTCCCTGAGGGCGTCCTGCACGCGTCGGCGAATCTCCGCATCAGGGCGCACGAACATGCGCAGGAGGTCACGGCGGGTGACGATGCCGACGAGCCGGTCCTCCACGTCCACTACAGGCAGGCGCTCGATGCCACGGCGGGTCATCAGCCGGGCGGCGTCAGCTGCGGTCTCCTCTGCGCGGACGGTGATGGCGGGCGTGGACATGATGGCACTCGCTGCGGGAGGCGGCGTCGGCGTGCCGGTCTGCGGGCCGGGGTGGGGGAGTGGTGCCGCACAGGCCAGCAGATCGGTTTGGGAGACGACACCCACGACGCGGTCCTCGTCGTCCAGGACGGGTACTCCGGAGACGTCGTGCTGGGCGAGGAGCTTCGCGACGTCCTTGAACGGGGTGTCGGGAGTCACCGAGACAACCTCGTCGGTCATCAGGTCGGCAACCTTGATGTGCTGCATGAGGCCCTCCTGCGGTTCCGGTTCGTGGGAGGCCGAAGTCCTGCGTCCAGGTGCCCTTCACCCTCCGCCGGAAGGGAGGGGGAATCGAGGGCCGAACGGTCCCGTCCCGGGGCCGGAAGGGCCACCCGGCTGCGGCGGAACGGGCCGGGCCGTCGCGATGGGGACCTTTGGTCCCGGGAGCGGTCCCCGTGCGGCCCTCTTCCCGCCGCACCGCTGGTGTCAGCGTGGGTGGTGTCCCCCATCGGCTTCTCGGTTGGGAGTGACCGTGGAAAGCACCATCCGCACCCCGGACACCAGCTCGGTCATCGTCGGTGTGGACGGCTCGGAGTCGGCACGCCATGCTGCCCTGTGGGCCGCTGGGGAGGCCGTACGCCGCAGCCGTCCCCTGCACATCGTCTACGGTGCCAACACGGACGGCAGGGCCCTGTACCTGTCGGTGGAGACCATCGAAAGGGTCCGTGCCGCCGGCCGTGAACTCCTGGACGAAACGGCGAGGGCAGTGGCCGCGGAGTATCCCGGCCTGCACGTGACCACGGAATTCAGCCGCGCGGACGCCGTCACGAGCCTGCACCGGGCCGGTGGCCTGCGCGGCACCATCGTGGTCGGCAGCCGAGGCCTCGGCGGCTTCGACTCGCTCATGCTGGGCTCCGTGGGCCTCGACACGGCAGCCGGCGCGAGGACCCCGGTCATCGTCGTCCGCGGCGCCGACGGGACGGAGGAGCGGGGCACCGTCCTCGCCGCCGTCCGAGACGAGCACGACCTCGTGTGTGCCCGGTACGCCGCGAGGGAGGCTGAGCTGCGCAAGGCGTCGCTGCGGCTGCTGCACGTGTGGAACATCCTCCAGTCCGTCGGCAACGTCGTGACCATGCTCGACGACGCCGATGCGATCGCCGGCGAGCATTCCGCAGTCCTGGAGGCCGTCACGGACGTGGTCCACGAGGAGTTCCCCGAGCAGACCGTCGAGGGCAACGCGGAGAAGAGCGTCTCCGTGGCCGGAGTGCTTGTCGAGGCGTCCCGGCACGCCGACCTGCTCGTCATGGGTGGGCGCAGGGCACCCACCCCGCTGGGATTCGGCCGTAGCCTGGGCCGCGCCACCCACAGCGTGCTGCACCACGCCCACTGCCCGGTGCTCCTCATCCCCCGTGCGGGAACCGACTTCGGGAGCCGGGCATGACCGGCCAGGGGCAAGGCGCCCGTGACATCCTCATCGGCATCGACCCCGAACGGGAATGGCACCTTCCCCTGGCCTGGGCCGCCGACGAAGCCCACCTGCGGCACCTCCCGGTGCGCCTGGTGCTCGCCGTGCCGCCCCAGCACGACACCCATCACGTCGACGACACCCCACGGCAGACGGCCCTGCGGCGGGCAGGCACCGACAGGCTCGAACAGGCCCGCGACTGGGTCCGCGAACGGCATCCGGAGCTGGGCATGACCACCGATCTGCGGGGAGGCTTCCCCGCCGCGGTCATCGCCGGATCGGCAGGGCACGCACGCATGGTCGTGCTCGGCTCCCGCCACCTCGGCCGTGTCGCGGAAGTGCTCAGCGCCGGATCGCTCGTGGTGCCCGTGACCGCGCAGGCCCCGTGCCCGGTCGTCGTCGTGGGCGACGCTCCGCACACCACCCAGCAGCCGCCGTACATCGTCGCGGGAATCGACGGCAGCGCCGCCTCGACCACGGCGCTCCAGTTCGCCTTCGACGCGGCCGATCTGCGCGGCGCCGAGGTCCGGGCCATCTCCGTGTGGCAGCCGCCGGTCTTCCTGCTCCACGACGAGGAGGTCGCCCTGCAGGCCCACAGGGCCCTGCTGGCGGAGTGCACCGCGGGACTGTCCGAGAAGTATCCGGACGTGCGCCTCACCCACGAGGTGCCGATCGGCCACCCGGTGGAGGAACTGGCCGAGGCGGCCGAGCATGCCCTGGCTGTCGTCGTGGGCCGACGCGGCCGGGGCGGATACACCGGCATGCGCCTGGGATCGACCGTGCACGGCCTGCTGCACCGCGCCCACTGCCCGGTGATCACCGTCCCGGAGCGATGAGGCTGCCATGACCAGCCGCACCACCGACGAAGCGCCCGTACGGGCCCCGAATCCCGCTGGCCTGGCACAGGCCGAGGCCGAACGCCGGCTGGTCCGCTACGGCCGCAACGAGGTGGCGCCGCCCCCGCCGACGCCCCTGTACCAGCGGGTGCTCGCCCAGCTCCGGGACCCGCTGATCATGGTACTTCTCGGGGCCGCCCTCCTCACCATCGCGATCGGCGACCACCCGGACGCCGTCGTGATCGGGCTGGTGATCGTCGTCAACACCACCGTGGGGGTCGCCCAGGAGGTACGGGCCGACCGTGCGGTCGCAGCGCTCTCCGCCCTCTCGGCCCCCCACGCCCGGGTGCTGCGCGACGGCACCGCGCACGAGGTGGCCGCGGCGCTCGTGGTCCCGGGGGACACCCTGCTGCTGGGCGAGGGCGACATCGTCGCCACGGACGCGGATCTCGCTGAGGCGTCCGCACTCCTGATGGACGAATCCATGCTCACCGGCGAGTCGGAACCGGTCGGCAAGGCCGCAGGGGAGACCGTGTCCGCCGGCACCACCGTCGTACGCGGACGCGGCACCGCCACCGCCACCGCCACTGGGTCGGCGAGTGCCCTCGGGCGCATCGCCGTGCTGCTCGACGGCGGTCACGAACCGACGCCGCTCCAGCGCCATCTCGCCTCCCTCGGCCGCGTTCTCGCCGTCGTCACCATCGCCCTGTGCGTGCTGTTCTTCGCCTGGGGCCTGTTCCGGGGGCTGGCACCCGGCACCATGGCCGTCACGGCCATCAGTCTGGCCGTCGCCGCGGTCCCCGAGTCGCTGCCCGCGGTGGTCACGCTGGCCCTCGCCCTCGGGGCCCGCAGGATGGCGGCGCGGGGTGCGCTCGTCCGCCGGCTGCCCGCCGTCGAGACCCTCGGCTCGGTGAGCGTCCTGGCCACGGACAAGACCGGCACCCTCACCGAGGGCCGCATGGTCGTCCAGCGCCTGTGGACGCCCTCCGGCAGCGCCGACGTGTCGGGCAGCGGCTACGAGCCGCACGGCGAGCTGACCCGCGCGGGACGTCCGCTGACGCCTGAGGAGCTCCGCCCGCTGCGGGAGCTGCTCACCACAGCGGCCCTGTGCAACGACGCGGGCCTCAAGCCTCCCGGACCCGGTTCCGACGCCTGGAGCGCCGTGGGCGATCCCATGGAGGCCGCCCTGCTGTCAGCCGCTGTCAAAGCAGGCTGCCCCGGTCCGGCCGAGTTGCACCGGGCATGCCCCCGGATCGCGGAGGCCCCCTTCGACAGCCTCCGCAGGCGGATGACCACGCTGCACCACCTTCCCGACGGGAACGTGCTGGTCTGCCTCAAGGGCGCACCTGAGGCCGTCCTGACGTCCCTCGTTCTCGCCGATCCGCCGGAGCTGTTGTACCGAGCCCGCCAGGAGGCCGCCGCTCTGGCCGCCCAGGGGTTCCGCGTGCTGGCGGTGGCGGGCACGGAACGGCTGGTGTGGGACCGACCCGCCGCGGAGGCCGAGCAGGAACTGCTGCTGCTCGGGCTGGTCGCCATCAGCGACCCGCCGAAAGCCGCCGCGGCCGCGACCCTGGCGTCCTGCCGGGACGCGGGCATCACCGCCGTCCTGATCACCGGAGACCACCCCGCCACGGCACGTGCGATCGCCGAGCGCACCGGCCTCGTCAAGGACGGTAGGGCCGGAGAGGTCCTCACCGGCCCCGAACTGGCCGCCGCACCGGACACTGACCTCACCCGCGTACGGGTCTTCGCCCGCACCGACCCGCAGCAGAAACTGGACATCGTCCACGCCTGGCGGGCCCACGGCGCCGTCACCGCCATGACCGGTGACGGGGTCAACGACGGCCCGGCCCTCCGCCAGGCCGACATCGGCGTCGCCATGGGCGCCCGCGGTACCGAAGTGGCCCGGCAGGCCGCCGACCTCGTCCTCACCGACGACGAGCTCGGCACCGTCGTGACCGCAGTTGAGGAAGGCCGACGCGTCTACGACAACATCCGCCGCTTCCTCGTCTACGCCATGGCCGGCGGAGCCGCCGAGATCCTCGTGATGCTGATCGGCCCGCTGCTGGGCCTGGCCCTGCCGCTGCGCGCGGGCCAGATCCTGTGGATCAACCTTCTCACCCACGGCCTCACGGGCGTGGCCATGGGCGCGGAGCCCGTCGCTCCCGAGGCCATGCACCGCCCGCCCCGTCCGCCCGGCCAGCACATCCTCGCCGCGGGAGTGTGGCAGCGACTCCTCATTCTCGCGTCCGCCGTCACGGCACTCAGCCTGCTCGCCGGTATCGCTGCCCGCGCCGTCGGCCTGCCCTGGCAGAGTGTGCTCTTCCTGGCCTTGCTCTCGGCCCAGCTGGGAGTCGCCCTCGGTCTGCGCGCCCAATTGATCACCAGGAAGAACCTGTTCCTGCCCGCCTCCGTGGCCGGATCCGCCGTCCTGGCGATGGCCGCCCTGCACGTCCCCTTCCTGCAGTCGCTGCTCGACACCGAGCCCGTCGGTTTGACCGGCGTCTGGCTCGCCGTAGCCGCCGCAGTCTCCGCCTTCGCAGCCGCCCGGCTCTTGCGGGGCGCATTCCGTAGAAAGGGCAAGCTGATGAACGCCTATGCACCGGATCCCGGGCCCGGGATCCACGCCGAGGTCGGCGACCAGATAGTCGTCGGCGGCCCCACCGTCGGCCAGCCCGGCAGGGACGGCGAGGTCGTGGCCCTGCACCACGACGACGGCACCCCGCCCTACGACGTGCGCTGGTCCGACACGGGCCGCACGACCGTGTTCTTCCCGGGCCCCGACGCCCATGTCCGGCACCTGCACGAAAGGGCGTCCAGCCCTGCCGGAGGAGGCGGTCACGGGGAACGGGGATAGCCGTCGGCTGACCTGGAAGCTCCCTCCGGCCGGAGCTACGGTGGACCCGTGGTCCTCTCACCGTTGCGGTCGGCCGGAGGTGGGGCATGAGCGCAGGCGACGGGTCCGCCGGGTCGGGCGTGCCGCGGCTGCGGCTGGATGAGCTGCTCGACGAGCTCCAAGTACGGATCGACGAGGTCAGGGGAACTCGTGACCGGCTGAACGGGCTCCTGGAAGCCGTTATGTCCGTCGGCCGGGAGCTGGACCTGCCCCAGGTGCTGCGCGGCATCGTCGAGGCCGCGGTGGTCCTCGTGGACGCCGAGTACGGCGCGCTGGGCGTGATCGGTGACGACAGGAAGCTCGCCCAGTTCCTGCCGGTCGGCATCAGTGCCGAGCTGCGCGCGCAGATCGGTGACCTGCCCTCCGGCCACGGGATCCTCGGCGAGCTGATCCGCCACCCGGAGCCCCTGCGACTGTCTGAGCTGTCGGAGCACGCCGCCTCGTACGGCTTCCCGGCCCACCACCCGCCGATGCACTCCTTCCTGGGCGTACCCATCCGGGTCCGCGAGGACGTCTTCGGCAACCTCTACCTCACCGAGAAGCGCGGCGGCGCCGATTTCGACGCCGAGGACGAGGCGGTCCTGTCCACCCTCGCCGTCGCCGCCGGCATCGCCATCGAGAACGCGCGCTTGTTCGAGGAGGTCCGCCTGCGCGAGCGGTGGCTGGCGGCCAGTGCGGACATCACCAGCGCCCTGCTCTCCGGCCTGCCGCAGGACGAGGTCCTCGAAGGGATGCTGGAGCGGGCCAAGGACATCACCGGCGCCGACATGGGCGTCTTCTACCTCATCGGAACCGGCGGCGAGCTGCGCGGCTCCCTCGCCCTCGGAGAGGCCGCCGAGGCGCACCAGGGGATCGTTTTGCCCAGCACCCGGGGCACCCTCGTCGAGGCCGCCTTGGCCCAAGAAGGCCTGATTACCGTCACCGACATCGAGTCCGACGCCCGTGTCACCGTGCAGCCGGAACGGTGGAAGGGATTCGGCCCTGCCGTCGCCGTCACCGTCGGAACGAAGGAGAAGCTCAGCGGCGTCCTGCTGCTCGCCCGGCGCCACGGCGGGCCCGCGTTCGCCCCCGTGGAGGTCGCCGCACTGCCCGGGTTCGCGGGCCAGGCCGCCCTGGCCCTGGAGCTTGCCGACCGTCGGCGCGACGCCGAGCAGATGAGCCTGCTGGAGGACCACGACCGCATCGCCCGCGACCTGCACGATCTCGCCATCCAGCGCCTCTTCGCCACGGGCATGACCCTCCAGAGCGCCCAGCGCTTCGCAGAGCACCCCGAGGTATCCGAACGGCTCGCCCGCGCGGTCGACGACCTCGACGCCACCATCAAGATCATCCGTTCCACGATCTTCGGCCTGCGTGAGCATGAACCCGGGACCGGCTCGAAGCTGCGCTCCCGGGCCGTCCAGACCCTGGACGAGGCCGCACCCGGCCTCGGCTTCGCCCCCGCACTGCGCATGGAAGGTCTGATCGACACCGACGTGCCGCCAGCCGTTGCCGACGCAGCCCTCGCCGTCCTCGGCGAAGCACTCAGCAACGTCGCCCGACACGCCAAGGCGACGCGCGCGGAGGTCTGCGTCGCCGCGGCCGACGGCGTGCTGACCCTCACCGTGACCGACGACGGGGTCGGCATGCCGGAGGGCGGCCTGCGCAGCGGCCTGCGCAACCTCTCCGAACGGGCCGAGAAGCTCGGAGGGCGGATGGAGATCACTGGGCGGAGCGATGGGACGCGAGGCACCCGCCTGGAGTGGGAAGTTCCCCTCGCCCCGCCGACGCTGTGACTGACGCCCGCCCTGCTTCAGCAGCCGGTGCTCCGGTCAAACGGGCCTCAGCCTCACAGGAAGCTGCCGCTTCCACAGGGGGCGTACAGGTCGAGCAGGCGGAACCTGGTCGCTTGCAGGCGGTGGGCGAGGACCTGGCCGACCCAGTGGCCGAAGGCGGGGTCGGCGTCCATCAGCATCCGTACGCCGCCGCGTCGAACTCGTACGCGCGTACGGGAGTCATCGCCTCGGCGCCGAGGCGCCAGGTGCGCGGCTTGACCAGCCACGAGCAGCCGACCAACTCGCCGGCGCCCAGGCTCTCGACGACCGCCGCGCGTCGGCCGGGCACATGGACGTCCAAAGCCACGGTGCCGGACCGGACGATCCATAACCTGTCGGCGTGGCCGCCCTCACGGAAGAGACGGGTTCCCTCGGCGAAGTTCACCTCTCGGGCCATCTCCATCAGGCGGGTGCGGCAGCCGGCAGTGCCACGGCGATTCGGGTGGGGGCCGGAGTGCTCATGGACTGCCTCCTGTCGTACGTGCGTCTCCGGTCTCGGCCTGCCGTCGGCTTCCCGGCGTGGGCCCTGTGGCCCCCTTCCGGCCCCGAACGGCCCATGCCAGGACCCGTCCCGCCCGGGAACCTTGGAAATCGGACGGCCTGTTCGCAGCCGCCGACCCCGTCGAACCTGGCAGGTGCGAGATGTACTGGAACGGCCACGGCATGGGCGGTTGGGGATGGTTCGCCATGTCACTCACCACGCTCCTCGTCTGGGCTCTGATCGTCGCAGCGGCCGTTCTCGTGGCCGGCGCCTACAAGCGGGAGGGCGCGGACCGGCGGGCACCTTCCGCCCCGGAAGCCGGACTCGGCAACGGGGCCGAGGGACTCCTCGCGGAGCGGTTCGCGAGAGGAGAGATCGACGACGAGGAGTACGCGCGGCGGCTCGCGGTGCTGCGTAGCCATACCCCGAAACTGCCGCTCCCCTGAAATGACCTCTTGAGGGCGAGGCCCGACGACCCGAAGCCGGATCGAGGGGTGCCGACGATGAAGAGCCGATCACCCGACAGTGTCAGTGAGTCCGCAGCCGCGGTCCCGGTCCGGGAGGTGGAGGAACTGACTGCGGCAGAAGCGCTGGAGCTGCTCGGCAGCGTGGGGCTGGGGCACATCGTATTCACACAGCACGCCCTGCCCGCGGTACGCCCGGTCAACCATTTGGTCGAGGGCGGCGACATCATCGTCCGGCCCCACGAAGGGGCGACGCTGGCAGCCCTGATGGGAGCGGAGGAAGGCACCGGCGTGGTCGTCGCGTACGAAGCCGGCACCATCGACCCCGAGACCCATCTCGGGTGGAGCGTGGTGGCCACCCGCTACGTCACCGCCGTTACCGACCCCCGCGAGCTGGAACGCTACGCGCACCTCCTCCAGCAGTGGGTCGGAGGCACGTTCCCCGGCGCCGTCCGCATCATGCCGGCCCTGGTCACCGGGTTTCGGCTGCGGTGAGGGGTTGTCGCACGTAGTGGGGACCGACCGGCCCATGCGGTGCGGCCGGGAATGCCCCAGCCTGGCGGTACGGGACGGGGAAAGAGGGCCCGTCCCGCACTCGCAGCATGCGGCTCCTCGGCCGCTGGAGGAGGGCCGACACCATGACCACAGACCTGGGGCGGCGTCTCGCCGCCCGTCGAACAGCGGCCGGCATGAGCCGTGAGGAACTGGGGGAGCGCTGCGGTGCCGACGCGCACTACATCGCCTCCTTGGAAGACCATGTCGCCCTCCCCACGGTCGGGACGCTCGTCCACCTCGCGGACGCACTCGGCACGACCGTCGACGCCCTGGCGGGCACGGGCCCCGCTCACGATCCTGGGCCACCGGCGGGCACACCCCGCACCGACGCCCAGCCGGTTGTCCTGGACGAGGAGGAGTGCCGACGGCTGCTCGGCGTCCGAGGCATCGGCCGGATGGCCGTCTTCACCGCCGACGGTCCCGCCGTCCACCCCGTGAACTACCTGGTCATCGACGGCGAGATCGCATTTCGGACCGGGGTCGACACCGTGCTGGCGCGGGCCGCAGGCACCGAGGCCGCCATCGAGGTGGAGCGGATCGATGAGGTGGCGGCGAGAGGGTGGAGTGTGCTGGCCGTGGGGGTGCTTGAGACGGCACCCGATCCCGATGTACTCGAGCGCCTGGCCAGGGCCGCCCACGCCGAGCCCTGGGCGGGCGGCGCGCGGACGCACTGGATGAGACTCGCTCCGCACCGGCTCACCGGTCGCCGGGTGGAGTACCGTCCATGACGCGACGGCCGTGTGGGTCACCCATCTGCGAGAGCAGACGTTTCCGTACCTCCCCGGTGAGCCGCGACAGCCGCTCCGAGGTGGTCGGGGCAGGAGGCCAGGGGGCGCGGATGCGCCTGGCCTCCGGCGCAAGGGCGACGAGGTCGGCCTCGAAACGAGAGTGCGCGGCGTTGAGCGCGTCAGGCGGGCCGGTCCTGTGGCCGTTCCGCATCACCGGGCCCAGCAGCGGCTCCATGAGCGGCGGAGCCGCTTCGTCGCGCAAGGCGATCACATCCGGTTGTCCGGGCCGGCGGTACACCTGCTTGGCCGCCGGGGCGGTGGCCTTCGCCGACGACAGCTTCATCACCGGCCGCCCGTCGTAGGCCACCAGTTTGTATGCGGCGTCCAGATAGGGTGCGTCAGCTGCGACGCCCACGCGGGTGCCCACGGCGAAGACGTCGATCGGTGCCCCGGAACGCACGAGGCCGTCGATCGCGTACTCGTCCAGGCCGCCACTGGCGACGATCTGCACGTCCGAAAGGCCCGCGGCGTCCAGCCGGGTGCGCGAGCGGCGGGCCAGCTCTGCGAGGTCTCCGCTGTCGAGTCGGATCGCGCACCCAGGACCACGCCGCAGCTCGGCCAGGACACGGGCAGCGGTCGCCACTCCCCGGTCGGTGTCGTAGGTGTCGACGAGAAGGGTGACCGGCCCGGTGTGGGTGCGGGCGAAGGCGCGGAACGCCTCTTCCTCGGACGGGAAGGACTCGATGTACGAATGCGCCATGGTGCCCAAGGCGGCCAAGCCCAGCCGGACCGCGGCGTCGACGTTGCTTGTGCCGGCGAAACCGACGAGGCCCCCGAGCCGGGCGGCCTGGAAGCCGGCCTGCGGCCCGTGGTTGCGGCGCAGCGAGAAGTCGACCACCGGTCGCCCACGGGCTGCCAGGACACAGCGTGCCGCCTTGGAGGCGACGGCCGTCTGGTGACAGACCTGGCTGAGCAGGTACGTCTCGACGAGCTGGGCCTGGGGGAGGGGCGCGGTCACCTCCAGCAGCGGCTCGCCGGCGAAGACCAGGCGCCCCTCGGGGACCCCACGCACCTCGCCGTCGAACCGCAGCCCGACCATCGGAGCGAGATCCACAGGGGGCCGGTGAAGGGCTTCGGCGAAGACCCGGGCGTCCTCCGCCGTCACCTCGAACCGGGCCAGGTAGTCGAGCGACGGCTCCAGGCCGGCGGCGACCAGGAATCCCCGCCCCGGTGGGAGGTCCCGCACGAAGAGACTGAAGGTCGCCTCGGCGCGCATGCCTTCGCTGAGGTACGACATCGCCATCGTGACCTCGTACAGATCTGTGGTGGTCACCTCGGACATGGCTACAGCGTGCGCCGCCCGGACGCTCCACGGCCTGGGCCACCCGGGCCTGCGGTAGGGACCGGGCGGCCCTACCGGGCGTCGTCGTACGCGGCCTGGGCGGTGCCCGGCAGCACGAGCGGCCCGGCTGGGGGCCGAACGGTCCCTGGGCTGCCCCGACAGGCCCAAGCGGATCGTGGGCCGGCGGGCCGACAGTGGTGTCAGAACCCGCACGAAGGCGCCCGTCGCACGGCGCCGGAAACCCAGGAGCACCCCATGTCAGGCACGCAGATGGAGCGGAGGCGCAGCCTCTTCCCCGACCTCACCGACTGGTTCGGAGCCGACTCCCCCCGCTTCCCGATGTGGCGGCCGGCCCTCGACACGCACCCGATCCCGATCGAGGTGACCAGCAGCGCCGGCACGTACACACTCCGAGCGGAGATGCCCGGATTGGACCCGGAGAAGGACATCGAGATCACCGTCGACGGCGACACCCTCATGGTCAGTGCGGAGCACACCGAAAGCAAGGAGGACAAGGACCACAGCGAGTTCCGCTACGGGTCCTTCCGCCGCAGCGTCCGCCTGCCCGGCCAGATCCCCACTGACGGGGTCGAAGCCGCTTACGAGGACGGCATCCTCACGGTCCGCGTCCCGATGGAAACCGAACCTCCGGCCGGCCGGCGCAGCATCCCCGTCAAGCGTTCCGAGGCCCCCCGGACGAGCGAGCAGTCATGACCGCCAAGAGGGTGCTGGTCGCTTACGGCAGCAGGCACGGCGCGACCGCCGGGATCGCCTCGCAGATCGGCACGGCCCTCCGCGAGGACGGACTGGACGCCGTCGTGCTGCCCGCCGACGACGTGGACGATGTCCGGGGCTTCGACGCCGTGGTCCTCGGCGGGTCCCTGTACGCCGGCCGGTGGAGCGGCAAGGCCCTGCACTGCGCGGAGCGCAACGAGCACTATCTCAAGCACCGTCCCGTGTTCCTGTTCAGCAGCGGCCCGGTCGACAGCTCCGCCGACCAGCACGAGATCGCGCCGGTTCCGGCCGTGTCCCGGCAGATGGAACGGCTGGGCGCACGCGAGCACGTCACCTTCGGAGGCAGCATCACCATGTACACACCGGGACCGATCGCCAAGGTCCTGGTCCGGTTCGGCAAGGGCGGCGACTTCCGCAACACCGAGCGGATCCGGAACTGGGCCCACCACATCAGCGGCGAACTCACCGCGGCCGCCTGAGCGGACGCCCCATGGGGCGTCCGCAGGCTTCCGGTGGTCACCTTCCGTCATTCTGGCGGGGCTCCTGCTCACGGGCCATCACGCGCACGGCGGTGACCTTGTACTCCGGGCAGGATGTGGTGGGGTCGGCGTGGCCGGAGGTCAGCCGGTTCACCCCGCTCGTCGGGAAGTGGAAGGCGCAGAACACCTGGCCCGGTGCCGTCTCCGAGGTGATACGGGCCGTGAGGCGGGCCCGGCCGTGGCGGCTCTCGACCGTGACGGCCGCGCCGTGCCGGATGCCGTGGCGGGCCGCGTCAAGGGGATGGACGTCCAGGTGGTCGACCGGGGCCAGGTCGAGGTTCCCGCTGCGGCGGGTCATGCTCCCGGAGTTGTAATGGGCCCAGCGCCGGCCGGTGACAAGGACGAGCGGGTAGGCGTCGTCGGGTGCTTCTCCGGGCGGCAGGTACGGCACGGCGGCCAGGTGGGCGAGACCGTCCGGGGTGGCGAAGCGCTCCTCGTACAACTTCGGCGTACCGGGTTTCGCGGGGTCTGGGCAGGGCCAGGCCACCGCCCCCTCGCGATCGAGGCGCTCGTGCGACAGACCTCCGAAGAGCGGTGCGGTAAGGGCGCACTCGGCGAGCGCCGCCGCCGGTGTCGGGCAGCCCAGGTCGTGCCCCATGACCTTCGCGACCGCCTGGAGGGCGGTGAAGTCGGAGCGGGCCTGCCCCGGCGGGCCGATCGCGGGCCGCACCCGTTGGAAGCGGCGGTCGAAGTTCACGAAGGTCCCGTCCTTCTCCAGCCAGGACGCCGCAGGCAGGACGACGTCGGCATGCCGGGCTGTCCGGGAGAGGAACAGCTCGCTGCACACGACGAACGGGCAGGCGTCCAGGGCTCTTTCCACGTTCGCGGTGTCAGGGTCGGTGGCGCAGACGTCCTCTCCCATGACCCAGAGGGCCTGCAACCCTCCTGCGCGCGCCGCGGCGAACATGTCCGGGATCCGCAGACCGGGGCGGGCCTGGACGGTCCCGCCCCAGACGGCTTCGGCCCGCCTGCGGGCGGTCGGGTCGGTCACCTTGCCGTAGCCGGGCAGGAGGTCGGGGAGGGCGCCCATGTCGGAGGCGCCTTGGACGTTGTTCTGGCCGCGCAGCGGGTTCACGCCGTAGCCGCCGTCGGTGCCCACCGCGCCGCGCAGGACGGCGAGGTTGGCCAGGGTCCGGACCCCGTCGGTGCCGTGGAGGTGTTCGGTGACCCCGAGACCGTAGACGATGGCGGGGCGTTCTGCCCGCCCGTACAGCCGGGCGGCCGCGACGACGTCGGCCGCGGGTACACCGGTGACGTCGGCCACGTGGTCGGGGGTGTACGAGGCGACCAGCTCGGCGAGTTCGGTCACGCCGCTCGCACGTTCCCGCAGGAATTCGTGGTCGACCAGGTCTTCGGCGAGCAGGACGTGCGCCAGCCCGTGGAAGAGGGCGACGTTCGTCCCGGGCCGCGGCCGCAGGTGCACGTCGGCGTACCGCGCCAGGCCGACTTCCCGGGGGTCGGCCACCACGAGCCGCGCCCCGCGCAGAGCGTGCTGCAGGAGCCGGGCGCCGACGACGGGGTGGGCCTCCACCGGGTTCGCGCCGACGACGAGCAGGCAGTCGGCCCTGATCAGGTCGTCGAACGAGCCGGTTCCGCCGGCCAGGCCGAAGGAGGCGACCAGCCCGGCGGCCGAGGGCGCGTGGCACAGGCGGGAGCAGTTGTCGATGTTGTTGGTGCCGATCACGGTGCGCATGAACTTCTGGAACAGGTAGTTCTCCTCATTGGTGGCCCGGGCAGAGGAGATGGCGGCCACGGAGTCGGGCCCGTGCTCGGTGATCGCGGCTGTCAGCCTCTGTGCGACCCGCGCAACGGCCGTGTCCCAGGTGACGGGCACCAGCCGGCCGTCGCCATCGCGCAGCAGGGGAGTGGTCAGGCGCTCGTCCGAGACGGCGAACCCGTGCGCGAACCGGCCCTTCACGCAGGCGTGCCCCTGGTTGACGGGTCCGTCCCGGGCCGGGAGCACGGCCGCGACCGCCCCGTTCCGGACGACCACGTCGAGAGCACACCCGACCCCGCAGAATCCGCAGGTCGTCCGCACCACCGTCGGTGCAGCGGTGTCGTCGGGGGCGACCTTGACCAGTTCGGCCGACGTGAGGCCGCTGCCGGTGCCCGGATGGGTGATCGCCCCGGTCGGGCAGGAGTCGACGCATCCCCCGCACGACACGCAGTCCGAATCCGCCCACGGGCCACCCGTACCCGGCGCGACGACCGTGTCCGCCCCGCGTCCGGCAAGGGTGAGCGCGAAGGTCCCCTGGACCTCGGCGCACATCCGGACACACCGTCCGCAGGCGATGCACAGGTCTCGGTCGAGATGGACGTACGGGTGGGACTCGTCCCGGCCGCGGCCGCCGGCTCCCCGCGCCTCCCCGGGACCGATCCCCAGGCTTCGGCAGACCCGGGCGAGTTCGGACGGCGCCTGCAGCTCGAGGGCGTACGGCGGAAGGGCCGAGACGATCGTCCGTACGGCGTCCCGCCGCAGGTCCACGAGTGCGTCGGCGTCGGTCGACACGCTCGTTCCCGCAGTGGCCGGCGTGACGCATGCGGCGACGAGCCGCCCGTCGGCCCGCACCAGGCAGGTACGGCACGAGCCCACCGGGCTCAGCCGGGAATCGGAGCAGAGCGCGGGCAGTTCCACTCCCGCGGCCGTGGCGGCATCGAGCAGTGAAGCGCCCTCGGGCGCCTCCACACTCCGGCCGTCGACCTTGAGCGTGACCCGCCCCGGCGCCCCGGTCACAACGCCCACCCCTCGGGGAAGCGTTGCCCGTATGCCCTGGCGAGGCTGCGCACGGCCGCGGGGAGACGCCTCCCGAACGCGCACAGGCTCGCCTCCTCCAGCAGGCGGGCGAGCCGGGCCCAGTCCTCGCCGGGGCTGCCCCTGGCGGTCGCCAGCGCCAGCCCCTGACGGGTACCGACGCGGCAGGGCGAGCAGGCCCCGCAGCTTTCGGCGGACGCGAACTGCCAGGTGTGCCGCAGGACGTCGGCCGGGTCGAGGGAGTCGTCGAAGGCGACGAGGCCCCCGTGGCCGAGGGCGGCCCCCCGGGCCGTCAGCTCCGCGTCGGCCAGTGCCACGTCGAGGCCGTCGGCCGGCAGGAAACCACCGAGCGGGCCGCCGATCTGGAGGACGGCCAGACGCGCCCCGCCCTTCAGCCCGCCGCCGAGCTGGGACACGATGTGCTCCACCGAGGTGCCCACCTCGACCTCGTAGACGCCCGGTCGTACGAACCGTTCCGAGAGGCTCACGAGCTTCGTGCCGGGTTCGGAGGGAGTGCCGCGCCGGGCGTAGGCGGCACCGCCCCGGCTCACGATCCACGGCAAGGCGGACAGCGTCTCCACGTTGCCGACCACTGTCGGCGCGTCCCACAGGCCCTGTTCGGTGGGGTAGGGCGGCCGTGCACGGGCGCAGCCGCGCCCGCCCTCGAGGCTCGCGATCAGCGCAGTCTCCTCACCGGCCACGTACGATCCGTGCCCGGCAGTCACCTCGACTTCGAGCGTGCGGCCCGTGCCGTGCACGTTCTTGCCGAAGTGTCCCTCTGCATAAGCCTGTTCGCACGCCGAGCGTAGGGAGGCGAGCGCCGCCGGGTACTCGGAGCGGACCAGCACCCTCCCCTCCTCCGCTCCACAGGCGAAGCAGGCCAGCGCCAGGCCGGCAAGGACGCGCCGGGGGTGGATCTCCATCAGGAGCCGGTCGGCGTAGGAGCCCGGGTCTCCCTCGTCGCCGTTGGCGACCACCACCGGGTTGTCCGAGCCGCGGACCGCCTTCCATTTCGCGGCGACGCCGTACCCGGCCCCGCCGCGTCCCCGCAGGCCGGACGCCGCCACCTGTTCATGGACCTTCCCGGGCTCTGATGCGGTGACGGTCCGATGCCAGACTTCCAACGGGTCCACGGTCGGCGGGCCGGCGCCCAGGAGTACCGGGTCACCGGTGGTGTCGGCGCCGGGAATCGGGGGTGCCGCACACCGGGCACGTCCTGCGATCTGCTCGGCCAGGCCCGAGCCGGTGCAGGCCCGGCCGTCAGCCAGGGCAGCCGGGGCCGCATAGCAGTGGCCGAGGCAGCGCACGGCCTGGAGGGAGACGGCCCGGTCAGGGGCAATCCCTCCTGAGCGGAGGCCCAGTGCCTCCTCCACGGCGTCGAGAGGGCGGCCGTCCGTCGCGGCGAAGCACGCCGCCCCGGTGCACACGCGGACATGACGCCTTCCGTGGGGGGCCGCGAGATCGGCGTAGAAGGTGGCGGGGCCGAGGGCCGAGGCGGCGGGCAGGCCCAGGCGGGAGGCGACGGCCGGGGCCCAGCTCATGTCGGCCGATCCGTTTTCCTCCCGGGCACTCGCCAGTTGCCCGAGCAGCCTGTCCCCGGGTCGTTCCCGCCGTGACGCGAGTGCCCGGAAGGCGTCGAAGCGACCGCCGTCAGCGGTCTGCCGGTCGCTCATGCCTCCTCCGCACGAGAAGAAAGAGCCTGGTTTCTACCACCCTGACGCACGGTTTCGCGGAGTGCCAGGGCTGACCGGGATCGACAGGGGACCATTCGGCCCTGGCGGACCTCTGTGGCCCGTGCTGTGATGAAGGTGACGGAAAGAGTCCCGTGAGGATGCGGAGAAGCGGCCGGCGGCCGTGCACCGCACAATCAGGATCCGCGAGAAGCGGGCGGACTCTTTCCGCCTGCTTGTGTGCGGTGGCCGATCTCGTCCTGCGGGCCGGGCGGGTCCTCCAGGACGCTCCAAGCGACCGGGCCCAGCAGGTCCGCCACCCTGCGGAAGACGTCCATCAGCAGGTCATCCACCGTCAGCATGCCCACGACACGCCGTTCGTCGAGGACGGGCAGGCGGCGGACGCCGCTGTTGCGGAACGTCCGGTACGCGGCGTGGATGTCGTCGCCGACGCTGACGGTGACGGCGGGGGCGGTCATGACCTCCCGCACCAGATCGTCGCGGTCGAGTCCCGACGCCACCGCACGTACCACGATGTCACGGTCGGTGACGATGCCGCGCAGGGCTCCGCCCTCCGTCACGACCAGGCAGCCGACGCCGTGGGCGTCCATCTGCCGGGCCGCTTCGCCGATGGTCGTCGTGGTGCTGACGGACACTGCGGGCGCCGACATGGATGCGGACACGTTCATCGTCCAGCTCCTTCCCAGCCGGATTCGTGCTGTTCAGCGTAGGCCTGGGCAGCGGACCGGGGGAGGGCCATGCGGACCCGCAAGGCGGGACCGCATGGCCCTGGGCGGCACCGCCCCCGCCCGGGCACGATGACGAGTGGATACCGACTACCACTCCTGTCGCCGAGGTGATCCGAGATGACAACCACGACTTGGACCACCACGGGGGTCTTCACGGGACCCGGAGGCGTGCTCACCGATGCAGCCGGAATCCTCACCGGGGAACTGACGGTGCGCACCACGTGGGAGCCGGAGCGGGCACACGTCGCCGTCCAGTACGTGGGCGCGGCCGAGTGGCACACCCTGGCCGGCAGCCCCGTGCCCTGCGCGTCTGCGGAAGCGGGCCGCTCAGTCCATCAGAGCGCGGTGGACGCGGTGCGCGCCGGCGGTGCGGTCCCGTTCGCCCCTTGGCCGATCGCCCCCGCGTTGCCCCGGAGGACGGACGTTCATCCGGCGCGGGCCGCCGGATGAGCGTACGCCGTGAGCCGACCGGTCGGGAGTATCGGGGCGGCTCAGTGGTGTTCAGGTCGCCGCGGGTGACGATGCCGGCCTCGGAAACCACGCCGACGACCCTGCCCTCGGCCGAGAGGACGGGCAGGGAGCCGTATCCCCAGCGCCGCATGGTCCCGACGATGTCGTGGACCGGTGCCGTGCGGTCGACTGAGACGACGGCATGCGTCATGACGTCGTTGACGGTGCGAAGGTGCTGCGTGATTCCTCCAGCCGCTGGATACCTGCCCTCTCAGACTGGCCGTCCCCGGCCGCCGGGAGCAGGGCCGACCGGGCCCCGGGCAGGGGCTGAGCGGTCCGGCTTCCAAAGCGGTTACGACGGGCCCGCCTGCGGGCCTGCGGTGTGCGTGGCGACGTAGCGGGCGCACCCCTCCAGGGTGGTGAGCGAGGGGTAGTCCCGTTCCGGCAGGGTGAGTCCCGTCCGTCCACTGAGCACCTCGACGAAATTGAGGAAGTCCAACGAGTCCATTTCCAGGTGCTCCCGGAAGTTCTCGTCGGGGGGCACGGCGGAGAGGTCGGCGCCGGGGACGACCTCCTCGATCACGGCTTTGATCATTTCGAGGGCTTCGTCGCGGGTCACAGGTCCTCCGGGTGCTGGAGCAGGCGGTCGAGCGCGGTGAGGAAGCGGGAGCCGGTCGCGCCGTCGCTGGCCCGGTGATCGGCCGAAAGGGTGGCGGTGACGGTCGGGTGGACGGCGAGCATCCCGTCGACCGCGACCGGGCGGTCGCTCACGCGCCCAAGGCCGACCATCGCGACCTGGGGCGGGTAGATCACGCCGAAGACCGCCTCGACACCCTGGTCCCCCAGATTCGTCACCGTGAGCGTCGGGTCCGCCGTCTCGGAGGCACGGAGCCTGCCGTGCCGCGCCCGGGCGACGAGGTCCTTCAGGCCGGCCATGAGGTCGGTCAGGGGCATGCGGTCGGCGTCGGCGAGGGTGGGGGCCACGAGGCCCCCTCCGCGCAGCGACACGGCCGTGCCGAGACGGACACCCGTGGCGGGCACGAAGCGGTCGTCGAGCCAGTGGCCGTTGAGTTCGGGTACTTCCCGAGCGGCCAGCGCGACGGCCTTGAGCAGCAATGCGGCCGGTACGAGACGGTCCGGGACCGGCCGGGCGTCGTTCTCGTGGCGC
Organism: Streptomyces sp. NPDC097981; assembly: GCF_040302565.1. NCBI lineage: Bacteria > Bacillati > Actinomycetota > Actinomycetes > Kitasatosporales > Streptomycetaceae > Streptomyces > Streptomyces sp. NPDC097981. The sequence goes on from NZ_JBEORW010000041.1 coordinate 60,739, forward strand.
ATCCAGTCCACAGCCGCGGCGAGGTCGATGACCGTCGAAAGGTAGTAGTGGGGGATCTCCCGTTTGGCGCGGGTCATCAGCCGGGCGATGGCGAGGCGGTCATCGGGGGAGGGCGCTGCGGGGGGCCCGGAGGGTACGGGCGGCGGCCCGGTCGGCGCGGGGGGTTCGGTGACGGCTTCGGGAGCGGGCTCGCCGCCCACGGCGCCGGCGGCGGCGCGGACGTCGTCGGCCCTGACGGCGCCCCGGCTGCCGGTCCCCTTCACGGTGGAGAGGTCGACACCCAATGTCTCGGCGAGGCGTCTGGCGAGCGGTGACGCCGCGATGCGCTTCGCCGCGGGGTGTGCCGCATGGGACACGTCCGCCCTGGTGATCCGGCCGCCCCTGCCGGTGCCGTGTACGGCCTGGAGGGTCACTCCTTCCTCGTACGCCTGGTGGCGTACGAGGGGCGAGGCCAGGGCGGCTCCGGCGGGCGCAGCTCGAGGCGGTACCGGAGGGGTGCCTGCCGTGGTGGAGGCGATGACGGCCAGGGGAGTTCCCACGGGAACGGTCGTGCCCGGCTCGACCAACAGCTCCGTGACCGTCCCGGACTCGAAGCACTCCACCTCGATCGTCGACTTGGCCGTCTCCACGACGGCGACGACGTCACCCCGCGCGACCTCGGCCCCTGCGGCGACCAGCCACTCGACGAGGGTGCCCTCGTCCATGTCGGCTCCGAGGGACGGCATGGTGAACTCGCCCATGTCAGGCCACCACTTGGCGGACCGCCGCCACGATGGAAGCGGGCTGGGGCAGGGCGGCCTCCTCCAGCTGCCGCGCGTAGGGCATCGGCACCTCCTGGCTGCACACCCGCTGGACGGGCGCGTCGAGGTCGTAGAAGGACTGCTCCGTGATGCGGGCCGAGATCTCCCCGGAGATGCTGCCGCTGCGCCAGCCCTCGTCGACGATGACGGCCCGGTGGGTGCGCGCGACGGACTCCAGCACCGTGGCGTCGTCCAGGGGCCGCAGGGACCGCAGGTCGACCACTTCCGCGCCGATGCCTTCCCCGGCGAGCTCCTCCGCCGCGGCCAGGGCCTTGGGCAGCGAGCCACCGTACGTGATCACGGAGACGTCCGTGCCGGGCCGGCGGATCGCTGCAGAGTCGAGACCGACGGAGTCGATCGTGCCGTCCAGCACGCCCTCCTCGTTGTAGAGGCTCCCGTGCTCGAAGAGCACGACGGGGTCGGGGTCGTCGAGGGCCGCGGCCAGCATGTGACGGGCGTCGTCCACGGTGGCGGGGGTGAGCACTCGGATGCCCGGGATGTGGGCGTACCAGCTCTCCAGGCTGTGGGAATGCTGGGCGGCGAGCTGCCGGCCCGCCCCCGTCGTCATCCGGATCACGATCGGAACGTTCAGCTGTCCGCCGGACATGTGCAGCAAGGTGGCCGCGTTGTTCATGATCTGGTCGAGGGCGAGCAGGCTGAAATTCACGGTCATGATCTCGACGACAGGACGCAGCCCGCCCAGGGCGGCACCGATGCCGGCCCCCACGAAAGCGGATTCCGACAGCGGGGTATCGCGGATCCGGTCGGGCCCGAACTCCTCCAGCAACCCCAGGCTCACCCCGAAGCAACCGCCGTACCGGCCGACGTCCTCTCCCATGAGGAAGACCCGGTCGTCGCCGCGCAGTGCCTCACGCAGCCCTTCCCGCAGGGCTTCCCGGTACGTCGTGCGTGCGGTTCCGGCACCCTCGGCGGACCGGCGCGCGCTCACGTCGCCCTCCCGGGAGTGCTCGTCACGAACCGCAGCAGGTCGGTGACAGGTTCGTAGGGGGCGGCCTCCGCGGCGCGTACGGATGCATCGATCTCGGTGCTCACGTCCTCCTCCAGCTGCTTCATCACCCCGTCGTCCAGCGTTCCGGCGGTACGCATCGTCCCCTCCAGGCCGTCCAGCGGGTCACGCGTCTTCCACCGCGCTATCTCGTCCTTGTTCCGGTACCGGTCCGGGTCGTACATGGAATGGGCGCGGAAGCGGTACGTCCGTGCCTCCAGGAAGTGCGGGCCGCCGCCCGCCCGGACGGACTCCGCCGCCCGCCGCGCGGCGGCCTCGACGGCCAGCACGTCCATGCCGTCGACGGTCCAGGCTGGCATACCGTACGACGCGGCGCGCATCGCGAGGTTCGTTTGCGCGTGTTCCCGCGCCAGACTGGTCCCCATGGCGTACAGGTTGTTCTCGCAGACCAGCAAGAGGGGCAGCTGCCACAGGGCGGCAAGGTTGGCCGTCTCGTGGAACTCGCCCTCCGCGTAGGCCCCGTCGCCGAAGAAGCAGCAGGTCACCCGGTCGGTGCCGCGCATCCGGTCCGCGAGCGCCAGGCCGGCGGCCAGCGGCAGCCCGCCGGCGACGATGGCGTTGCCGCCGTAGAACCGCCGTCCGGCGTCGAACAAGTGCATGGACCCGCCGCGGCCGCGGCTGCACCCCGTGGCCTTGCCGAACATCTCCGCCATCACGGCCTCGGTCGGCACGCCGCGTGCGAGCGCGTGACCGTGCTCGCGGTAGGTGGACACGACGGCGTCCTCCTCGCGGAGGGACTGGCCGACACCGACGGCGACCGCCTCTTCACCGATGTACAGGTGGACGAACCCGCGGATCTTCGCCGCGCTGTAGAGCTCGACGCAACGTTCCTCGAACCGGCGGATCAGCAGCATCTGCCGCAGCAGCACCAGCTGATGGTCGTGGCCGGGGTGGGGTTCGCCGTCCTGGGCCGCATGCGGCTGACGACGACTGCCGGGACGCTTCGGGCCGGGGGCTCTCCTCGTGGTGGCGTTCATGGCCGGGCCTTTCCTCACGTTGCTCAGGCAGGACTTTCCAAGGTCGACAGATCGCCCTCGGGCAGGCCGAGTTCACGGGCCCGCAGCAGGCGGCGCATCACCTTGCCGCTGCGGGTCTTCGGGAGGTTCTGATCGAAATCGATCTCACGCGGGGCCACTGCGGCCCCAAGCCGTTGCCGGGTGAACGCGAGCAGTTCGCGCTTCAGCGCGTCCGCCGCCTCATAGCCGGGCTGCAGGGAGACGAAAGCCTTGACCACGGCCCCCACGACCGGGTCCGGGCGGCCGATCACCCCCGCCTCCGCCACGGCCGGATGCTCCATCAGGGCGCTTTCGACCTCGAACGGCCCGATGAGGTGACCGGCGGATTTGATCACGTCGTCGGCGCGCCCGATGAACCAGAACCAACCGTCCTCGTCCCGCTTCGCCAGATCGCCGGTGAGGTACCAGCCGTCCGCGAAGCAGGCCTCGTACCGAGCGCGGTCGTCCAGGTAGCCGCGGAACATCGAGGGCCAGCCCGGCCGGAGTGCCAGTTCACCTTCCACGCCTGGTCGGCTCACCGGCCGTACGTGGCCGTCGGTGACCGCCGCACGTCCGTCCTGCCCGCGCTCCAGGATCACCGCGTGCACGCCCGGCAGGGGACGCCCCATGGAGCCGGGGCGGATGTCGCTGGAGGCGTAGTTGGCGATCATGATGGCGCCGGTTTCCGTCTGCCACCAGTTGTCGTGCACGGGGAGGCCCAGGACTTCTTGCCCCCACACCACGGCTTCGGGGTTGAGCGGCTCCCCGACGCTGGCGATGAAGCGGAGGGCGGAGAGGTCGTACGGGCCGGGAAGGCCACTGCCGCTGCCCCGCGGCGTGGCTCGCATCAGCATCCGGATCGCCGTGGGAGCCGTGTACCAGACCGCGACGTTCTGCGTGTCGAGGATCCGGTACCAGCGGTGCACATCGAACTCACCCTCGTCCACCACCAGGGTGGCACCGTGCGTGAGAGGGGCGATGATCCCGTACGAGGTGCCAGTCACCCAGCCGGGGTCGGCCGTGCACCAGTACACGTCCTGCGGGCCGAGATCCAGGGCGAAGGACGCCGTGGCATGGTGGGCCACGACCGCGTCGTGGACGTGCACCGCCCCCTTGGGCGTGCCGGTCGTTCCACTGGTGAAGTGGAGCAGGGCCGTGTCCTCGGGGTCGGTCGGCGGCACTGTGAACACCGGCGAGGCCTGCGCCATGAAGTGTTCGAGTACGTGGGTGCCCGCCGGAGGGTCGGTGACGGCACCGACCAGCAGTACGTGAGTCAGGCTGGGCAGAAGCGGTCGGATCGCCTCGACCTTGCGCCGGTACAGCGCCTCTGTGGTCACCAGGACCCGGGCGTCGCCGAGCGCGAGCCGCTGCCGCACCGGCTCCGGGCCGAAGGCCGAGAACAGCGGGCACAGCACACGTCTGGCACGGAGCGTGCCCAGAACGGCGGTGTACAGCTCCCGGCGCCGGCCCAGCAGAGTGAAGACCCGCTCCTGCGGGGCCACCCCCAAGCCGGCGAGGAGGTTGGCGAAACGGGACGTGCCGGCGGCAAGGTCCGCGTAGCTCACGCGGGTGACGGAATCGTCGGCGGCGACGCACCGCAACGCCTCCCACTCGCCGTGACCGGCCTCGACGTGCCGGTCGACCGCCTCGAATCCCATGTTCAGGCCGCCGCCGTTTGGCAGGCCGCTCAGCCACGACCGGGCCCCGCCCCAGGTGAACGTCGCGCGCGTCTGTTCGTAGTCCGAAAGCCGCCAGGCGTCGTGCGGGTGGCGCTCTTTGGTGATGATCGGGTAGGTCATGACGGCTCCTCGTCCACCACGAGGCCTGATGGTGGTGCGAAACCACCATCCGTCGGATGCGGCGCGCCGGGGGAGGGCCGAACGGGCCCGGGCGGGGGCCGCTCGGTCCCGGTGCGTGCCGGCTCGTGCCGGCGCCGAGCGTCACCCGGCTTGACCGGTCAGCGCCTGGACGGTGAGGTGTTGCCCTCGTGCCCGTGCTCGTGGACCTGTGTGGCGATCACCGCCGCCTGGACCCGGCGTTCGACTCCCAGCTTGCCCAGAAGCCGGGAGATGTGGTTCTTGACAGTCTTCTCGGACAGATAGAGCTGTTTGGCGATCTGGCGGTTGGTGAGGCCGTCTCCGATCAGTTCCAGGACTGCCCGTTCCCGTTCGGAGAGCGTGGCCAGCCGGGTGTCCTCGGGCACCTGCGCCGACTCCGGGTCGCGCAACGAGTGCATCAGACGGGCAGTGGTCGCAGGATCGAGCATGGACTGGCCGGTGGCGACGGTACGAACCGCGGACACCAGGTCGGAGCCCTTGATCTGTTTGAGCACGTACCCGGCCGCCCCTGCCATGATCGCGTCCAGCAGGGCGTCCTCATCGTCGAACGACGTCAACATCAGACACGCCAGGTCCGGCATTCGGGAGCGCAGCTCCCGGCACACGGTGATGCCGTCGCTGTCGGGCAGACGCACGTCGAGGACCGCGATGTCCGGGCGCAGCGCGGGCCCGCGTGCCAGTGCCTGCTCCGCGGTGCCCGCCTCGCCGACGACGGTGATGTCCGCCTCCGCTTCGAGGAGGTCCCGCAGCCCCCTCCGGACCACCTCGTGGTCGTCGAGCAGGAACACCTTGATCGGCACCTCGGAGGGGCCACCTGGTACGTCGGACATGTTCGCCGCCTGATCCGGACCGCGCTACGCATGCTTCCACCCGAATTGTCTCAGCACGGGGTCGGTACGCACCTGCGAGACACCCCCCGGGGTCGCAGCTGTCACGACGGAAGCGCCGCGGCCGCCTGCGCGGTGGCCGAGACCGCGCCGTCGAGTTCCATCCGAACGTCCACGACCCCCTCGACAGCGCTGATGGCGCGCGCGAGCAGCGGTACCAGGGCCCGGTCACGAAGCTGTCCTCGAAGGGTGACGACCCCGTCTTCCACCGAGAAGTCCAGGGGAACGCTCGGTGCGAGCTCGGCCAGTACGGCCTGGCGGATCTCCTCCTCCAGTTCCTCGTCGGGGCGCAGGAAGACCTTCAGCAGGTCGCTGCGGCTCACGACGCCGTCCAGCATGCCGACCCCGTTGACCACCGGCAGGCGCTTGAGGTGCTTCCGGGCCATGATGCGGGCCGCTTCGGCGATGCCGGCATCCGGGTGGACCGTGATTGCCGGGCTCGTCATCAGCTCCTCGGCGAGCACACCTCCGGCCTTGGAGGCTTCCTCCAGCTGGTCCGGCAGGAGGGGCTGCTCGCGGCGGAACTGCTCCTTCGGCAGGAGGTCGGCCTCGGAGACGACTCCCACGACGCGGCCCTCGCCTTCCAGGACGGGGACTGCGCTCACCTTCCATTCGTGCATCAGTTCGACGATCTCCTTGTATGAAGCCTCACGGCCTATGGCGATGGCCGTGTGCGTCATGACGTCACTGACGGTGTAGCGCGATGCGGGCATGGCCGACTCCTTCGCCGTTGTCCGGGCAGCGTCACTACCGCTGCCTGACCTTGCGGTCCGGTCGAACCCTTCCATTCGAGCACTCCCGCTCGCGCCGTCCCAGGACCTGTGGCGCCATGGGGGAGGTCCGATTGGCCCATGGGAGCCAGGGCGAGAGTTCCACCTCGGGTGGCCGTCACGCTCTGCGCCGGTCGGCGGCCTACCCTCGTGTCGTAGCGCCCAAGGGCGCAAGGTGACGGGTGAACCAGCTCAACGCCACGTCGGCCACGGCGTCGAGCGCTCCGGGTTCCTCGAAGAGGTGTGTGGCGCCGGCGACCACGGCGACCTGGTGCTCGCAGCGAAGGCGTGCGGCGGCCCGGCGGTTCAGGTCCAAGACCTGGGGGTCCGCTCCGCCGACGATCAGCAGGGTCGGAGCGCGCACTGCCGCGAGCCGGGTCAGTGCCAGGTCCGGGCGGCCGCCCCGGGAGACGATCGCCGCGATGTCCGACCGCGGTTCGGCTGCGGCCACCAGCGCGGCCGCGGCGCCCGTGCTCGCACCGAAGTAGCACACGTGCAGGGGAAGCCTCGGCCGGAGCCAGCGCGTGGCCTGCGTCAGGCGGAGGGCGAGGAGGGGAACGTCGAAGACCTTCGTCCGGTTTTGCGCCTCGGCCGGAGTGAGGAGGTCGAAGAGCAGCGTTGCGAGTCCCGCGTCGTTGAGTACCTCGGCCACCCGGCGGTTGCGGGGGCTCAGGCGGCTGCTGCCGCTGCCGTGCGCGAAGACGACGATGCCCGCCGGATCCCCGGGCACGGTCAACAACCCGGGCAGGTCCGTGCCACCGGCGTCCACCACCACGTCGCCCGTCTGCGCCGGGCTGTGCCGCGGGGCCCGTGCCGGTTCCGCCGGCTGTGTGCCGGTCCGCGCCGCAGCGGCCAGCAGCGCCGAGACCTCCTCGTCGCCGACCTGTGTGAAGTCCTCGTACCACTGGCCCACGGCGGAAAAGTGCGGCGGAGCCGACAGGCACACCACGGTGTCGGCCTCGTGGCGAAGTCGCTCCAGTGCCTGCGGCGCCGCGACGGGAACGGCCAGGACCACCCGCGCGGCCCCCTGCCGGCGTGCCACCTCGCAGGCCACGGACGCAGTCGATCCGGTGGCGATCCCGTCGTCCACGATCACCACGGTGCGTCCGGTGAGCGGGGTCCGTTCCCGCCCCCGGCGGTAGCGTGCCAGCCGCCGCTGCAGTTCCGCCCGCTCCACCTCCTCGACCCGCGCGCAGTCCCGCTCCCCGAGGTGGGCTGCCCGCACCGTCGCCTGGCTGATCAGCCGTACGCCGCCCTCCCCGATGGCGCCGAAGGCCACCTCGGGCTGGAAGGGCACACCGAGCTTGCGGACCACGATCACGTCCAGCGGCGCCCCCAGGGCGCGCGCCACCTCCGCGGCCACGGGTACCCCGCCGCGGGGCAGCCCGAGTACCACTGGCTGCGCCAGGGCGAGCCGGGCGACGTCATCGGCCAGCAGCCTGCCGGCGGCGGTTCGATCCGAGAACAACATGCGTGGCCTCCTGTCGTGGCCAGGACCTGCCCGCAGGCATTGCCCTGTCGGCGGGTCGCCGTGCTGCTGCGGACGAGCGAGGAGCCCGGGGTGGCTCTGCCAACGGATGCAGGGCAAGCACGCAGAACCCCTCCTGATTCCAGCGTCGTGCCGGGGAGTACGGTCTGCACCCGGAAGACCCCGTCATCCGTGCGGATCGTTCCGAGTTGATGCCGACGTGGTTGATGCTCGGGGCCGATGGGGGCAAGGAGGGGACCCGCTCGGCCCCTTTGACGGGAACGTCCGGTGCCTACGCTGGTGAGGGTCTGCGAGGCGAGCGCGGGAGTCTTCCCCGACGGAGCCGGGCAGAGCGGCACGGCCGGACCGCCCGCTGAAGTGGCCCATCACGGTGCCGCCACGGTTGATGGGCCCGGTCCTGCCGCCCGGGTGAGGGATCTCGCCCCGCAGGCCTTGAACAGATGCGTTCACCGACCGGTCTGTTGTAGGCGGCGATGGTTCAGGCGGCATCGGTGCGGTGCCGGGCCTCGTGGTCAAACTCTGCCCGGACGGTCAGGGATTCGTGGCTGGCGATCGTCGTGTCGCCATCACCGGTGCGGTACTTCTCCCACTCAGGGCTGGTCTCCAGGAAGGAGGCCAGGAACGCCTCGTGCTCGCCGGGGCCGACGGTCGGAGGCTCCGCCGGTTTCACCTTGGAGGGCGAGGCGGTCTGGTCGCTGCCGCCCTGGGGAGCTTTCTCCGCCCGGGGGTGGTGCCGAGAGCTTGGCGGGCGGACTGTTCGCGTCGGGTGAGTGGGGCCGGGCCTGGGCGGACGGCGACTGTGTACAGCTTGTGGAACTCGCCGATGCCCTGTGCTGCTTCGTCGTATGTCTGGGTGATCTGGCGGAGGTGGTTTTCACCGTGGAGAAATCTCAGGGCGATAGGCCGTCAAGTTGGTGAGCCTGTGTCTTTGTTGCTACTGGCTTCGGGTTCTGGGTGTGCCAGTTAGCTGGGTCTGGGGCGGCGCTTCCGACGTGCCCAGTCGCCGGCTTCTCCGATTGCGATGAGGAAGGCGGCGGACGTGGCGCATCCCGTGATCGAGGGGGGTTGGTCAGTGGCCTTGCCGCTCAGCCACAGGGCAGCGGTGACGAGGGCCCACCAGACGATGAGCGTGCACATGGCGCGAGTGGAGAACCGTGAGGGTGTCACTTGGCGATGTTCTCGCTCGTGGCAAGAGAGGCCCATGCGGCCACCAGGCATCCGGCCACGGTCAGAAGTCCTGCCGCCGCGGTCAGGGCTAGGGTGACCTGCGGCGAGGCGTCTGCCAGGCGGGGTATGGCGTTGAGGGGAGCGACGGCGTAGATGCCGAGGATGGCCCAGCCGCGCGGGCGTACGGGTTCGAGCCGGTGGCGCAGGCGGCCCGGGGCCCGCCCGGAGGCCATGGCGAGTCCGGCGGGCAGCAGGGTCAGGGAGAAGACCATCAGGCCGAGCCACTGCCAGATCATGTTCTTGCCGTTCCTGTTCGTGAGGGACGTGAGCGGGACTTCAGCGGCGGCCGGCCACGGCCATGGCCAGGCCGGTGACCAGCAGGGCCAGGCCGATGACGAGGACCGGGAATCCCGGCCCGGGCAGGAAATACATCGCGCCCCCGGCGACGGTGAGCGGTGCACCAACGGCAACGAGTACCGCTCCGATCCGTCGTTCCGTCACGGCCGGGCCCTTGCTCGTGGTCGTCTTCTCGCCGGTGGCTGTGGGGTTGTGGCTGGTGAGGTGTGCGGTGAGGGCGCCGGCGAGCAGGGCCCAGGCCGCCGCTGCCCAGCCGATGCGGCTGAAGCCGGTCAGGATGACAGCCGCGGCAACGGTCGCGCCTGCGGCCATGGCGCGGGGGCTGGTGGTGAAGGCCCACTGGCGGCGGGCACTGCCCGGGTGCCGCAGCTCGACCAAGGCGGAACGGATGACCAGCGCGACGATGATGATCACCGGTGCCAGGAGCGAGCCCTCGTCATCGGGCATCATGGGACCGTTCCTCTGTGTGATGGTCAGGGCTGCTGGCGGCGGCGCGCTGATAGACGTCGGGGATCCCGTCGGCGTCGGCGTCGAGGCTTTCCGCTTCCCACAGGCGTCGGTAGACCGTGTTGCGGCGGCGCAGCAGCAGGGCCGCGAGGACGGCGGCGATCACGGAGGCGATCAGCACGGCGGCTTTGACGTGCTCGCCGGTCTCGCTGGCGGGGAAGGCCAGCTCGCCGATCAGCAGGGCGACGGTGAATCCGATCCCGGCCAGCACAGACAGGCCCAGCACGTCGGCCCAGGCCAGGTCGGGGTTGAGGCGGGCACGGGTGAACCGGGCCGCGAGGTAGGTTCCCGCGAATATCCCCAGCGTCTTGCCGACGACCAGGCCGATCACTACGCCGAGGGGTTCGGGGCTGGTGAACACCGCGGCCAGCGTAGGGCCGGAGACGCTGACCCCGGCGGCGAACAGCGCGAACATCGGCACCGCGATGCCCGCGGACAGCGGGTGCACCAGATGCGCCACCCGTGCGGCAGGTGAGGCGGTCTCCCCTTGGTCGCGGGTGGTGCGCAGGATCAGGCCCATGGAGACGCCGGCGACGGTAGCGTGGACGCCGCCGTTGTACATCAGCGCCCAGATCGTCACGCCGAGCGGGACGTACCACCACCAGCCGCGTACCCGGGCCCGCTGGAGTGCGTAGAACAGGGCCAGGCCGGCGAAGGCCCCGGCCAGCGCCCACAGGTTGAGGCCGGAGGTGAAGAACACAGCGATGATCAGGATGGCGCCGAGGTCGTCGACGACCGCCAGGGTCAGCAGGAATGCGCGCAGCGCAGCCGGCAGGTGCGTGGAAAGGACCGCGAGGACCGCGAGGGCGAAGGCGACGTCGGTGGCCATCGGGACGGCCCACCCGGCCCGGCTGCCGTCCGAGGCGGAGACGGTGGCCAGGTAGAGGGCGGCGGGGACGGCCATCCCGCAGAGCGCGGCGATGACCGGCAGCGCGGCGGTGGCCGGGGTGCGCAGCTCACCGACGACCAGTTCGCGTTTGAGCTCGATCCCGGCGACGAGGAAGAACGCCGCGAGCAGCCCGTCCGCGGTCCAGTGTCCGACCGACAGGTCCAGGCCCAGGGCCGGTATGCCGAAGTGGAAGTCCCTCACCGAGGTGTAGGCGGCGCTCCAGGGGCTGTTCGCCCAGACCAGCGCGACAACGGCGGCAGCGAGGAGGACCAGACCGCCGACGGTCTCGGTGCGCAGAGCACGGGTGACCGCCTGCCGCTCGGGCAGCGGCAGCAGACCGAGGAACGGGGAACGCGCGCGGGTGCCAGCCACGGTGTGGACCTCCGAAATTCGTCAGCGGAAGGGCACGCTCGCCCCTGAATCGCCGACCAGACTTCCCGGCACACCGCGCGCCCGTTTCTTGACGCGTTCCTTACACCCTATCCAGGCGGTGGGCTGCTGTCGCCCCCTGATGTCCTCTGCCACTGAATCTGGACTGGTCGCCAGTGAAGTTGGACGACCACTGAGCTGGGCTTCTTGGGAGTTCCGGACGAATCAGGAGCCGACGCTCGGTGCCTTGCACCGAAGGCGGGCTCGCGACGCAGCAGCAGAGACGGACCTCCGGCGAGGATGCCCCTCATGAGCACGGACCAGACCCTCCATCCCCTCCGGCCGACTCACTCAGCACCCGTGGTGTTCGGGGCGGGAGCGGCCATCGGCGTTCTGGGCGGGGTGATCGGGCTGGGCGGTGCCGAGTTCCGCCTGCGGCTGCTGATCTAGCGTCAGCCTTTCACGAGGGCGCTGAGACAGTGCTCTTCGATCAGCGGCACGCGAAGGCTGCATCTGGGACTGTGAGGCCTGCCCTGCTGGTGCGGTGCGCGTTCTTCCGGCGGTGCGTGCTGGAGAGGGTAGGTCCGGGCGGGGTCCGTTCCGCCGCGAAGTGCCGCGCCCTGCGACGCGCAGCCGGTGGGCGGCCTGAGAGGGTGCCTACCCGTGGCGGACGAGTGCGCGCCGCAGTCCGTAGGCGGCGGCTCCGACAGCGAGTACGGCTGCTCCGGTGATGACCGAGGACACCGGGAGCGCGAAGGCGAGGACGAGACAGCCGGTCAGGCCGGTCGCGGGGATGATCCGAGCCGGGCGCCCCTCGGCAGGGGTCAGGGTCCAGGCGGAGGCGTTGGCGACCGCGTAATAGGCGAGGACGCCGAAGGAGGAGAAGCCGATCGCCGTGCGCACGTCCGCAGCCGCCGCCAGGGTGGCGACGACGGCGCCGACGAGGAGTTCGGCCCGGTGGGGGACCTTGAAGCGCGGGTGCACGGCGGCGAGAGCGTGTGGGAGGTGGTGGTCGCGGGCCATGGCCAGGGTCGTGCGGGAGACGCCGAGGATCAGCGCGAGCAGTGAGCCGAGGGCTGCGACCGCCGCGCCGACGCGTACGACCGGGACGAGCCAGTCCGTGCCGGCGGCCCGGGCAGCGTCCGTCAGCGGTGCCCCGGCTGCGGCCAGGCCGTCGGGGCCGAGGACCAGCAGGACGCCAACGGCGACGGCGGTGTAGACGACGAGGGTGATGCCGAGCGCGATCGGGATGGCCCGGGGGATGGTGCGGGCCGGGTCACGGACTTCCTCGCCGAGGGTGGCGATGCGGGCATAGCCGGCGAACGCGAAGAACAGCAGACCCGCCGCCTGGAGCACGCCACCGAAGGAGGCGTCCGCGCCGACGCCCAGGCGGTCGGTGTCCACAGCGCCGGAGGTAAGGGAGGCGACCACGACGGCGGCGAGCACCGCCAGGACGACGGCGACGATGACGCGCGTCAGCAGGGCGGACTTCTGCACGCCCGCGTAGTTCACCGCGGTCAGCGCCACCACGGCGGCCACGGCGACAGTGTGGGCCTGGCCGGGCCAGAGGTAGGAGCCGACGGTCAGGGCCATCGCCGCGCAGGAGGCGGTCTTGCCCACCACGAACGCCCACCCGGCCAGGTACCCCCAGAACTCTCCCAGCCGCTCGCGACCGTAGACGTAGGTGCCGCCGGAGGCCGGATAGAGAGCGGCGAGCCGTGCGGAGGAGGTGGCGTTGCAGTAGGCGACTACGGCGGCGCAGGCGAGCCCGATCAGCAGGCCGGAGCCCGCCGCGCGGGCGGCCGGGGCCAGTGAGGCGAAGATCCCGGCGCCGATCATCGACCCCAGACCGATCATCACCGCGTCCGGCACCCCAAGGCGCCGCTGGAGTTCGTCCGGCACCCCGGGGGCGGTCGAGGGCATGCTGCTCAACTTCGTCACTCCTTGACGGTCCCGGCCGCGACGTGTGGTCTGCGGTCCGCGCGCACGATAAGGCATCGACGTGAACACACCGTGGAACCGACCGAGCCGTGGATGTGCTGGGCATGCACGGCGACTCCGCCGCGCGCCCGACTCTGCGGTGATCACGTAGCCCGCCATTCGCCCCTCGCCTTGCGAGGCGCGGGCTGACGGACGGACGCCTCGGGCGCCGGAGCGCGTGTGCCCGCCGACCGGGACGGTCCGCTCAGCCGCCGCAGGCGCACCCTGCGGCGGCCTCGGCCGGTGTCTGCGCGGGATCGATGGCCTGCTCGTCGGTGGTGCCGCAGCACGCCTGCGGCGCGCTGTCGCCGCTCTTGCCGAGGGTGTCGGCGTCGGCCTTCACGACGTAGACCTCCCACGGTTCCTTGCCGGGGCCTGTGACCCAAACCTTGTCCTGGAGGGCGTAGCAGCAGGAGGTGTCGTTCTCCTCGAAGGTCGCCAGGCCCGCGTCCTTCAGGCGGGTGGTGGCGGTGACGTCCTTGGTGGAGGCGACTTCGACGCCGAGGTGGTCCAGGCGGGTGTCCTCGCCAGCCTCGCCCTCGATGAGGACGAGCTTGAGCGGGGGCTCGGTGATGGCGAAGTTGGCGTAACCCTCGCGGCGCTTGGCGGGCTCGGCGCCGAAGAGCTTGGAGTAGAAGGCGATCGAGGCTTCGAGGTCGGCGACGCGCAGGGCGAGCTGGACACGGGACATGACGGTTCTCCCATCCGAAAACACGTTGTTTCGACGTCTGTCGACACAACCGACCTTGCCGCCAGGATCGATGGCTGTCAATATTGAGGCGTGTCGAAACAAGCTGGTCTGCCGTTGCTCGGGCAGGACGACACGACGGCGTGCTGTGCGCCGTTGGTCCGCGAGCCGCTCGGCGAGGAAGCCGCGGCAGAGCTGTCGAGGATGTTCAAGGCGCTCTCGGACCCGATCCGGCTGCGGCTGCTGTCCCTGATCGCCTCCCACGAGGGCGGCGAGGCGTGCGTCTGCGACCTCATCGGCCCCTTCGACGTCTCCCAGCCCACGATCTCCCACCACCTGAAGGTGCTGCGCGAGGCCGGGCTGGTCGGCTCCGAGCGGCGCGGGACCTGGGTGTACTACTGGGTGCTCCCCGAGGCCCTGGCAAAGCTGTCGGCCCTGCTCGAGATCCCCGCCGTGTCCGCGAAGGCCCTGGTGTGAGCCGGCGCCGCTGCTGCGGCGGGCAGTGGTCGAGGGGCTGGGGACGGCGGCGCTGGTCGCGGTGGTGGTCGGCTCCGGTATACAGGCCACCGAACTGACCCGGGACGCCGGCACGCAGCTGCTGGCCGACTCCCTCGCCACCGTCTTCGGCCTCGGCGTGCTCATCGCCCTGCTTGGCCCGGTGTCGGGGGCGCACTTCAACCCGGCGGTCACCCTCGCCGCCTGGTTCACCGGCCGCCGAACCCGCGCAGACGACGCTCCCGTACTGCGCGCCGTCGCGGCCTACGTACCCGCCCAGCTCGCCGGGGCGATCGTCGGCGCGGTCCTCGCCGACGCCATGTTCGGCAAGCCGCTGGTGCACTTCTCCACCCACGACCGGTCCGCAGGTCACCTGTGGCTGGGCGAGGTCGTGGCCACCGCCGGACTGATCTGGCTCATCTTCGGCCTGGCCCGCGCTGGCCGCGCGCACCTCGCGCCGCTGCTGGTCGCCTCCTACATCGGCGCGGCGTACTGGTTCACCTCCTCCACCTCCTTCGCCAACCCGGCCGTCACCATCGGCCGGGCCTTCACCGACACCTTCGCCGGGATCGCCCCCACCTCCGTGCTGCCCTTCCTTGCCGCCCAGCTGACCGGCGCCGCCGCCGGCCTCGGCCTGGTCGTTCTCTGCTTCGGCCGCCCGGCCGGCGCAAGCGAAGACGAGGTCACCGTCCCCCACGGCGGGCAGCAGCCCGCCGCACCCGCCCGTTCCACCGAAGAAGGCGCCCTGGCCTGATGAACACCTCCGCTGTCTCCTCCGTTCTGTTCGTCTGCGTCCACAACGCCGGCCGTTCCCAGATGGCCGCAGCCTTCCTCACTCACCTGGGCCAAGGCCGCGTCCAGGTCCGCTCCGCCGGATCCGCCCCCGCCAGCGCCGTGAACCCGGCCGTGGTCGAGGCCATGGCGGAGGCCGGTATCGACCTCTCCGCCGAGACCCTCAAGGTCCTCACCACCGAGGCGGTGCAGTCCTCCGACGTCGTTGTCACCATGGGCTGCGGCGACGCCTGCCCCTACTTCCTCGGCAAGCAGTACCTCGACTGGCAACTGGAGGACCCGGCCGGTCAGGGCGTCGCCGCGGTCCGCCCGATCCGCGACGAGATCGAACGGCGCATCCGCGGCCTGCTCACTGAGCTCGACATCGAGCCCGCGGCGTGAAGGCCGCCGAGGCAGGCGTGCGCATCGCGCCCCTGCGGCCCGGGCACGCCGAGCAGGTCCTGGCGATCTACCAGCTGGGCATCGACGAGGGCAACGCCACCTTCGAGACCACCGCCCCGACCTGGGAGGCGTTCGACAACGCCAAGCTGCCCGGCCACCGCCTGGCCGCCCTGGACGAGGACAGCCGGGCGCTGGGCTGGGCCGCCGTGGTGGCGGTCTCCGACCGGTGCGCGTACGCCGGAGTCGTCGAGCACTCCGTCTACGTTCACCCCGACGCCCGCGGCCAGGGCGTCGGGATGGCCCTGCTGACCGCCTTGCTCGCTCCCACCGACTCTGCCGGCATCTGGACCGTGCAGTCCGGCATCTTCCCCGAGAACACCGCCAGCCTCGCTCTGCACCAGCGGGCCGGGTTCCGGGCCATCGGTACCCGCGAGCGCATCGGCCGCCACCACGGCCGGTGGCGCGACGTCGTCCTCGTCGAACGCCGCAGCTCAGCGGTGAACTGAACCGAGAGACTTCGCTCACGCAGCGGTCCCAGCGCGAACAACGGAGCCGGGGAAGGCTGTTTCCTCGTCGAAGAGTTCACGCCGCTTCAGGCAGTGGTAGAGCTGGCCGATCATCTGGTGGCGTCGTCGGCGATGCGGTGGGGGAGCTGCGCGAGGACCGCGGCTCCCTCCTCGGTGCCGCTCCGGCACAGGAAGCGGTGGCCGCCGTCGTC
>NZ_JBEORW010000042.1:0-46875 GCF_040302565.1 Streptomyces sp. NPDC097981
AGGTCGAAGTGGAAGCGGCGCGGACTGCCGGTCGGGTTTCCGTGCCGGTCGAGGCGCCAGGCGGCGAGGTGATCGGCGTTGGTGTCCACGCCGATGACACCGTGCGCGAGAGCGGCCTCGATCGGGATTGTTTTGGCCGGCGCGTACTGCCACGAGGCGGTCAGGTACCAGCGCCTGCGCTGCACGTCGTGGTGGATGCGGTAGGCCACGGCCCGGTTCGCTTCGATCCGGTCGGCCCACTCCGTGCCCCGGTGCGGGAAGCGCGCCTTCGCGGCGAGGACGTACCGGCCGTGTTTCGCGTTGGCCAGGTGGGCGAGCGGGGCGGGGAGCTTGATGCTCACCTCGCCGTCCGGCGTGACACGTGTCAGCACACCGCGTCTTGAGGTCCTTCGAGGCGAGGGCGCCGAGGTGCGCGCCGACCAGGGCCAGCACCTCCTCATCCCGCGGCAGAGGTCCTTCAGCCGGGTCCGCACCGCGACTCCGGTGGGCCCGAGCGCGACGAACGGCGCCGACAACTCCCGCAGCCCGCCCACCCCTTCTCACCCCCTCGCACACCGATCAACCCGCCCCCACGCCCAACGACCACCACCAGCGAAGGTCACCCATTCGACGCAGGAACCCCCATTCCCACCCGGCATCGACCCACGGCCACAGACCAGGACGAGGCACTCGCTCATACACGCCAGAACACACCCAAACCCAGCCAACAGGCAGCAGTTCCAACCCCCACAGCTTCCCGCCGCGCCGCCCCACCGGCCCGGTCCCGCGCCGCCCTTCGGGTTCCCGGAACCCGGAGGGCGGTGTCGTGCGCGTGCGGCTCAGGCCGCGGGGGCCAGCAGCCGGTGCCCCGCCGCCGGCAGGCCCCGGCCGACGTACGGCAGCAGCTCGCCGTAGGCGCGGGCGTCACCGACGAGGATGCCGCCGAGCAGGGTGCGGCAGTCCGCGTCCAGCACGAGCTTCGCGTACGTCCCCGCCGCCTCGTCCAGCCGGCTCAGCTCCACCGCGCCCACGGCGGCCGCATGGGCGTCGCCGAAGCTCGCCACCTCCACGCCGAGCAGCTTGAGGCGGGTGGACAGGTCCGCCTCCCCGAACGGCTCCCCGCCCTCGCCCAGCAGCTGCCGGGCCACGGAGGCAGCCATCCGGTACCCCGGTGCGGCCAGCCCGTGGCAGCGCCCCGACACGGCCGCGCATTCGCCGATCGCCCAGATCCGCTCGTCCCCCGTCCGGCACAGCTCGTCGACCAGGAACCCGCCGCGCTCGCCGGTGGCCAGGCCCGCCGGGCCCGCGAGCTCGTCCCGAGGCCGCACTCCCGCCGAGAACACCACGACGTCCGCGTCGAGGGTGCTGCCGTCGGCCAGGGCCACCGAGGCCACCGCGCCGTCCGGGCCGGCTTCCAGCGCCGCCGTCGCCACACCGCAGTGGACCCGCAGCCCCCGCTCCGCCACGCGCCGGCCGAGGACACCGCCGCCGGCCGCATCCACCTGCAACGGCATCAGCCGCGGGGCGAGTTCCACCACGTGCGGCTCCATGCCGAGCAGCCGCAGCGCGTTGGCGGCCTCCAGGCCGAGCAGCCCGCCGCCGATCACCACGCCGGGGCGGCCCGGCACCGCGGCGGCGCGGATCGCGTCGAGGTCGCCGAGCGAGCGGTAGCCGAAGCAGCCGGGCAGGTCGTGGCCCGGCACGGGCGGGATGAACGGCCGCGAGCCGGTGGCCAGGACGAGAGCGTCGTAGGCGACCGCATCGCCGGCTGTGGTGGTCACCGTCCGCGCCGCCCGGTCCACGGCTGCCACGCCGGTGCTCAGCCTCAGCTGCAGCAGCGGGTCGTCCCGCAGGCCCGGCCCGGCCAGGGCGAGGTCCGCGGCGCTCTTGCCGTCGAGGTACGAGGACAGCGCCACCCGGTCGTACGCGGGGTGCGGCTCCTCCCCGAGGACCACGATCCGCCAGGAGCCGGCGGCATCGAGGGAACGCAACTCCGCCACGAGGCGGTGCCCGGCCATGCCGTGCCCGGCGACGACGAGAGTACGAGCGGTACGGGTCATGACGTGCTGCTCCCTTCGGTACCCACGGATCCGCACAGGGCGCGGACGGCGTCCGTGCAGCCGCCGCAGCCGGTCGTGGCCCGGGTGGTCGCGGCGATCCGTGGCAGGTCGGCGGCGCCGGCCCGGCAGGCCTCGGTGATGGTGTGCTTCGTGACGTTGTTGCAGCGGCAGACCACCGCGTCGTCGGGGAGCTCCTCGGCCCCCGGCGCGGCCGGCGCGATGCCGAGCAGGAACTCCAGCCGGCCGGCCGGCACCGGCAGGCCGAGCTCGTAGAGCCGGCTCACGGCGGCGATGGCCCGCGGCAGCCCCAGCAGCACCGCCCCGGTGATCCGCCGGCCGTCCAGGGTGAGACGGGCGTACCGGCCGCGTGCCGGGTCGGCGAAGGCGACCACCTCCGCGCCCTCGGGGGCCGGCCCGCCCCGCCCCAGGCGGACGAGGTCGATGCCGGGCACCCGCAGCCGGGTGATCTGCCGGGTCCCGGTGTGCCGTACGGGGGCCCCGGTGAGATGCCGGGCCAGCGACTCCGCCTGCGCCCACGCGGGTTCGAGGTGCCCGGCGGCGTCCTGCGGGTGCTCGGCGCAGTCGCCGATGGCGTGGATGTGCGGGTCGTCGGTGCGCAGCAGGTCGTCGACGACCACGCCGGAGCGGACGGTGAGCCCGGCCCGCCGGGCGAGCCCGGTCTCGGGGACGGCGCCGGTGCACAGCAGCAGCGTGTCGGCCGCGAGGACCAGGCCGTCGTCGAGGGTGAGTTTGCCGGTGCAGTGCGCGACCGCCGTGCGGCCCGCGTGGACCTCGACGCCGAGGCTTTCCAGGCTCCGGGTGAGCAGCGCGCCCGCGGCGGCGTCCAGGTGCCGGTCCAGCGGATGCGGTCCGCGGTGGACGAGGGCCACCTCGTGCCCGGCCCGGCGCAGCGAGGCGGCCGCCTCGACCCCGAGCAGCCCGCCGCCCAGGACGACGGCGGACCCCGGGGGCTCCGCCGCGCACCGCTCGGCGTCGGCGAGGGTCCGCAGCGCCACCGCGCCCTCCGCACCCCCGGGCTGCGGGAGTTCCGGGAGCCCCGGGATCCGGGGGACGGCCGGGCGGGACCCGGTGGCCAGGACCAGCGTGTCGTAGCGGTGCACGGAGCCGGCCGTGCCGTCGGTGGAGTGGACGAGGCGGCGCGCGCGGTCGATCCGGGTCACCGTGACCCCGGTGTGCAGGCGGGTGCCCTCGGGCAGTGCGGGGAGGGCGAGGGCGGGGGCCGGCAGTGTCCCGTCCAGGACGGAGGACAGCAGCGGCCGGTGGTACGGCGCCCGCGGCTCGGCGCCGAGGACGGTCACGCCGCCCCGGTGTCCGTGGTGGTGCAGCCGTTCCACGAACCGCTGCCCGGCCGGGCCGGCGCCGACCACGAGAACCTCGCCCGCGCTCACGGCGCCACCTCTTCCGCGGGCCCGGCCACCGGCTCGATCCGCACCGCGCAGACCTTGAACTCGGGCATCTTGCTGCGCGGGTCGAGCGCCGTGCCGGTGATCAGGTTGGCCCGGCCCGCCCCGGCGAAGTGGAACGGCAGGAACACCGTGTCCGTCCGCAGCGAGGGGACCAGCCGGACCCGTGCGAGCGTGCTGCCGCGTGCCGAAGTGACCCGCGCCGCCCCGCCGTCGGCCAGCCCGTACCGCGCGGCCGTGTCGGGGTGCACCTCCACGAACGCCTCGGGCGCGGCCGCGGCCAGCTCCGGGACCCGGCGGGTCTGGGCGCCCGACTGGTACTGGGCGAGCACCCGCCCGGTCGTGGCGTACAGCGGGAACGCGGCACCGGGCGTCTCGGCGCCGTCGCGGTGCTCGACCTCGGCGAAGCGGGCCAGCCCGTCCGGGTGCGCGAAGGCGTCGAGGAACAATCGCGGGGTGCCGGGGTGCGCCGCCTCGCCGTCGGGGGTCTCGGGGCACGGCCAGTGCAGGGCCTCGCCCGCGTCGAGCCGTTCGTAGCTGATGCCGGAGTAGTCGGCGCGCCCGCCCTGCGAGGCCCGCCGCAGCTCCTCGAAGACCTCCCGCGGTGCGGTCGGGAAGCGGCCCGCGGGCTGGCCGAGGCGGACCGCGAGGCCGTGCAGCACCTCCAGGTCGCCGCGTGCCTCGCCGGGCGCGGACAGCAGCCGCCGACGGCGCAGGATCCGGCCTTCGAGGCTGGTCATCGTGCCCTCCTCCTCGGCCCACTGGGTCACGGGGAGGACGACGTCCGCCATCTGCGCGGTCTCGGACGGCACGAAGTCGGCCACCACGAGCAGGTCCAGGGACTTCAGCCGCTCCCCGATCCGGGCCGCGTGCGGCGCCGAGACCACCGGGTTCGAGCCGAACACCAGCAGGGCCCGCGGCCCGCCGTCCGTGCCGAGCGCGTCGAGGAGTTCGTACGCGCTGCGGCCGGGGCCGGGCAGCGCATCGGGCTCCACCCCCCACACCGCGGCGACATGGGCGCGCGCGGCCGGGTCGGTCAGCATGCGGTAGCCGGGCAGCTGGTCGGCCTTCTGGCCGTGTTCGCGGCCGCCTTGGCCGTTGCCCTGGCCGGTCAGGCAGCCGTAGCCGCCGCCTTCGCGGCCGGGCAGGCCGAGGGTGAGGGCGAGGTTGATGAACGCGGCGACCGTGTCGGTGCCCTTGCTGTGCTGCTCGGCGCCGCGCCCGGTCAGCACGTACGCCCGCTCCGCGCCGGCCAGCAGCCGCACCGCGTCGCGCATGTCGGCGACGGGGACCCCGGTGACCCGCTCCACCCGCTCGGGCCACCAGGAGGCGGCCCGCGCCCAGGCGGCGTCGAAGCCGGTGGTCCGCTTGTTCAGGTAGCCCTGGTCCGCGTGGCCCTCGACGACCGCGAGGTGGAACAGCCCCAGGGCCAGGGCGAGATCGGTGCCGGGCGCCGGCTGGAGGTGCAGGGCGGCGCCCTCGGCGGTGGGGGTGCGGCGCGGGTCGATGACGATGAGCCGGGCCCGGTTCAGGTGGCGCATCAGCGGCGGCATGGTCTCGGCCGGGTTGGCTCCGGCGAGCAGGATCACGTCGGCGTCGCCGAGGTCGGTGACGGGGAACGGCAGGCCCCGGTCGAGTCCGAAGGCCGCGGAGCCGGCGGCCGCCGCCGAGGACATGCAGAACCGGCCGTTGTAGTCGATCTGGCTGGTGCCGAGCGCGACGCGGGCGAACTTGCCGAGCTGGTAGGCCTTTTCGTTGGTGAGCCCGCCGCCGCCGAACACGCCCACCGCGTCGGGGCCGTGCGCGGCGCGGATCTCCCGCAGCCGGGCGGCGATCGTGTCGAGCGCGGTCTCCCAGGTGGCGGGGGCGAGCCGGCCGTCTGCGCCGCGCACCAGGGGCCGGGTGATCCGCCCCGGGGTGTCGAGCAGTGCGGGCGCCGTCCAGCCCTTCTGGCACAGGCCGCCCTGGTTCACCGGGAACGTGGTCGGGGCGACGGCGGTGCGCCCGCCCTGGTGGGTGAGCCGGGTGCCGCACTGGAGGGCGCAGTACGGGCAGTGGGTGGTGACCTCACCGGCTGCGGTGGCGCCGGTGAGCTCGGTGGCCGGGGTGGTCCCGGTGGCATGGGCGGTCTCGGTGACCTCGCGGGGGTCAGACACGGGAGGCCTCCGCGCGGACCGTCGCGGCGGCCGTCGTTCCGCCGGCCGTTCCGTCGGCCGCCCCCGGGCCCGGGCGGCGCCGCAGGTACACCGCCCAGGTGACCAGGACGCACACCAGGTAGAAGCCGAGGAAGGCGACGAAGGCGGGCTCGCCGGACTGCTCGGGGCCGCTGTAGGCGCTGCGGAAGAGCAGGTTGACGCCGACTCCGCCGAGGGCGCCGACCGCGCCGGCGATGCCGATGACCGCGCCGGAGAGCCGGCGGGCCCTGGCGAAGGCCGCAGCCGCGTCGTGGCCGGAGGTGACGTCGTCCTGGGCCTGCCGGGCGAAGACCGCCGGGATCATCTTGTACGTGGAGCCGTTCCCGATGCCGGTCAGGACGAACAGGGCGGTGAAGCCGGCGACGAAGAGCCCGAAGGAGCCGTTCGCAGAGGCCAGGAGGAGCACGCCGGTCCCGGCGGCCATCGCGCAGAACGCGGCCAGCGTGACCCGGGCCCCGCCCCACCGGTCGGAGAGCAGTCCGCCCACCGGCCGGAACAGGGAGCCGAGCAGCGGTCCGAGGAAGGTGTACGAGGCGGACTGGAGCGGGGTGGCGCCGAACTGGCTCTGGAGCACGAGGCCGAAGGCGAAGCCGTAGCCGATGAAGGAGCCGAAGGTGCCGACGTAGAGAAGGGAGATGAACCAGGTGTGCGGGTTGCGGGCGGCCTCGCGCTGGGCGCCGGGCGCGCTGCGCACCACGGCGAAGTTGTCCATGTACAGGGCGGCGAGGAGCGAGGCCAGCACGATCAGCGGCAGGTAGAGGGCGATGACGTACGCGGGGTGGGTGCTGCCGGCGGTGGCGATGACCAGCAGGCCGATCAGCTGGACCGCGGCGACCCCGAGGTTCCCGCCGCCCGCGTTGATGCCGAGGGCCCAGCCCTGGAGGCGCTGCGGGAAGAGGGCGGTGATGTTGGTCATCGAGGAGGCGAAGTTGCCGCCGCCTACCCCGCCGATGGCGCCGATCAGCAGGAACACCCACAGCGGGGTCCCGGGTCTCTGTACGAAGTACAGGGCGGCGAGGGTGGGGACGAGCAGGACGGACGAGGCGAACACGGTCCAGTTGCGGCCGCCGAAGCGGGTCACGGCGTAGCTGTAGGGGAGCCGGAGGGCGGCGCCGACCAGGGTGGGGACCACGACGAGCAGGAACTTCTGGGCGGGGGGGAAGCCCAGGCCGATCGCGGGTGACATGAAGAGCACCAGGACCGACCACATGCTCCACACCGAGAAGCCGATGTGCTCGGAGAGGACGGAGAGGATCAGGTTGCGGCGGGCGGTCAGTTTGCCGGAGCGCTGCCAGAACTCCTCGTTCTCGGGGTCCCAGTCCTCGATCCAGCGTCGGGTGGCGGGCCGTGCGGGCGGCGGCGTCATGGCTCCTCGGCTTTCTGTTCGGCGGCCAACTCCGTGAACTATACAGTTCAGTTCAGTTGAGGCGCAACGGTTCGGCCGGCCCGGCCAGCGCGGCGTCCACCAGCGGACCCGCACCGCCCGTGTACGTACCGGGATCGCACAGCCGCTCCAGCTCGTCCTTGCTCCGGCGCCCGCCCAGCACCGGCTCCTCGGCGAGCAGTTCGTACAGGGGCCGCCCGCTCTCCTCGGCCGCGGCCGAGACCCGGGTCAGCAGCTGCTTCGCCGCGGCCTTGCCCAACTCCGGTGCGAGCACGGCCGCGATCCGCTCGGAGACCACCTGGCTGCCGGTCAGCAGCAGGTTGGCCCGCATCCGTTCCGGCCGGGCGGTCAGCCCCTCGGCGAGCTCGACCGCGGTGTGGGCGGCGCCGCCGACCAGCCGCAGGGACTCGCGCAGCAGCTGCCATTCGGCGTGCCAGGCCCCGGCCGAACGCTCGTCCTCCGAGATCAGGCACTGCACGAGCCCGGTGGCGAGGACCGGGACCTGGAGGGCGGCGCTGCGCAGCAGCGTGCTCAGGACCGGGTTGCGCTTGTGGGGCATGGCCGAGGAGCTGCCACGGCCGGACACGGCGGGTTCGGCGACCTCGGCGACCTCGGTCCGGGCCAGGTTCTGCACGTCGACCGCGATCTTCCCGAGGGCCCCGGCGGTGAAGGCGAGCGCGGCGGCGAGATCGGCGATCGGAGTGCGCAGCACGT
The DNA here is from genome assembly GCF_040302565.1 of Streptomyces sp. NPDC097981. Classification (NCBI taxonomy): domain Bacteria; kingdom Bacillati; phylum Actinomycetota; class Actinomycetes; order Kitasatosporales; family Streptomycetaceae; genus Streptomyces; species Streptomyces sp. NPDC097981. The sequence continues at coordinate 7,757 of NZ_JBEORW010000042.1, forward strand.
GCCAGGGCAGTGCGGGGCGGGCGAGTCCGGTCTCGGCGGCGAACGCCCCGGCCAGGTCGTCCAGGTACGCGCCCGGCTCCAGGGGGCGGTCGGCGCCGTCGATCCGGGCGTATTCGAGGTAGCCGGCCAGCGTGCCCGCCGCACCGCCGAGGGACACCGGCAGCCCGCCGTCCTGCACCCGGGCCAGGCGCCGGTCGGCGTCCAGGACCAGTTGGCGCCAGCCGGCCGCCTTCAGCCCGAAGGTGGTGGGTACGGCCTGGAGGGCCAGCGTGCGTCCCGCCATCGCCGTGTCCCGGTGCTCGCCGGCCAGCCGGGCCAGGGCGTCGGCGGTGCGGGCCAGGTCGGCCCGGATCAGCTTCAGGGTCCGGGCGGCCACCAGCATGGCGCCGGTGTCGAAGATGTCCTGGCTGGTGGAGCCGCGGTGCACGTACTCGGCTGCCCCGGTGCCCTGTGTGTCCTGCTCCGCGACCACCCGGGTCAGCGCCTGCACCAGCCCGACCACCGGGTTCGCGGTCTCCCGGGCGGCCAGGGCCAGGGCCCGCAGGTCGAGGTGCTCGGCCCGGGCCGCCCGGGTGATGGCTTCGGCGGCCGCCACGGGGAGGGTGCCGAGTCCGGCCTGGGCCCGGGCCAGTGCGGCCTCGGCGTCGAGCATGGCCTGGAGCCAGGCCAGGTCGCCGACGGCCGCCTCGGCGGGGGTGCCGGCCCGTACCGGCGACAGCAGCCCCGCGTCGGTGAGCTCGTCCCGGTCCGCCCGGCTCATACGAGGACCCCGGTGAGGTCGGTCTCGGCCGGCAGCGGCGCGACACCGGTCGGGACCATGCTCGTGGCCGGCAGGGCCAGCACGGAGCGGGCGATGGCGTCGGAGTCCCCGAGGGTGACCGAGTCGACGCCCGGCCGGATGCCGGCCGCGGTGACCCAGTGCACGGACTCGGTGGGCACCCCGTACGCGAACCGGCGCGGGTGGGCCCGGCCGCGGGCGTCGAGCAGCCGGTACGGGCGCTCGGTGACGGCGAGGCCGCCCGACTCGTAGCTGCTGCCGTCGGAGCCGGCGATCCGGTACGTGGTGCACTGCTCGGTGTCGAGCAGGTGGCGCAGCAGCGGGTCGTCGGTGCGCCGCAGGTCGGGCTCGGGCAGCCGGGCCTCGATCAGGACGGTGGCGCGGACCGCCGGGCCGGGCACGGTGCGGGACTGCGCGATGAAGGTCGCGTCGTCGCCGGCGGCGGTGTCGACGCGGATCTCGGTTCCCGGACCGGTCAGGACGAGCACCCCGGCGTCGATCAGGGCGATCATCTCCTCGATGCGGGAGGCCGGCGGGCCGATGGAGAGGAAGGCGTTGAGCGGGGTGTACCAGCCTTCGAGGTCGTCGCGGTGCGAGTCGCCGTCCAGACCGCCGTGGTCGACGGCGAGGCGGATCTCGTTGCGCAGGTCGCGCATCACGTCCAGGGCCGCCTTGAGCGGGCCGCTGAGGTTGCCGGCCCTGGCCTCCGCGACGTCCTTGGCCAGGTACCCGACCAGCCAGTCCCGGAACTCCTCGCGGCTGGTGAACTCGCGGTCGCCGTACGGGCGGGAGAGCTTCTCCCAGTCCCAGCGGTGCTCGTCCTCGATGCCGTAGACGTCCAGCAGCGAGCCGCGGTCCTCGGCCGACTCCAGCGACAGGAACCGCTTGGTGAAGCCCTCGCGCTCGGCGCCGCGGCCACGGGCCTCCAGCAGGGTGCCGTAGTACACGCTCTCCGTCTCGCGGGAGATGAGCGGCCACAGGTCCTCGGAGAAGCTGATGCCCTCGCCGTCCTCGGAGCGGCGGCGCATATCGGCGATCTTCTGCGGGGTGAGCAGGCGGGGCAGGTAGCGGCCGTACGCGCCCTTCTCGTTCTCGCCGCGGGCGTGGTACGGGATGCCGCGCCGGGAACTCGCGTACAGGACGGGCTCCTTGCCGGAGGCCCGGTAGACCAGGCGGCCGTCCTCGGCGCGGACGAAGGTGCCGCCGCGGCCGGCGGTGAAGAGCGCCATGTGGTCGAAGAAGTTCAGGCCGAGGCCGCGCAGCAGGACGTTCTCGCCGGGCCCCACGACGTTCAGGTTCAGGTCCGCCGGGTTGGCGGGCGTGACGTACGTGAGGTGGTGGATCCGGGCGAGGCTCGCGGTCTTCGCCTCGCGGGGGGTCAGCCGGGCCGGTACGTGCCCCTGCGCCATCACGATCGCGTCGAGCTTGTTGAGCCGGGTGCCGTTCTCCAGGCGGACGCCCTGCTGTCCGCCGGGGGTGCCGTGCGTGTCGGCCATGGCCACGGCCCGGGAGCGGTGCACCTCGATGCCGACGTGGGCGGGGGCGTTGCGCACGACGCGTTCGAAGGTGGCGCGCAGGTAGCTGCCGTAGAAGGCGCGGGTCGGGTACGTGTTCGGGCCCAGCCGGCGGGCCTCGGCGAGGGTCGCCTCGTCCGCGGAGTCGCAGGCGATGTCCTTGGCCCATTCGTACAGGCTCGGGCCCGGCTCGATGGGGCCCTCGGTGCGGACGCTGTCGTCGGTGTAGATGGTGATCTGGGAGGCGACCGTGTTCATCAGCAGGTGCTGGGACTGGTCGGAGCGCCAGACCTGGCCGGCGCCGGGCGCCGAGGGGTCGACCACGTGGACGGTGACCGCGGAGTGGGTGGGGTTGCGTCGCTCGTTGGCGCACAGCCGTTCCAGGACCGACAGGCCGCGGGGGCCTGCGCCGATGATGGCGATCTGGATCCGTCCGGCCTTCTTCGCCTGGTCCGCGTTCATCGCTGCTCTCCGTCCGGGGTGGTGTTCTCGTCGAGGGTGCGGGCGCCGTGCATCCAGGCCACGTAGTCGTGGAGCTGGTCGGGGGTGAGGGCCGAGAGGTACTCGTTGCGGGCGGGGACTGCCTCCCCGGCGGTGTGCCAGAGCTTGATGCTCTCCCTGGCGAGGAGCTGGATCTTCGCGGTGCGCTCGCGCCGCTCGGCATTGAACTTCTCGAAGCGCTGCGGGAGTTCATCGGAACCGCAGTCGAGCAGGTCGCCCAGGACCACGGCGTCCTCAAGGCCCTGGCAGGCGCCCTGCGCCACGTAGTGGAGCATCGGGTGGGCGGCGTCGCCGAGGAGGGCGACCCGGCCGTCGGTCCAGGTGTCGACCGGGTCCCGGTCGACCAGGACCCAGGACTTCCAGCCTTCGCCGAGGGCCAGCAGGCGCTGTGCGTCCTCGCCGAGGGAGGCGAACTCGCGGCGGATGTCGCCCTGGGCGGCGGGGACGCCGGCGAGGGTGTCGGTGGCGTGGTTGTCGCTGCTGGCCGCGAGGTTGAGGTACTTGCCGCCGGCGATCGGGTAGTGCACGAAGTGGCAGTGCGGCCCGGTCCACCAGGTCACCGAGGTGAGGTGGCGCAGCTCCTCGGGGACCTGCTCCATCGGGATGATCGCCCGGTAGACGGTGATCCCGGAGTTGCGGGGCGCGCCGTCGCCGACGAGCTGGGCGCGGATCGCGGAGTGGATGCCGTCGGCGCCGATGAGGGCGTCGCCGGTGATCCGCTCGCCGTCCTCCAGGAGGACCGTGGCGCCGGTGGCGTCCTGCTCGTACCCGACGGCGACGGCGGCGCTGCGCAGTTCGATCGCATCGGAGGCCTGGCAGGCCTCCAGCAGCCTGGTGTGCAGCTCGGCGCGGTGGACGACGGCGTACGGGTTGCCGAACCGTTCGCGGTAGCGCTCGGTCAGGTCCATGCTGACCACGTGCCGGCCGGTGACCCCGTCCATGAACCGGAGCTCGTCCATCTGTACGGCGGTGGCGCGGACGGCGTCGCCGAGGCCGAGGCGGTCGAGGGCGTGCAGGCCGTTGGGGGCGAGCTGGATGCCGGCGCCGATCTCGGCGAACTCGGGGGCGCGTTCCAGGACGAGGACGCGGTGGCCCCGGCGGGCGGTGGCGAGGGCGGCGGCCAGGCCGCCGATTCCGCCGCCGACGATGATCAGCTTCGACATCAGACCTTCTCCTCGGTGCGGTCGGCGGTGGCGCCGGCGGTGAGCAGCCGTGCGAGTTCCAGACGCTTGATCTTGGTGGTGGCGGTCTGCGGGAGGTCGGACTGGCGCCACTGGACGGGCTCCGCCATCGGCGGCAGTCCGGCGACGGCGGCCTGCCAGGCCTTCGAGTCGAGGGGCTTGTCGTCCTTGGTGCAGACGACGGGGACGGCGCGGCCGCTCTCGTCGGGGATGATGATGACCTCGGCGAGCTCGTCGAGCCGGGTGAAGAGGGTGTCCTCGGCGGCGAGGGTGGAGCCGAAGCCCTCGATCAGGTCCACCTCGCGGTCGAGCAGGTGCACACAGCCCCACTTGGTGCGGTAGCCGACGTCGCCCATGCGCCACCAGCCGTCGTTGACCTGCTTGTTATAACGTTCCTGCTCGCCGAGGTAGGTGACGATCCGGCCGTCGCTCTTGACCTCGATGAATCCCGGGTTGGTCTCGGAGGGCGGCAGCCCGTTGCGGCTGACGACCCGGACGTCGGTCATGCCGGGGAAGGGCATGCCCACGCAGCGGCCGTCGGCGTCGAGCCCGCGGCGCCTGGAGAAGGAGCGGGCGACGGCCGGGCCGATCTCGCTCTGCCCGTACAGCTGGCCGAAGACCGGGGCCTTGCGCTTGGTCGCCCTGAGCAGCCGCTGAACGGTGCGCGGGTGGATGGCGTCGAAGGTGCTGCTGAAGAGCTTCACGTTCGACAGCGGGCCGCGGGGGTCGTCGGCCAGTTCCTCCCACTCCATGAAGGAGTTGGGGTGGGCTTCGAGGATGCCGGGGCGCAGCCGGGCGAAGAGGTCGGCGGCCTGGCGGGGGTCGGAGTCGGCGAGGACGACGATCGGGAAACCGCGGAAGAGGGAGATGGCGAGGGCGGTGATGAGCCGCGAGTGGACGAAGGAGACGTGCATGGCGATGGTCTCGCGGCCCGGTATGAGCGGCTTGGTGATCGCGGCCTGCGGACGGTAGCGCGCCTGGAGGGTGGCGCCGGTGTGGACGGCGAGCTTCGGGGTGCCGGTGGTACCGGAGGTGTGCGTGATCAGGGTCGGGTGCTCGGGCGGCATGGTGACGGCGCGGACCCGGGGGGACCCGGCGAGCGAGGCGAGTCCGGTGGCCTCCTGGTAGCTGCCCGAGGTGAGCAGGACCTGCTCGGCCTCCTCGAAGACGGAGGCGGGCAGTTCGGTCTCCAGCTTGTCCTGGTCGGTGAGCAGGTAGGGCTGGTCGGTGCGCCGTACGAGTTCGGCGACGGTCTCGCCGTCGAGCTTCGGCGACAGCAGCACCGGGACGGCGCCGATGCGGGCCACCGCGCAGGCCAGCAGGGTGATGTCGAAGCCGTCGGACTTGTAGACGACGACCCGGCGGCCGGGGCGGACCTTGGCGGCCCAGAGCCGGGACGCGAAGTCGTCGATCAGGTCGGCGACCTCGGCCACGGTCGCCCGGCGCCCCAGGCCCGGGGCTATGTCCAGGTCGTGATCGAGGATCACGACGTTCGTCGGGTGCTTTCTCGCGGCCCGCTCGAAGAGCGTCCCCAGTCGGATGCCCTTGTTCCCGATGCGCTGCAGAATCATCGCCCAGCCCTTTCCGAGTAAGTTGCAATTGCGGTGAGTTGCCCGGCCGGGAGCTCAGGCGGCGTTCGTCCCGGCGAGGTCCTGCTGCGCGCGGTCCCCCGCGATGACGACCTTGATGCGCTCCAGGGTCGTGGCGAGGTCGCCGGCCACCTTCTCGCCCCACTCGGCGAAGAACTGCTGCTTGCGGTCCTCGTCCATTCCGGCGGTGATGCCGGTGATCCCCTCGGTGGCGGCGCCCATCCGGAAGTGGTGGACCAGGAGGCTGCCTTCGCCGTCCGCCTCGATGGAGAAGCCCCAGACGCTGTCCTGCTTCTCGCCGGAGCTGTTGTGCATGGCCCACTGGAAGGTCCGGCCGGGCTCGGCGGCGACGACCTCGGCGTACGTCGTCCACTTGCCGCGCACCACCGGCGCCCAGGAGACGACGTCCTCGCTGCGCTCGTTCTCGCCGCGGAACACCGAGCCGACCGCGCCGGGGGCCCCGGTGGTCCACTCCCCGCCGAGGCACTCGGGGCTCCACTCGCCGCTGCGGGCCAGGTCGCTGACGACGGCGTACACCTCGGCCGGGGTGGCGGAGACCTGCACCTGGGCTCGCGACCGGAAGAGGGGGGTCTGGGTGGCGCTCATGGAAGGGACCTCCTGTTGCCTGGAATGTCTTCAACTGCGCTGCTCGGCGCCCCGTTTGGCGTCTCCAGCTAGATGAACCATACAGTTCAGTTCAATTGAACGCAACGGTACAGTTCAGTTGGGTCCTAGACTGGGCCTGCAACCCCGAGGAGTAGGGATCGACATGACCGCACGGACCAGCGCCAACGAAGCCCGGCAGGCCGTTCCCACCGGGGCGCGCGCAGCGCGCAAGCGCGAGGCCATCCTGGAAGCCGCGCGCACGGTGTTCCTGCGCGAGGGCTTCGGGGCCGGAGTGGACCAGCTCGCCGCCGAGGCGGGCGTCTCCAAGGTCACCGTCTACAACCACTTCGGGAGCAAGGAGAACCTGTTCAACGCCGTGATCGGGCAGACGCTCGACGAGGCGCTGGAGGTGGCCCAGTCGGTGATCCAGGCCAAGCTCGCCGAGTCGGACGACGTGCGCACCGACCTGCTGGAGGCCTGCCGCACCTGGGTCGCGGGCCTGACCACCCCGGAGGTGCTGGCCCTGCGCAACGTGATCGCGGGCGAGCGCCACCGCTTCCCGGAACTCGGGGCCACCTGGCAGGAGGAGGGCCCCGGCCGCCAGCACGCGGCCCTGGCCGCGGCCCTGGGCCGGCTCGACGAGCGCGGCCTGCTGCGCATCCCGGACATGGAGCTGGCCGTCCTCCAGCTCTCGGGCCTGGTCCTGTCCCCCCACCTGGTCTACGGCGCGTACGGCACGGCCCTGGACGAGGACCTGGCGGAACGGCTCGTCCAGGGCGGCGTGGACATGTTCCTCCGCCAGTACGCCGTGAACCCGTAGCCCGCGCCGGTCCTACCGGCACCGCGCCGCGCGCCGGAATCCCGGCGCCGGTCCGGCGGCGGCGGCCGGTACGGCCCGTGTGGCGCGTACGGCCCGTGTGGCGCGTACGGCCCGTGTGGCGCGTGCGGCCCGCCCTGCGCGTGCGGCCGGCCGGGTCAGTGCGTGGCCAGCCAGGCGATCCCGGCGGCGCCCACCGCCGTGCCGGCGGCCAGGGCGGCCAGGCTGGAGCGGCGCAGGGTGTACGCGAGCAGCAGGGCCGTGATGAGGACGGCCAGCGTGCCGACGACGCCGCTCAACAGCCCCTGGCTGTAGCCGAATTCCTCGAAGTGGCGCGTGAGCCACAGCAACCAGGCAAACCTCATGACAACCCCCCGTTTGTGATCTCGAGGAGGGTATCCCGCGCGGGCGGGCGCCCGGCGTGATCACGCCACGGGCCGGTCGCGGGCGCCCGGACCGACGGCCGCCGGGCGGGAAAAGACACCGGGGGCACCCGCCGGTGTCCGGCGGGGTGCCCCCCGTTGTGGTCTGCGGTGCAGGGATCGGTCCCCGTGTCAGTCCTCGTAGCGGCCCAGGCGGTCCGCCGCGTAGTCGTCGAAGGCCTGGTCGATCTCCTCGGGGGTGTTCATCACGAACGGGCCGCTGCGGAACACCGGTTCGCCGATCGGCTCGCCCGAGAGGAAGAGGAGGTCGGCGCCGATCGGGCCGCCCTCGACGCGGACCGTGTCGCCGTCGTCGGCGAGGACGGCCAGCTCGCCGTCGGCCAGCTCGCTTGACGCGACCTTGCCGCTGCCGGACAGGACGTACACCGCCGCGTTGCGGCCCGCCGGTGCCGGCAGCTGCGCGCTCGCGCCCGGGGCGATCGAGGCGTGCACCACGGTCACCGGGATCTGCGTGTCGAAGGGGCCGGTCACGCCGAGGGCCGAGCCCGCGATGACCTTGAACCAGGATCCGTCCAGGTTCCGGACCACCGGGATCTCTTCCGCGGCGCGGTTCTGGGTGCGCGGGCGCAGTTCCTTCAGGGCGGCGGGCAGGTTCACCCAGATCTGCAGGTTGTGCTGGAGCCCCCCGGCCGCGCGGAAGGCGTCGGTCGGCTGGGCCGAGTGCACCACGCCCGCACCCGCGGTCAGCCACTGGACGGCCCCGGGCGGGACGACGCCGCGGTTGCCGGTGGAGTCGGCGTACTCGATGTCGCCCTCCAGCACGTACGCGATCGTCTCGAAGCCGCGGTGCGGGTGGTCGGGGGCGCCCTTGGGCTCGCCCGGGCCGAGGTCCACCGGGCCGACCTGGTCGACCATCAGGAAGGGGTCCAGCTGCGGGATCTGCGGCGTGGGGAAGGGGCGCCGGACAGGGAAGCCCTCGCCCTCCAGCGTGTGGACCGGCTGCAGGACGTCGGCCACCGAGCGGATCGCGGTGGCGGTGTCGATAACGGAACCCAGCGTGGTCATGATGTCTTCTCTCGTCGTTCGCGGTCGTCGCTCTCTCGGCGAAATGAACCATACGGTTCAGTTCAGTTCGATGCCAGTTATACGGGAGGGGCCGTCCCGGATCAAGTCCCGCGCACCGACCCGCCCGTGGACAGATGACAGATCCGGCCCACCGCCGTTGTCGGCTCATCCCGTGCGCGGACAGACTCCTGCCATTCCCCGACGTTCACCTCGCAGGGGCATGCCGGACACGGCATTCGCTGCGCATGTCACCCTTGCGGAAGGACAGTTCATGCCCGAGCTCAAGATCCTGGCCATCTCCGGCAGCCTGCGCGGCGCCTCGTACAACAGCGCACTCGTGCGCGCCGCCCAGAAGTTCGCCCCCGGTGACCTGGCCATCGAGATCTACGAGGGTCTGCGCGACATCCCGCCCTACGACACCGACCACGACATCGACCCGGCGCCGGTCGCCGTGGCCGATCTGCGTCGCCGCATCGCCGAGGCGGACGGCATCTTCATCGCCACCCCCGAGTACAACTACGGGATCCCCGGTGTCCTGAAGAACGCCCTGGACTGGGCGAGCCGCCCGGCCCTCGACTCCTCGCTGACCGGCAAGCCGGTCGCGATCGCCGGCGCCGCGCCGACCAACTTCGGCACCGTCCGCGCCCAGCTCGCGCTGCGCCAGATGTTCCTGTGGACGGACTCCAAGGTCGTCGGCAAGCCCGAGCTGCAGATCTTCCGCGCCCACGAGCGCTTCGACGAGCACGGCAACCTGACCGACGAGACCACCATCGAGATCCTCCGGCAGCTGCTCACCGCGCTCGGCACGAAGATCCGCGAGACCCGCGCCATCGCCGACGCCAACCTCTGATCCATCGGCTGCTCGGTCCCCGATCCCCCCGCCGGGCGGAGCCGCCGACACCGCACGACCCCCCGTCTCCGAAGGGCCGCTCACACCCCCGTAGCGGCCCTTCGGCCTGTTCGGAGCCCGTTCCCCGCGGGATCCCGCCGGACCCGGCCAGGGAGTTGACGAAGCCTTCGCGGCGCGGTGCGCGAACCGTGCGGACCCGGGCGAGGATCGCCCCATGCGTGCAGCTTTCATCGAAGAACTGGGCCCCGCCGAGAACATCCGCTACGGCGAGATCACCCCTCCGAGCCCAGGCCCGACGGATGTCCTGGTCGAGGTCGAGGCCGTGTCCGTCAACCCGGTGGACACCTTCGTGCGGTCCGGGCTCTTCCGCACCCCCGTCGAGTTCCCGTTCGTGATCGGCCGCGACCTGGTGGGCACCGTCGTCGAGGCCGGCCCCGGCGCGGCCGGCTTCGCCGCCGGGGACCGCGTCTGGTGCAACAGCCTCGGCCACGGCGGCCGCCAGGGCGCCGCCGCCGAACGGGCCGTGGTCCCGGCCGACCGCCTCTACCGCCTGCCCGCCGCCGTCGACGCGGCCGAGGCCGTCGCCGTCGTACACCCCGCAGGTACCGCGTACCTCGCCCTGTTCACCCACGGCCGGGTGCGCCCCGGCGAGACGGTGCTCGTCGCCGGAGCCGCCGGGAACGTGGGCAGCGCCCTGGTCACCATGGCCGTCGAGGCCGGCGCCCGGGTCGTGGCCACCGCAGGCGCGCGCGCCGCCGAGCACTGCCGGGCGCTCGGCGCGGCGGCGGTCCTCGACTACAAGGACCCCGAACTGGCCGACCGCATACGCGAGTTCAGCCCGCACGGCGTCGACGTCCACATCGACACCTCCGGTACGAACGACCTGGCCGCCGCCGTCGGACTCCTCGCGCCCCGCGGCCGGATCGTGCTCCTCGCCGGCGCCCGCTCCCAGCCCGTCCTGCCGGCCGGACCGCTCTACATGAAGGACGGCTCCGTCGTCGGCTTCGTCATCTCGCACGCCACCTCGGCCGAACTCGGCGAGGCCGCCGGCGCGATCAACCGCCTGCTGGCGAACGGCAGGCTGCGCGCCCGCTCCGTCGAGCGGGTCCCCCTGTCGGAGGCGGCCCGTACGCACCGGCGCATCGAGAACGGCGAACTGCACGGCAGCCGCGTCGTGTTGATGCCGAAGCAGACCTGACGGACTGGCCCGCCGGCCGCGCCGGCCGCCGTCGGCGGCTGGAACACTCGCGGCATGGACGATTCCCCGGAGGCCCGGGCCCTGGCCGCCCCGCCGAACACCTGGGTGCGGTTCGCGATCCTCGGCGCCGTGCAACTCCTCCTCAACGCCTCGGTGTCGGTGACGTTCGCCGCCGGTCCGGCCATGCAGCGGGAACTCGGCCTCAGCCGGATCGACCTCATCCTCGACAGCGCCGCGTACGGCCTGTCCTTCAGCGGGCTGCTGCTGCTCGGCGGGCGGCTCACCGACCGGATCGGGCAGCGCCGGCTGTTCACCCGGGGCACGGCCTTGTTCGCCGCCGCCTCGCTCGCCGCAGCGCTGGCCCCCACCTCCCACACGGTCCTCGCCGCCCGCTTCCTCCAGGGCTGCGGGGCCGCCCTCGCCGCCCCCGCGGCCATGGCCCTGCTGCGGGTCGTCTTCCCCGAGGGCAGGGCCAGGGCCGCGGCCCTGGCCCGCTGGGGCCTGCTGGCCAGCCTCGGCGCCGCCGTCGGCATCGTGCTCAGCGGGGCGCTCGTCACCTGGCTGACCTGGCGGTGGAGCTTCGGCCTGCTCGCGGCGGCAGCCGTGGCCGTGCTGGCCCTCACCCCCCGGTCGCTGCCGACCGGGCCCGCGCCCGTGCGGGTCCCCGTGGACCTCGTCGGCGCGGTGCTCGGCACCCTCGCGCTCTCCACCCTCGGCTACGGCTTCGTGATGGTCGGCCCGCACGGCTGGGCCGCCGCCCAGGTCCTCGCCCCGCTCGCGCTCGGCGCGGTGCTGCTCGCCGTGTTCGCCGCCGCCCAGCGGCGCGTCCGCGCCCCCCTGCTGCCGCCCGGCTTCCTCGCCTCGCGCCGGCGCGCGACCGCCCTGGTCTGCGCGCTGCTCGGCCCGGCGATCGGCGCGAGCACCGCCTTCCTGCTGGCCCTCTACTTCCAGCAGGTGCGCGGCTATTCGGCGCTCCAGAACGCCCTGGCCTTCATCCCGTACAGCGCGATGCTGCTCGGTGTCGGCTTCGTCGCGGGCCGGATCGTCGCCCGCCACGGCGTCCGCGCGGTCGCGGTGGGGGGACTGGCGGTCATCGCCGCCGGGCTCTTCCTGATCGGCGGTGTGGGGCTGCGTACGGGCTCCACACCGTGCGTCCTGGCGGGCCTGGTCATCCTGTCGGCCGGCATCGGCACGCTGATGTCCGCCGCCGTGGTGGGGGCCGTCAGCGGGGTCCCGGAGGAGCAGTCCGCCCTGGCCGGGGCGGTGGTCAACACGGCCATCCTGGCCGGGCCGACCATCAGCCTCGCCCTGATCACCTCCGCCGCCGACGCCCGGACGGCGTCCCTGATGGCCGCCGGGGACCCGGCGGCCACCACGAGCGGGTACGCGTTCGCCTTCGAGGCGGCCTGCGTGGTGTTCCTGCTGGCCATCGGCCTGGCCGTGTACGGGCTGGCGCCCAGCCGCCCGGTCCGCCCGGTCCGCCCGGTCCGCCCGCCCGGCCCGAGGACCGCCGACCGGCAGGCAGAACGCTCCTCCACTCCGGCCTGACCAAGGGGGGCAGGCCGGGGTGGAGGTCCCGTAGCCGCGGTGACCACGCAGAGTGATGGAGTCACGAGGGTGCAGCACAGCTGAAGAGTGAAGTGATCTGTGCAGGTAAAGGCGGGTCACGGGGTGGATCCGGGGTGCGTTTCAGGGGTCCGGTGGCCCGGTCTCCGGTTGCCGAATGTGACGGGGTGGCCGTGAGTGGGACAGGGGCAGGTCCCACGCCCCCGACATGTCCGTGACCCACGTCCCATGTCACCTCTGTACCTCTGAACAGGAGAGAGATCTTGCACCGCATCACCCGTTACACCCTCCCCGCCGCCCTCTGCGTGACGCTGCTGACCGTGTCCCCCGGTCTGGCCGGTGCGGCCGACGCCCCCGCCAAGCCGTCGACGCCGGTGGCGAAGAAGGCCCTCCCCGGTGCCGAGGCGCTGACCGCGCAGGTGGAGTCGCTGGGCTCCGCAGGCAGCCTGATCACGCCCGTAACCAACTTCCTCGGAGAGGTCCTGAAGTCGCCGGACGGAAAGCTCCCGGACGCGGACCTCGCCGTGCACAAGCAGAAGATCGATGCGGCGCTCGCAGGCCTGAAGAAGACGTTCGCGGCGGCCGCCCCGGCCGCGCCCACCACCCCCGGGGCCGGGGCCGAGCACCCGGCGGCCCTGGTGGTCCTGCCCGAGCCGCCCGCGGATGCGCCGAAGCCCCCGGTGGACGGGGCCAGGCCTCCGGGCCACACCGCGAGGCCTCCGGCCGACACCGCGAAGCCGCCCGCGGAAGCGGCGAAGCCCCCGGTGGAGGTGGCCAAGCCGCCGGCCGACACCGCGAAGCCTCCGGCCGACACCGCGAGGCCGCCGGCCGACGCCGCGAGGCCGCCGGCCGACGCCGCGAGGCCGCCGGCCGACGCCGCGAGGCCTCCGGCCCACGCCGCGCGGCCGCCCGCGGATGCGGCGAAGCCCCCGGCCGCGGTGGCCAAGCCGCCGGCCGACGCCGCGAAGCCGGCCGAGGCGGCCAAGCCGCCCGCCGGGCTGGCCCAGCCCGTCACGCTCCCCGTCGCGGTCCCGGCCCACGCCCCCGGCGCCGTGAAGCCCAAGGCGGCGGCCCCGCTGGACCGCGTCACCGCCGCGGTCGACCACCTCAAGGCGTCCGTCGACGAAGTCGCCAAGGCCGCCGGCCCCTGCGACTGCACGATCGACGCGGCCAGGGTCACGGACGTCGTGAACGACCTGGGCACCACCGTCGTCGCCCTGTTCTCCGGCCTCGGACTGCCCGGCATGCCTGCCGCCGCCCCGGACTCCGCCGCCCCGGCGGCCCCGGCACCCGACCCGGCCGAGTAGGCCCGCGCCCGGTTCTGCCCGCCGCCCCCGGTGTCCCTCCGGCACCGGGGGCGGTCGCGCGACCTCGTACGACCCCCCGTGCGCCCGCGCGACCGCGCAGACACCCTTGACGAGCCCCGCCGCGCGATGGACGCTCCCGGGTCTCGCATCCGAACGGTTGCAGCTGGGGGGCCGGTATGCCGGAGCAGTCTGTCGAGTCTGTCCAGACGGTGGGGGAGCTGCGCGCACAGCTCGTGGAGCACGGAGCGCGCTGGTCCGTCATGGAGCACCTCGCCGACGAGGAGGCCGTGCCGCGCCCCTCGCTCGGCATGGAACCCGGGGCGAACCTCACGCCCGCGCAGGAGATCGGCGCCGTCGACCTGCAGGGGCTCATCGGGCGCGAGAGCGGCAATCCGCACCTCACCCGGCGCCGGGCCGCCCACGGGCTGCTGCCCGGTACGCCGGGGCCGGTCGTCGGAGCCCGCCCCGCCGCCGTCGACTGGCGTGTTCGCTGGGGCTGGCCCTGGATCACCAAGGTCAAGGACCAGAACCCGTGCGGCTCCTGCTGGGCGTTCGGGGCCGCCGGCCTCGTCGAGTCCATGGCCCGCATCGAGCACAACGTCTGGGCGAAGCGGTCCGAGGGGGACGTCCACGACGGTCTGAAGTTCACCTGCGGCCAGGGCTCCAACCCCGAGACCGCCCTCGACTGGGTCAAGGCCAACGGCGGCCTCGCCGATCCGGACTGCTGGCCCTACTCCCCGCCCCCGTCCACGGTCCCTGCCGACCGCCGCGACGCCTGGCGCGCCGAGTACACCCCCAGCTGGGACCGGTCCGGCCGCACCGTCCGGATCACCGACTACGTCCGCCTCGGCGACGTGGAGCAGCAGAAGGTCTGGCTCGACACCGTCGGCCCGCTGACCGCGTGCTTCGACGTGTACGACGACTTCTTCGGCCTCGGCTCCGGCGTCTACCACCGCACCAGCGACCACCTCGCGGGCGGCCACTGCGTGCTGATCGTCGGCTACGACGACGCCGCGGGCTGCTGGCTGTTCAAGAACTCCTGGGGGCCGGGGTACCACGTCGGCGGGTACGGCCGGATCGCCTACGGCGAGGTCAAGATCGACTACTGGGCCAAGTGCGGCCTGCGCGGCACCAACGTCGACCCGTGGAGCAAGCGCCGCCTGCACGCCGGCAACGTCTACGAGAGCGGCAACGGCCGTGCCCACCGCAACTTCGAGATGCTCGCCACCGCCGGCGGCGGCCGCCTCCAGCACTGGTGGCGCGAGGGCGACGCCCCCTTCCCGTGGGCCCGCGCCCAGGCCTACGCCAACGACGCCTCCGGGCAGCCGGCCTTCACCGGGACCACGTACAACCGGAACATGGAGTCGCTGCACGTGACCACCGGCGGCCGGCTGCGCCACTGGTTCTACGATCAGTCCGGCGGGGCCTGGCGCGACGGCGGCGCCTTCGGGCCGGGCGACGCAGCGATCGGGTCGACCCCGGCGTTCATCCAGAGCGACTACGGCAAGCCGGGGAACTTCGAGGCGGTCGTGCGCACCGCCGACGGCCGCCTGGGCCACTGGTGGCGGATCAACGGAGCCCCCTGGACCTGGAACGACGGCGGCCGCTTCGCCTCCGGCATCGCCCATTTCGGGCCCGCCCTGGTCCAGACCCGCAGCCGCCACCTCGACCTCGTGGCCACCCGTACGGACGGCCGGATGCAGCTGTGGTGGCGAGATGACCCGAACGGCTTCGCCTGGTGCCCGGGGGAGGTCTTCGGCAGTTCGGTCACCTCCGCGCCCTGCCTGATCGAGGCGCAGTACGGGGCGGTGGACGAGGACACCGCCGGGAACTACGAGCTCTGCGTGGCCGTCGCCGGCGGGCACGTCGAGCACTGGTGGCGGGGCAACGCCTCCGGCTCCGCCTGGAGCCGCAGCGCCGTCTTCGGCCACGACGCGCTCGCCGTCACCGGGATGCTCCAGGGCAGTTTCGGGTTCAACCTGGAGGTCATCGTCCTGCGCACGGACCGTCAGCTGCAGCACTACTGGAGGGACGGCGCGGGCTGGCACGAGGGGCCGGTGATCGGCCCCGCCTGAGCCGGGAGGTCGTTGCGGGTGGAAGTGCGCAAGGTCGCCCTCGGCGTCGGTGAGTCGTACGAGCTGCGGCTCACCGGGCGCGGGGCGCGCGGGTACGTGTGGACCTGGCAGGTCACCGGGGATGCGGACGCCGTCTCCGTGGACGAGGCCCCGCCCCTGCCCCCGCCGGTCCAGGTCCTGCCCGGCGCCCCGCTGGAGCGGACGTACGCCGTCCGCGGCCGCTGCCCGGGCGGGCGGGCCCGGATCCGCTTCGCGCAGATCCGCCCGCCCTACCCGCAGGAGGCCCCGTACGACGAGTTCGTCCTGGAGGTGGAGGTCACCGGCGCGGCTCAGGGCGCGGCCCCCGCCTCCTGAGGGCCCAGTGCTGTACGGCCTCCAGCGGGCCCCGGTCGAAGCGGCGCAGCCAGAGCCGGGACGCGGTGACCAGGGTGAGGCCGACCGCTGCCCACAGGCCCATCACCCACCAGGGCCCGCTCCCGCCGAGCCGGTCGGCGAGCCCGAGCCCGATGCCGTAGCAGAGCAGCATGCAGAGCAGGTTCTGGCCGACGTAGCAGGACAGGGCGGTGCGTCCGACGGAGCCGAGGGCGCCGGCCCCGGGGACCCGGAACCGGTCGAGGGCGCACCCGATCAGGCCGATGTACCCGACGGCGACCAGCGGGGCGATGCCGTAGCGCCCCAGGACGAAGAAGTCGTGGCCCCCGAGCGCGGCGGCGGCGCCGGCCGGCAGCCCGAGGCCGAGGCCCAGGGCGGCCATCCGGACCCGGATCCGGCGCCCGCCGGCGGTCGGGGAGAAGGCGCCCGCGCGGTGCAGCCGGACGCCGAGGAGGAAGAGGAACACCAGCAGTCCGAAGGAGAAGACGGGCTCGATGCGCAGCGCGAGGGCGTGGTCGAGCCGGAAGGCGATCTGTTCGAGGTAGCCGCCGTGGGCGTACAGCCGGGCCGCGGCGGGATCCGGAGTCGTGGGCCCGGAGTCCGGCTTGGCCAGGTCCCCGAGCGTCACGAGGCCGATCAAGGCCAGGTGCACCCCGCCCGCGACCCACATCGTGACCCGCCGCACCCGCTCGGAGCGGGCCAGCAGCCAGGCCACCAGGAGGGCGGTGACGGCGTACCCCATCAGCACGTCCCAGGCGAAGACCAGGACGAAGTGGACGGTCCCTTCCAGGAAGAGGAACGCGGCCCGCCGTGGGTAGCGCCCGGGCCAGGGCTCGCCGCGGCGCGCGGCGGAGTCGTACTGGATGGCCAGGCCCACCCCGAACAGGATCGTCAGAAGGGACAGGAACTTCCCGTCGGCGAGGAACCGGAACACGGTCTCGGCGATGCTGGCGGCGGACGGGTCGGCGACCGGGTCGGGCAGGTCCAGGCCGCCGAGCACGCTCCACTCGGAACCGGGGGAGGCGAAGATCCAGACGTTGGTCATGAGCGTGCCGAGGATGGCGGCGCCGCGCAGGACGTCGAGGAGCGGGAGCCGGGTCGAGGTCACCGCGGGGGCGGCGAGGGTGGTGTGGGCCATGACTTCAGCGTCCCGGCGCGCGGAGCCCGTTGCGTCCTGCGCCGAGACGAAGCCCGGGTACATCCTTCGATGCAGCGGCGCGGGGAAGCGGTCCACATCACGGACGGGGTGACCGGTGCACCCCTCATGTATCTATCCTGTGCGCATGCCGTCCGCAGCCCCTCCCGCCCCGACCGCCGCCGCCCCCGTGACCGCTGCCGAGCGCGTGTACCGACACGTCAAGCAGGCCGTGCTGGTGGACCGCCGCTACGAGGGCGGCACCCTCCTCACCGAGGGCGAACTCGCAGAAGCCGTCGGGGTGTCCCGTACGCCGGTCCGCGAGGCGCTGCTGCGGCTGGAGACCGAGGGGCTGCTGAAGCTGTACCCGAAGAAGGGCGCGCTGGTGCTGCCGGTCTCCGCGCAGGAGATCGCCGATGTGATCGAAACCCGGCTGCTGGTCGAGGAGTTCACCGTACGCAGGGCCGTGCCGGCGCCGCCGGGCCTGCTGGAGCGGCTCGCCGGGCTGCTGGAGGAGCAGCGCCGGCACGCCGCCGACGGCGACCTCGCGGCGATGATGGCCGCCGACCGGGGCTTCCACGCCGCGATCGTGCAGAGCGCCGGCAACCAGATCCTGAGCCGGCTCTACGACCAGCTCCGCGACCGGCAGCTGCGGATGGGCGTGGCCCTGCTGCACGCCCATCCCGAGAGGGTGGAGCGGACGCTGGCCGAGCACGCGGAGATCCTGGACGCGCTGCGGGCCGGGGACGCGGAGACCGCTGCCGCTGCCGTACGGGGCCACGTGGGCCGGGTCGAGGCGCTGGTGCGGGGGCCGGGCCGGTGAGCGGGCGCGTGGTGTTCAGGGATCCTCCGGGCGGCCGGAAGGCGGTGGCCGTCTGGTCGATCGGCGTCGCCGTGTACTTCGTCGCGGTGATCTTCCGTACGAGCCTGGGCGTGGCCGGCCTGGAGGCGGCGGACCGCTTCCGCGTGGGCGCCTCCGCGCTCTCGACCTTCTCCCTCCTCCAACTGCTGGTCTACGCGGGCATGCAGGTGCCCGTGGGCCTGCTCGTGGACCGGCTCGGCACCAAGAAGGTGCTGACGCTGGGCGCGGTCCTGTTCACGTCCGGCCAGATCGGCTTCGCGCTCTCGCCCACGTACGGGACGGCCCTCGCGGCGCGCGCCCTGCTGGGCTGCGGCGACGCGATGACCTTCATCTCCGTCCTGCGGCTGGGCACCCGGTGGTTCCCGGCCCGGCGCGGTCCGCTGATGGCGCAGCTGGCGGGGCTGGTCGGCATGGCCGGCAACCTGGTCTCCACGCTGGTGCTGGCCCCCGTCCTGCACGAGGTCGGATGGGTCCCGGCGTTCGCGGGCAGCGCGGTGGCGGGCCTGGCCGTGCTGGTCCCCCTCGTGCTGTTCCTACGGGACCACCCGGAGGGCCACGAGCCGCCGCCGGTGCGGCGGGACGGCGGCGCCGGCTTCGTCCGCCGCCAGATCCGCGACTCCTGGCGAGAGCCGGGCACCCGGCTCGGCCTGTGGGTGCACTTCACCACGCAGTTCCCGGCGATGGTGTTCCTGCTGCTGTGGGGCATGCCGTTCCTGGTCGAGGACCAGGGGCTGGCGCGGACCACCGCGGCCGGGCTGCTGACGCTGGTCGTGGCCTCGCACATGGGCTTCGGCCTCGTCTACGGCCAGCTCATCGGCCGCCGCCAGTCGGCACGGATACCGCTGGCGCTGGGCACGGTGACGCTGACCGCCGCCCTGTGGGGCTCGGTGCTGGCCTACCCCGGCGCCCGCGCCCCGATGTGGCTGCTGACCACGCTGTGCGTGGTCCTGGGTACGTGCGGCCCCGCCTCGATGATCGGCTTCGACTTCGCCCGCCCCGCGAACCCGGCCGAACGCCAGGGCACCGCGTCGGGCATCACCAACATGGGCGGCTTCCTGGCGTCGATGACGACCCTGCTGGCGGTCGGCCTCCTGCTGGACGCCACCGGTGACGACTACCGGATCGCCTTCTCGTCGGTCTTCTTCGTGGAGTTCCTGGGGATCACGCAGATCCTCCGCCTCCGCGGCCGCGCGCTCACCGCCGAACGCAACCGGCTCCAGAGCGCCCCGCTGCCGGGCCGCCCCGGCGCCCCGGCCCCGGCCGCGACTTCGGCCTGATCCGGACGACGGGCTCCGGGCATGCGGCCGGGCGGGACAGACCCCCGTCCTTTCCCGCCCGGCCGTCACACGGCGCAGGCTTCCGGCCAACGGTTGTCGAGCTTATGGCCGGACACCGTCAGTGCCGTTCACCTCCTGCGCACATCTCGTTGATGTTGAGCGCAAGGGCCTCCTGCAGCGCCTGGTGGCGCAGCTCCGTGGGGCTGGCCCCGTACGCCTCGCGGAACATCCGGCTGAAGACCGCGGCGTTGGTGAACCCCCAGCGCCCGGCCACCACGTGCACGGGCCGGGTCAGCAACGCGGGTTCCGACAGCTCGGCCCGGCACCGCTCCAGGCGCCGTCGGCGGATTTCCGCAGCGATCGTCTCCCCCCGCTCCCGGAAGAGCAGCTGCAGGCGGCGCAGTGACATGCTGTGCCGGGCGGCGACGGCGGCCGGGGTCAGCTGCGGGTCGCCGAGGTTGTGGTCGATGAAGGCGTCGATCCGCTCCAGCAGCGCACGGTTGCGGGCTTCGGCGGTCAGCTTGTCCTCGGCGCCCAGCTGCCCGGCGAGGCAGGTGCCCACCAGGTCGAGGGCGACCGTCCCCAGCCGGTTCAGCTCCGCCGGCCCGCAGTCCGCGGCGTGCGCTGCCAGCGAGCGCATGTACTGCGCGAGGATCGCCCCCATGCCGTGGCCCCCGGGGATGCGCTGAGCGAGCATCCGCTCGATCCGGGCGCCGCGCAGGGGCATCGCATGGCGCGGGAACGACAGCGTCACGGCCCGGATCAGCCCCCCGTCCCCGGGAAGCGCCACCGACTCCATGGGCCGCGAGGTGTCCCAGAGGACCATGTCACCGCTGAACAGACCCGAGTCGAAGCGGTTCTGGGTGAGGGACATGGCTCCGTCGGCGACCAGCCCGATCTGGTACTGCTCGGGGTCGCTGCGCCGGACGTGGGCGGCCGTGCGCCGCGAGTGCAGCGAGGTGAAGTCGAACGTGGACACCTGCACGACGCCCAGGTCCAGAACGGCGGCCTCCGCCCAGAACCTCCCCGCCTGCTCGCTCCGGATCGCCGTGGGCACCAGTTCCTGCGCGACGATGTCGGTGAACCAATCGAGCCGCTCCGCCTCCGGCACGGCAGCGGACGACAATCTGGACCACACTTCCGGGAACCTCCTCTGCTGCGCCTGTTCCGCCCGTGACAGGGACGAGAAACCGCGCACGCCGGTTCTCGGATCCGGGATCCGCGATCCGCCCGCGCCGGCGCGAGGCGCCCCGAACCGGACGTACTGCCGGACGCGCCGCAGCAGCAGGCCCCGCGCTACGGGGTCACAGCGAAGTTCGCCAGGATCGCGGCCGCCAGCTCGGGGTCGCCCTCGACCTTCACCCGGTCGGCCACCGCGCCCGGCCGGACCCGGCCCGCAGCGAGCCGGACGTACGTCTCCCAGTCCGTCGTCAGCGTCACCGCCGGCCCGAGCGAGGGCGCCTTGTCGACCGTCCCGCGGCCCTCGGCGTCCACACGCACCGTCCGCATGAACTCCACCGGTCCGTGCACGTCGATGACCACCGCCGAGTTCGCCGGTGCTCCCGCCAGCTTCGCGACCACCTTCGGCAGTCCGGCGATCAGGATGTCCCGCGCCACGTACGCGCCCGGCGAGTCCCAGTTGCCCGGCACGCCCAGCGCCGCCCGCAGGTCCTGCTCGTGGATCCACACGTCGAACGCCCGCAGCCGCAGCGCGAACTCCAGCGTCACCTGGTCGCCCAGCGGCCCCCGCACCATCGTGGCCGGATCCCGCTTCTCGTTGCGCAGCTGCCGCGACCGCCGGATGACCGTGTACTCAAGCTCCGAGGTCATCTCCGGCGCGGTGTGGTGGCGCCGGACGTCGACCTGCACCTCCATGTACCGGCTGAACTCGTCGACCACGTGCCGCAGGTCCCTCGCGACGGTGTGGATCGGCCGCGGATCCCCCAGCTGCTCGCACTCGATGCCGATGATGTGTGACACCACATCGCGGACGGACCAGCCGGGACACGGTGTCGCCCGGTTCCACTCGCCCTCCGTCAGGGGGAGGACCAGCTCGGATATCGCCTCGATGGAGTGCGTCCACGCGTCGGCATAGGGCTGGAGGCTGGGATGCGGCTGGACGGTCAACGGGACCCCTCGCGTGCTGTTCAGTGGCGCATTTTCTGGCAACGTGTGGACTGTTTCCAAAACTACGCTGCCGGTGAGCACCCCGGCAGTGCTTTCGTGTGACGATCGTAGGCCCGAGTTGACGGCTTGAATGCCAGGACGGTGGTACTGTGCGCGCCTCGCTGATCCAAATCGCTGTGACCGACGGGGAGCCGGTCGCCTCACGCCGTGCCCGCGTGGCCGATCTCGTACGTGATCAGGCCGGCTCGGATCTGGTGGTCCTGCCCGAACTGTGGACGGTGGGTGCCTTCGCCTACGAGCAGTTCGAGACCGAGGCCGAGCCGCTGGACGGCCCGACGTACGAGGCGATGTCCAAGGCGGCGAGCGACGCCGGGGTCTGGCTGCACGCCGGTTCGGTCGTGGAGCGCGCGGGCGACGGCTCGCTCTACAACACCGCCCTCGTCCTCTCCCCGTCCGGCGAGCTGGCCGCCACGTACCGCAAGATCCACCGCTTCGGCTTCGACCAGGGCGAGGCCGTGCTGATGACGGCCGGCGACTCCCTGACCACCGTGACCCTGCCGGAGCAGACCCTCGGCATCGCCACCTGCTACGACCTGCGCTTCCCCGAGCTGTTCCGCGGCCTGGTCGACGCCGGGGCCACGACGCTGGTCGTGGCCGCGGGCTGGCCGGCCCGCCGCCGGGCCCACTGGACCCTGCTGAACCGGGCACGGGCCGTCGAGGACCAGTCGTACGTCCTCGCCTGCGCACTGGCCGGCACGCACGCGGGCGTCGAACAGTCCGGGCACAGCCTGGTGGTGGACCCCTGGGGCGAGGTCCTGGCCGAGGCGGGCCCCGGCGAGGACGTCCTCACCGTCGACCTGGACCCGGCGAAGGTCGCCGAGACCCGCGAGCAGTTCCCGGCCCTGAAGGACCGCCGCCTGGGCCGCTAGCGGGCCGACCGCCTCCGGGGCACCTCCAGGGCCTGCCCCTCCATGCGGATCAGGCACACGGCGACGGCGATCGGCAGCGCCGCGTCCTCGTCCACGTCCTCGTCCTTGATCCGGCAGTCGTCCCCGAAGGCCGGCACTTTGTCCCGAACCGGGTATTTCATTCCCGGACCGATGCCCGCGATAGGTTGCCGCCATGCCTCTGCTCTATGTGACCGACCTGGCGTACCCGGCGCGCGGCCGCCGCTACTGCGACGAGGACATCCTCCTCACCTCGCGCCTGCGCGAACACTTCCCGCTCGCCCTGTGCCACCCGCTGGACGCGGAGGGGATGATGGCGGACTTCGACGCGGTGATCGTACGCAACAGCGGCCCGGTCCTGCACTACCAGGAGGCGTACGACTCCTTCCGCGCGGCCGCCCTCGCCGCCGGCACCCGCGTCTACAACCCGCTCACGGGCCGCGGCGACATGGCCGGCAAGCAGTACCTCCTCGACCTCACCGCGGCCGGCCACCCGGTGATCCCCACGATCGACGACCCGGCGGACCTCGCCCTGCTCCCCTCGGCGCCGTCGTACGCCGTGAAGCCCAAGCAGGGCGCGGACTCCATAGGCCTGACCTTCACCCCGCACCCGGCCGGCCCGGCGGGCGAGCACCTCATCCAGCCGCGCATCGACTTCGCGTACGAGGTGTCCTTCTACTTCGTCGACGACGCCTTCCAGTACGCCCTCCACGCCCCGGACCCGGCCCGCCGCTGGGAGCTGGAGCCGTACGAGGCCACGGCGGCGGACCTCGACTTCGCCCGCGGCTTCATCGAGTGGAACACCCTCTCGCACGGCATCCAGCGGGTGGACGCCTGCCGCGCCCCCTCCGGCGAACTCCTCCTGGTCGAGCTCGAAGACCTCAACCCGTACCTCTCGCTGGACCTCGTGCCCCCGGCGACGCGGGATGCCTTCATCACCGCTCTCACCGAATCCCTTCACTCCTTCCTCACCGTCTGATGTCAGAGGGGGGTGCCAGGCTTCCCCCATGGACAAGCACACGTTCTGGAAGCTGATCGAGACGGCCCGCTCGCAGGCCGCTCCGGATCAGGTGGCGGCGCGCGCCTCGGAGTTGCTGGCGCGCTGCCCCGAGGCCGAGATAGCCGCGGCCCAGCAGGTCCTGTGGGACCTGCTGGCGGAGTCCTACCGCAGCCCCCTGTGGGCGGCGGCCTACGTGATCAACGGCGGCTGCTCGGACGACGGCTTCGACTACTTCCGCGGCTGGCTCCTGACCCAGGGCGAGGAGGCCTTCGCCCGCGCCCTGGCCGACCCGGACTCCCTCGCGGACCACCCCGCGGTCCGAGAGGCGGCGCAGGAGGGCCTGGAGCTGTGGGACGAGGAGGCCCTCTCGATCGCCTGGACGGCGTACGAATCGGCCACGGGCCGCGAACTCCCGTCGGACTCCTTCACGATCAGCTACCCGCCGCTGGACCCGTCCTGGGACTTCGACTTCGACGACACCGAGGAAACCTCCACCCGCCTGCCCCGCCTGAGCGCGCTGTTCGACTAGAAGATGACTGATTCTTCCGCGCTGACCTGGCGGAACCCCCTCGGTGGGGGGCGAGAACGACCCCGTTAAGCCCTTCCGAAGCCCGCTGAACACCCCTTGAGTCCCGTGCTCGTCACCCTGACCAGGACGGCGGGCGGGTGGGGGGCTTTGGCCCGTAGAAGTTCGTGCAAGTTGCTGGCAGGCTCGCGTGATCCGGCGCAAGCTCGTTCGTGTTGATCGCCACCCAAGCGACCGGAGGACACCATGGCGTTGCACCGGCTTGGCAAGGACCCCGAGAGCCCCAACAACGGTTCCCCTACCGTCTACTTGGACGACGAGACCGGGAACTGCATCCTGCAAGGGTGGCGTGCGACGGACGCGGAGCGGCTGGCTCAGATGGACATCCCGGCCCATGAGACCGTCATCGAGTTCCCGCAGCGCATGATGCAGTTCTTCCCGGAGGTGAACGGTGGCGACGGAGCCGACGTTTGAGGACCTGTTCCGAGCCACGAAGCGCAGCGCGTACCACCTGGAGATGAGAGACGCCTACGCCCTGGATCAGGACTGCGCCGAGTGGACGTCGGGCAAGCGATTCGACCCGGCGGAACGCTGGCCCTGGTGGGCCGAGCTGGTCTCCGCGTCCGTGGCTCGGGGGGTTGACGTCCGCCGGGCGCGCATCGTCTCCGAGCCGATCTCCCCGTATGTGCGCTACGAGTACGAGCTGACCAGCGGCCACAACATCAAGGCGGGTGAGTCCGTGCGCTGGCTCCCGCGCCGGGAGGCTTCCGTCCTCGCCCTCCCCGGCAACGACCTGTGGCTCTTCGACCGCTCTTCGGTGCTCTTCAACCACTTCGACGGCAATGGAGAGATGACCGGTGAAGAGCTGGTCACCGATCCCGTCGTAGTGGATCTGTGCGCGTCCGCGTTCACGGCTGTCTGGGAGCGGGCCAGGCCGCACGAGGACTACCGGCCGGTCTGATCCGGAGCAGCCCGGCATGAGTTCATCGTCGAGTGTTCAGCAAGCCCGGGAGGCACTGGGCAAGCGACTGCGCGAGATCCGGTCCCGCTGAGCGCAGACCGTACGGCCTTGTGGCCGGTAGAGGACTTCTGGGTCTTCGATGAGGCACAGGTCAACGTCGAGTTGGTCGCTGCGTTCCTCACGATCACCCAGCCCCACGAGATCGGCATGTACGCCCGCACCTTCGCCAACCTGGCAGAACTGGCCGTCTACGGCGCCCCGGCCCGCGCGCTGATCACAGCAGCCATCGATTCTCTCGGGTGATCGGGCGCAAGTCTGCGCAAGTTCGTTGAGGCCCCTCCGCGCCGTTCCTAGCGTGGTTGTCAGACGGATGACATGAGG
The DNA here is from genome assembly GCF_040302565.1 of Streptomyces sp. NPDC097981. Classification (NCBI taxonomy): domain Bacteria; kingdom Bacillati; phylum Actinomycetota; class Actinomycetes; order Kitasatosporales; family Streptomycetaceae; genus Streptomyces; species Streptomyces sp. NPDC097981. The sequence goes on from NZ_JBEORW010000042.1 coordinate 32,775, forward strand.
AGCAGGGCCGTGAAGCCGATCACCGGCCTGTGCATCCAGCACACCGGCCGGACCGGTCACATGACCTTCCTCCGGGAGTTCTCGGAAGTAGCCGTGGTGGAGCGGGTGCCCTGAGCCGCTTCGTACGGGCGTGATCCCGCCTTCACAAGCGGATGGCAAGCTTGAAACATGAACGATGCTGCCTCGGCGCCCACCCCCGCGCCCGCGCCCCGCCGTGCCCGTGTCCGTGCCCCCGAGCTGATCGGCAAGGGGGGCTGGATCAACACCGGTGGCAAGGATCTGAAGCTCGCCGACTTCCGAGGTCGCACATTGATCCTCGATTTTTGGACCTTTTGCTGCATTAACTGCCTGCACGTCCTGGACGAGCTGCGCGAGCTGGAGGAGAAGCACCGCGACACTGTCGTGATCATCGGGGTGCACTCGCCCAAGTTCGTGCACGAGGCCGAGCACGCGGCCGTCGCCGATGCCGTCGAGCGGTACGAGGTGCACCACCCCGTGCTGGACGATCCCGAGCTGGCCACCTGGAAGCAGTACGCCGTACGCGCCTGGCCGACGCTCGTCGTGATCGACCCCGAGGGGTACATCGTCGCGCAGCACGCCGGTGAGGGGCATGCGCATGCCATCGCGCGGCTCGTGGAGGAGCTGGAAGCCGAGCACGAGGCCAAGGGGACGCTGCGGCGCGGGGACGGGCCGTACGTGGCGCCCGAGCCGGTGGCGACCGACCTGCGGTTCCCCGGGAAGGCGCTCGTGCTGCCGACCGGGAACCTGCTCGTGTCGGACTCGACGCGGCACCAGCTCGTGGAGCTGGCCGCCGATGGCGAGAGCGTCGTACGGCGCATCGGCAGCGGGGAGCGCGGTTTCGGGCCGGACGCCTTCAGCGAGCCCCAGGGGCTGGCGCTGCTGCCCGACGGGTCCGTGATCGTCGCCGACACCGTCAACCACGCGCTGCGCCGCTTCGACCCCGCGACGGGCGCCGTCGAGACCGTCGCCGGGACCGGGCGGCAGTGGTGGCAGGGGTCCCCGGCCTCCGGGCCGGCCCTGGAGGTGGACCTGTCCTCGCCGTGGGACGTCGCCTGGTGGCAGGGCAAGGTGTGGATCGCCATGGCGGGTGTGCACCAGCTGTGGACCTGGGACCCGGAGGCCGGGACCGTGGCCGTCGCCGCGGGGACGACCAGCGAGGGCCTGCACGACGGTCCTGCCCTGGAGGCCTGGCTCGCGCAGCCGTCCGGGCTGGCGGCGGCGGGGGACCGGCTGTGGATCGCCGACTCCGAGAACAGCGCCCTGCGGTACGTGGAGCCGGACGCCGACGCGGACGGCGGGTACGCCGTCCGGACCGCCGTCGGGACGGGGCTGTTCGACTTCGGGCACCGGGACGGCGACGCCGGCCAGGCGCTGCTCCAGCACCCGCTCGGGGTGACCGCGCTGCCCGACGGCTCGGTCGCGCTGTGCGACACGTACAACCACGCACTGCGCCGCTTCGACCCGGCGACCGGCCAGGTCTCCACGCTGGCCACCGACCTGCGCGAGCCCAGTGATGCCGTGCTGGTCGGCGAGGACATCGTGGTCGTCGAGTCCGCCCGGCACCGGCTGACCCGGCTGCGGCTGCCGGAGGAGGCGGTACGGGTGGACGCCGTCGCCCACCGCACCCAGCGGGCCGCCACCGAGGTCGCCCCGGGCACGCTCCGTCTCGACGTGGTGTTCCAGGCGCCGGCCGGGCAGAAGCTCGACACCCGCTACGGGCCTTCGACGCGCCTGCTGGTCTCGTCGACCCCGCCGGAGCTCCTGCTGGAGGGCGAGGGCGCCGGGACGGACCTGTTCCGGGAGCTGGCCCTGAACCCGGACGTCACCGAGGGGGTCCTGCACGTCTCCGCCATGGCCGCGTCGTGCGACGACGATCCGGCCAACGAGTACCCGGCCTGCCACGTGCACCAGCAGGACTGGGGCGTGCCGGTGACCGTCACCGCGGAGGGCGCCACCCGCCTCCCCCTCGTCCTCGCCGGGCTCGACGCCCAGTAGGACGACGGCGTCCGGCCGAAGCCGCCGACACGCTGGTCCGCCCGCCGGGTACTTCGCCGGCGGGCGGATCCGTACGCGGGACTCGGCGACTCAGCCCTCCAGGAAGGCCACGAGCGCGTTCGCGAGCAGGTACGGGTCGTCCGCGCCGCACAGTTCGCGGGCACTGTGCATCGAGAGGATCGCGACGCCGATGTCCACCGTCTGGATCCCGTGGCGGGCGGCCGTGATCGGGCCGATCGTCGTGCCGCAGGGCATCGAGTTGTTCGAGACGAAGGTCTGCCACGGCACCCCGGCCCGCTCGCACGCCGCTGCGAACACGGCGCGTCCGCTGCCGTCGGTCGCGTACCGCTGGTTGACGTTGACCTTCAGGATCGGGCCGCCGTTGACGTGCGGGTGGTGCGAGGGGTCGTGCCGCTCCGCGTAGTTGGGGTGCACGGCGTGGCCGGTGTCCGAGGACAGGCAGATGGTGCCCGCGAAGGCCCGTGCGCGGTCCTCGTACGTGCCCCCGCGCGAGAAGACGGAACGTTCCAGCACGTTCCCCAGCAGCGGGCCGTCCGCACCCGTGTCCGACTGCGAGCCGTTCTCCTCGTGGTCGAACGCGGCCAGAACCGGGATGTGGTCCAGCTTGTCGGCGGTGGAGGCGGCGGCCAGCGCGGCGACGCCCGCGTGCACCGAGATGAGGTTGTCCATCCGCGGTCCGGCCACGAGCTCGTGGTCGCGCCCCAGGTACGACGGCGGCTCGATCGAGTGGACCATCAGGTCCCAGCCGGCCACCGAGCCCTGCGGCAGGCCCTCTTCCTCTTCCAGGAAGGCGATGAGGTCGCCCTCCTGGACCTCGCCCAGGCCCCAGATCGGCTGCATGTGGCGCTGCTTGTCGAGCTTGAGGCCGTCGCTGTTGACCGACCGGTCCAGGTGGACGGCCAGCTGCGGGACGCGCAGCAGCGCGCGGTCCACGTTCACCAGCCGCTCGCTGCCGTCGCGCAGGCTCAGCCGGCCCGCCAGGCCCAGGTCCCGGTCGAGCCAGGTGTTGAGCAGGGTGCCGCCGTAGATCTCGACCGCGATCTGCCGCCAGCCCTGTGAGCCCGTGTCAGGAAGCGGCTTGACGCGCAGGTTGGGGGAGTCGGTGTGCGCGCCGACGATCCGGAACGGGGTGTGCGCGGTCGCGCCCTCCGGGACGAACCAGGCGATGAGCGCGCCGCCGCGGAGGACGAACCGGCCTCCGGTGCCCGAGTCCCAGGCGTCCGTTTCCGACAACTGCCTGAAACCTGCCTTCTCCAGCCGCTCGGCCGCGTTGGCGACGGCGTGGTAGGCCGACGGACTGGCCGTCAGGAAGGTCATCAGATCGTCGGTGTGGCCGCGGTCGAAGCGGGCGGGAGAGCTCATGTGGTTCACCTTAACGACGGTCGTGTTCGCCATGGTCGGGCTACGGCGGATAGCCGAAACGCCGGGTCGCGGGCGGTGTGGTCCGCTTCCCGGCGGCATTTCAGCCCGGCGGGCGCTCGAATCGGCGCTGCAGCTGCCTGCGCTCGCCCCGGCGGATGCGCGGGAGCATCTCCGGGGTCGTCGCGGAGCGCTGCGCGCGTCTCTTGCGTCCGGCGCAGAAGATACAGGCCTCACCGGGCGGCGCGTCCGGATCGATGGGCGCGCCGGGGTGCTCGGAGCAGCCGGAGGCGCCCCGCGGCCGGGACAGTTCGCGGGCGACGATGAACGCCCGGTGGAGATCGTCCGCGATCCGTACGAACTCTTCCGGGGGGGAGGAGAAGCCCAGGTGGAAGCGGCGGTCCTCGACGGTGCGGAGGTGGTCGCGCAGGGCCTGGAGGGTGTACGGGGGGTCTGGTACGGGATAGCCCAGCCGGCGCTGTCCCCCGGCGGGCGGGGCGGCGGCGGCCGCGCGGGCGCCGCGGACGCCCTGGGCGCGCAGGCCGAGGCGGCGCCGGTCGTTGCAGATCAGGCAGCGGCCCCAGCCGTCGGGCGCCTCCGGGTCGAGGGCGCCGTTGGGGTGCTCGGGACAGCCGGTGTAGCTCTTGGCGGGGGCGAGCCCTGCGGCGGTCTGGAAGGCGGTGTAGAGGGCGTCGGCGACGGCCTCGTACTCCGCGGGGTGGGCGCCGTCGTACAGCTCCCGCAGATGGTCGCCGAGACTGCCCAGGGCAGCCTGCAGCTCCTTGAGGGCGTACGGCCGCCCGGTCGGGACGGAGTACCCCCTGCTGTTGCCGTGCTGCTCTGCCGGGCTCATGCCGTACAGCGTCCCACGCGGGACCGACAACCGGGGAATGCCGGTGCCCGCGGGCGGCATGCGAGGCCGGTCGGCGCCGCCACCGGTGTGCCGGACCCGTGGCCGGCACCGGGAGCCCGGCCGGGGCACCGGGGCGGCGATCCCACGCGCACCGGCGCCGCGATGGCGCCCGTGGCGGCGGGCCCGGGCACGCCGACGGCCGGGCCCTCCGGGGAGGGTCCGGCCGTCGGGTGTACGTACACCGCGTACAGCTGTGGGGGCTGGGCGCCGCAGGCTAGAAGGCGGCCTCGTCGAGCTCCATCAGGGTGTTGTCGACGGACTCGGCCAGCGCACGGGCGACCGAGACGTTCGGCAGGATCTGCGAGGCGAAGAACTTCGCGGCCGCGATCTTGCCGGTGTAGAAGGGGACGTCCTTCGCGGAAGCCGTCGCGAGCTTCTCGGAGGCCACGGCCGCGCCCTTGAGCAGCAGGTATCCGACGACCACGTCACCGGACGCCATCAGCAGGCGGGTGGTGTTCTGGCCGACCTTGTAGATGTTCTTGACGTCCTCGCCGGTAGCGGTGAGGTCGACGATCATCTGGCCGACTATGGCCTCCAGGTCGACGGCGGCCTTGGCGAGCGCGTCGCGGGCGCCGGCCAGCTCCTCGCCGCCGACGGCCTCGGCCAGGAACTTCTTGATCGTCTCGGAGAGGACGTTCAGCGAGGCACCCTGGTCGCGGACGATCTTCCGGAAGAAGAAGTCCTGGCCCTGGATCGCCGTGGTGCCCTCGTAGAGGGTGTCGATCTTGGCGTCCCGGATGTACTGCTCGATCGGGTATTCCTGCAGGTAGCCGGAGCCGCCGAAGGTCTGCAGCGACTGGGCGAGCTGCTCGTACGAACGCTCCGAGCCGTAGCCCTTGACGATCGGCAGGAGCAGGTCGTTCAGGCCGATCTCGGCGGAGGCGTCCTCGCCCGCGGCCTGCTTGAGCTGGATCGCGTCCTGGACGGAGGCGGTGTACAGGACCAGGGCGCGCATGCCCTCGGCGTACGCCTTCTGCGTCATCAGCGAACGGCGCACGTCGGGGTGGTGCGTGATGGTGACCTTGGGCGCGGTCTTGTCCATGAAGTTCGCGAGGTCCGAACCCTGCACGCGCTCCTTGGCGTACTCCAGGGCGTTCAGGTAACCGGTCGAGAGCGTCGCGATGGCCTTCGTGCCGACCATCATGCGGGCGAACTCGATGATCATGAACATCTGGCGGATGCCGTCGTGCTTGTCGCCGATCAGCCAGCCCTTGGCGGGGTGCTGGTCGCCGAAGGTCATCTCGCACGTGTTGGAGGCCTTGAGGCCCATCTTGTGCTCGACGTTCGTCGCGTAGACGCCGTTGCGCTCGCCGAGCTCGCCGGTCTCCCAGTCGAAGTGGAACTTCGGGACGAGGAAGAGGGACAGGCCCTTGGTGCCCGGGCCGTGGCCCTCGGGGCGGGCGAGGACGTAGTGGAGGATGTTCTCCTCCATGTCGTGCTCACCGGACGTGATGAAGCGCTTGACGCCCTCGATGTGCCAGGAGCCGTCCTCCTGCTGCACGGCCTTGGTGCGGCCGGCGCCCACGTCCGAGCCGGCGTCCGGCTCGGTGAGGACCATGGTGGAGCCCCAGCGCTTCTCGACCGCGATCTGCGCGACCTTCTTCTGCGCCTCGTTGCCCTCTTCGAAGAGGATGCCGGCGAACGCCGGGCCGGAGGAGTACATCCAGATGGCCGGGTTCGAGCCGAGCAGCAGCTCCGCGTAGGCCCAGATCAGAGAGCGGGGCGAGGTGGTGCCGCCGATCTCCTCGGGCAGGCCGAGCCGCCAGTACTCGGAGTCCATGAAGGCTTCGTAGCTCTTCTTGAAGGACGCCGGGACCGGCGCGGTGTTGGTGGCCGGGTCGAAGACCGGCGGGTTGCGGTCGGCGTCCGCGAAGGAGTCGGCCAGCTCGTTCTCGGCGAGGCGGGTCAGCTCGGACAGGATGCTCTTGGCGGTCTCGGCGTCCATCTCACCGAACGGGCCGGTGCCGTACAGCTTGTCGCGACCGAGCACCTCGAAGAGGTTGAACTCGATGTCTCGGAGATTCGACTTGTAGTGCCCCATGGCGACGGCTCCGTTAAGGCTCGGGAAGACAGGTTCCTCGTACATACCAATCGGTAACAACATGATGCTACCCGCCAGTAATAAGGGCAACCCTTCGGTCCCGACTGTGACCAGGGTCAAAGCTCGCACCAGACGGTCTTGTTGCAAGAGCAGTTACAGCAACGGCACGGGTGGCGACTGCGTCGAGGTGGCCGACGGGCTCACCGGGGTCGTCCCCGTGCGGGACTCCACGGTTCAGGACGGGCCGGTCCTCCTGCTGTCGGCCACGGCATGGGCCCCTTTCGTCGAGGCCCTCAAGACCGGCTGACCGGAACTCGACGCCTCGGGCCCGCCGGGCCTCGGTAGGCTGTCGGCCATGTACGGCTATGACCAGAACCCGGGTGCCCAGCAGCAGTATGCGCAGCAGCCCCCGCAGGGCTACGCGCAGCAGACGCCGCCGCTGTACCCCGAGCCGTCCCCGCCCTCCCTCGCGGACGCCGTACGGGCCTTCACCACCGGCTCGCTGTCCGCCGAGGACTTCCAGCAGATCTTCGCCACGTCGAAGGTCTACTGCCCGCGCGGCGAGACCCCGGGCTTCCTGGCGCTGCACAACACGCAGCAGCCGGTGATCCCCATGTTCACCACGCTCAAGGAGCTCCGCCGGTACGCCGGCAAGGAGTCCAAGTACTTCGTGATCACCGGCGCGGAGGTGATCGACCTGCTGCCGACCGGGTACGGCTTCGTCCTCGACATGGAGGGCGACCACCGGATGGTCTTCGACGCGAAGGCCGTCGAGCAGATGGTCGACTTCGCGATGCGCCGCATGTACGGCTAGCCGGCACGGCACGGCGCGGGCGGGCAGTGCGGGGGACCGGCGGATCCCCCGCCCTTCACGGTGTAGGCGTGAGCAGTACCGGCAGGGCCGTGACCTCGACCGCGGCGTCGGGGCCGACCGGCGAGGTCGTGTCGTCGAGGTGGCGCACCGCGGTCACGCCCCGGGGCGCCTTCAGGCGGGACGTGCCGGTGGGGTTCCAGACGATCGCCAGCTCGGCGCCGTCGCGGTCGAACCGGCACTGCCAGACCCCGTCCGGCAGCCCGGCGGCGACACCGTTGCCGCAGGAGTGGATCCGGGTGCCGTGCACCCAGCGGCGCAGTTCCTCCACGTACAGGGCGGCGCGGGTCGGCGGCTGCCCGTCGGGCTGCATCACGATGGGGATCTTGCTTCCGCCCCAGTTGTAGAAGTACATGCGCTGGTAGCGCGCGTACAGGCCGACGAGGAAGAAGCGGACGGCGTTCGCCGAGGCCACCGGCTCGTCGAGGGGCTTCTGGAGCGGGATGTCGTACGTGGTGCCCGTGCTCCACAGCTTGGGGTGCGAGCCGCCCCGGTGGAAGGCGCGGTCGATCTCGCCGACCAGGCCGAGCATCTGCTCGGGCGGGTCCGAAGCGGTGCGCTGGTACAGCTTGACCCCCGCGACGTCGCACGAGTCGTACCCGCGCAGCTCGGAGAACCGCTCCAGGGCGCGCATGCCCTCGGCCTCCCAGAGACGGCCCATGGACGGGCAGACGACGGTGGCGTCCGGGTCGACGGCGTCGAGGACGGCCTTGGCGCCGCGGGTCATCTCGACCAGGGTCTCCAGGCTCCCGCTGAAGTAGCGGGTGTCGTTGCCCATCACCCAGAGCTCGTACGCGTCGATCCGGCCCCGGTAGCGGCTCGCCACCGCCGAGACGAAGGCCGTCCAGTCGGCGAGGTCGTCGGGCGGGCTGGTGCGCGATCCGTCGTCGTACGCCGTGTGCGGACCGTTCGGGCTCGCCCAGTCGGGAGTGCCGCCCATGGTGAAGACCACGGGCAGGCCGGCCTGGTTCGCGGCGGTGACGAGCCGGTCGAGGATCGACCAGTCGTACACGCCGCGCCGGGGCTGGATGTTCGACCACCGGGTGCGGCTGTCCCAGAGGCGGACCGTGTCGATCTGGAAGGTGGGCATGGCGCCGGTCGAGGAGTTGAGCGTCATGCCGAAGATGCCGTTCGGCACGGGGGTCGGGGCCTGGGTCCAGGGCGTGGCCGCGGTGGTGGCGGCCGCGGCGGCCGGGCCCGGTGCGGTGGAGTGCGTGGAGCCGCTCAGCGAGACGACGCACAGCAGGATGAAGGCGAGCGAGGCGACGGCCGCGCGGGCGCCGCCGGCCGCGGCCGGGCGGGGTGCGCCGGGTGCCGGGGCGGGGGCCGTGTCACCCGACGCTGCCGCTGCGGGCACCGCCGCGGCAGGGGGTGGGGCTGCGGGCGCGAGGGGCTCTTCCTGCCCTGCGGCCGCATCGGGATCCGGAATCGAAGCTGCCGCCCAAAGGCGGTACAGGTCGGACAGCTCGCGGGTATTCGCGCCGCATAATCGGGCGATTCGCTCCGCCGTGCCGAACTCGACGGGAACGATGATTCCCCGGCAATAGCGATGCACCGAGGAACGGCTCATATGCGCTTTGCGGGCGAGCGCTTCGTAGCTGTAGCCGCGCCGGTCTTTCAGTGTGGTGAGCAGATCTGCGAATTGCTGCCGGGCTCTGGCCGCTGCGGCCGGTCCCGGGTATTTCGGTGGCGTATGCCCTTCGGGCAAGTCGCTCATGAAAGATCCCCCTCAGTGCCGGACGCCCGTCCCAGGACCCGGCATCTCCGCAGGTCGGGATGGGTGAACCATCCCAGCGTCCCAGCTTAGTCCACGCCGTTGCGGGGCGGCCCGAGCTTTTTGCAGGCTGTGTCGCAGCGGGGGTCGGAAGTCGCCCCGGAACAAACGGTTACATCGGAGGAATGTGAGACATGTCTGTGCGTAATATGCGCCGCTCGGTGAAAGCCGCTCTGGTCGCTGCGGTCGCTTTCACGGGTCTTTCCGTCGTGGCCGCCCAGCCTGCTGCGGCGGCCGGTGAGGGAACCACGGGCAGGGACTGTTCCTGGTTCTGCGGAAAACTGACGAACAATACGTCCCGGGGTCTCTGGGCCACATTGGAATGGGGTACCAGCGACGCTGAGCGCTGGGGTGCGAGGGAATGGGTCCCGGCCGGCACGTCCATGGGCGGCAACGCCAGCCGGATCGACGTCGACGGCGTGCTGATCCCCGGTGGGTGCACGGCGTACGGGGTGGTCCTCGGCGGGGCCTACCAGTACCCCGTGGCGTGGGGCGGCGGCTGGCACAAGATCTCGGGCAACGAGGCCGCCGTGCTCGCCGGCATCTCCTGCTGACCTCGGCGGACGGCAAGCGGAAACCGGCACGCGGCAAACGACACACGGCCGGGGAGATGCAGCCGCCCGGCACCACGTGGCAGGAGAACCTCTCCCCCATGAACTCGATCAAGCTGAGCCCCAGCTAGTCCTGGTGGTGGACGGTGTCTGAAGCCCGGGGGAATTCCCCCCGGGCTGCTTCTGTTCTGCCGGGTGTGGCAGAAAGTTCGAGTTTCAACTAAACTCGACGCAGAAGGAGGTTCCGACCATGCCTGCAGTGACTGTGGAGAACCCGTTGACGCTCCCCCGCGTCGCCGAGCCCGCCCAGGAGACCGCCGCCCGCAAGGTGCTGGCCGTCACGACCGCACCCGGTGGGTTCGAGGGCGAGGGGTTCCCGGTGCGCCGCGCGTTCGCCGGGATCAACTACCAGTACCTCGACCCGTTCATCATGATGGACCAGATGGGCGAGGTGGAGTACGCGCCGGGCGAGCCCAAGGGCACCCCCTGGCACCCCCACCGCGGCTTCGAGACCGTCACGTACCTGATCGACGGCACCTTCGTCCACCAGGACAGCAACGGCGGCGGCGGAATCATCAACGGCGGCGACACCCAGTGGATGACCGCCGGCTCCGGCCTCCTGCACATCGAGGCCCCGCCGGAGTCCCTCGTCGTGTCCGGCGGGCTCTTCCACGGCCTCCAGCTGTGGGTGAACCTCCCCGCCTCGGACAAGATGATGCCCCCGCGCTACCAGGACATCGGCGGCGGCCAGGTCCAGCTGCTGTCCACCCCCGACGGCGGCGCCCTGCTCCGCGTCATCGCCGGTGACCTGGACGGCCACGCCGGCCCCGGCATCACCCACACCCCGATCACGATGATCCACGCGACCGTCACCCCGGGCGCGCAGATCACCCTCCCCTGGCGCGAGGACTTCAACGCCCTCGCGTACGTCATGGCCGGCCGCGGCAGCGTCGGTACGGACCGCCGGCCCGTGCACACCGGCCAGACGGCGGTCTTCGGCGAGGGCGGCTCGATCACGGTGCGGGCGGACGAGTCCCAGGACTCGAACACCCCGGACCTGGAGGTCATCCTCCTCGGCGGGCGCCCGATCCGGGAGCCGATGGCGCACTACGGGCCGTTCGTCATGAACAGCCGACAGGAGCTCCAGCAGGCCTTCGACGACTTCCAGGCGGGCCGGCTGGGGACCATCCCCACCACCGCCCGGGAGCGCACGAAGTCGGCGGAGCAGCACTCCTGACGTAGCGGCACCGCCGGTGGCGCAAGGCCTCCCCGGGCCGTGCCCGGGAGGCCCGCCAGGCCGGACACGCCCGTCGGGGCTGAAGCCGGGCATCGAGAGCGAGGCGGCGACCCGCAGCACCTCGGCCGGCGGCTGCGTACGGTCCGGAGCACCCGCCCGTCCTCGCCCGTGATCCGCAGCCGGTCCCCGGCAAGGGTGTCCTCGGCCACCGCGAGGTTGACGATGCCGTTGACCTCGTTCCAGTCCACCGGGTGAAACCGCGACCGTACGGCGACCTCCGGCAGGACCGCGGGCTCGGCGGGCAGGCCGAGGAGCCGGGCGGCCCCGCCGTCGGGAGCGACCGTTCGGAGGTGTTGTCCCAGCACCACAGGCCTGCCGCGATGGCGGCCAGGACGTCCTCGGTGCGCCCCCGGTCACCTTTACGGGTCATCCCATCGGCGTGCCTGTTCGCGGAGGCCGCAGGGCACGCCAGCACGGCCGCCTGCCCGGACGGTAACCTTGTGAGGGTTGAATCCACCCTGGTATCGCGAAGAACTGGATGACTGATGCATCGGTACAGGTCCCACACCTGCGGCGAGCTCCGCGCCTCTGACGTCAACACCGACGTCCGGCTGAGCGGCTGGCTGCACAACCGTCGAGACCTGGGCGGCATCCTCTTCATCGATCTGCGCGACCACTACGGCATCACGCAGCTCGTCGCCCGCCCCGGCACCCCGGCCGCCGAGGTCCTGGACAAGCTCTCCAAGGAGACCGTCGTCCGCGTCGACGGCAAGGTCGTCTCCCGCGGCGCCGAGAACATCAACCCCGAGCTGCCCACCGGCGAGATCGAGATCGAGGCCGCCCAGGTCGAGGTGCTCGGCGCGGCCGCCCCGCTGCCCTTCACGATCAACACCGACGACGGTGTGAACGAGGAGCGGCGCCTGGAGTACCGCTTCCTCGACCTGCGCCGCGAGCGCATGCACCGCAACATCATGCTGCGCTCGGCCGTCATCGCCTCCATCCGCTCCAAGATGGTGGCGCTCGGCTTCAACGAGATGGCGACCCCGATCCTCACCGCGACCTCCCCCGAGGGCGCCCGTGACTTCGTCGTCCCGTCCCGCCTGAACCCGGGCAAGTTCTACGCGCTGCCGCAGGCCCCGCAGCAGTTCAAGCAGCTGCTGATGATCTCGGGCTTCGACCGCTACTTCCAGATCGCGCCGTGCTTCCGCGACGAGGACGCCCGTGCCGACCGCTCGCCGGGCGAGTTCTACCAGCTCGACGTCGAGATGTCCTTCGTCGAGCAGGAGGACGTCTTCCAGCCGATCGAGCGCCTGATGACCGAGCTCTTCACCGAGTTCGGCAACGGCCGCGAGGTCACCTCGCCGTTCCCGCGGATCCCGTTCCGCGAGTCGATGCTGAAGTACGGCAACGACAAGCCCGACCTGCGCGCCAAGCTGGAGCTCGTCGACATCACCGACGTCTTCGAGGGCTCGGAGTTCAAGGCGTTCGCCGGCAAGCACGTGCGTGCGCTGGCCGTCCCGGACACCGCCGCGCAGCCGCGCAAGTTCTTCGACGGCCTCGGCGAGTACGCGATCTCGCTGGGCGCCAAGGGCCTGGCGTGGGTCCGCGTGGGCGAGGACGGTTCGCTGACGGGCCCGATCGCCAAGTTCCTCACCGAGGAGAACATCAAGGTCCTCACCGAGCGCCTGGGCCTGCTCCCCGGCCACGCCGTGTTCTTCGGCGCCGGCGAGTTCGAAGAGGTCTCCAAGATCATGGGCCCGGTCCGGGTCGAGGCCGCCAAGCGCGCCGGCCAGTTCGAGGAGAACGTCTTCCGGTTCTGCTGGATCGTCGACTTCCCGATGTACGAGAAGGACGAGGAGACCGGCAGGATCGACTTCTCGCACAACCCCTTCTCCATGCCGCAGGGCGGCATGAAGGACCTGGAGGAGAAGGACCCGCTCGACATCCTGGCCTGGCAGTACGACATCGTCTGCAACGGCATCGAGCTGTCCTCCGGCGCCATCCGCAACCACGAGCCCGAGGTCATGCTGAAGGCCTTCGAGATCGCCGGTTACGAGGCCGAGACCGTCGAGCGCGAGTTCGCCGGCATGCTGCGCGCGTTCCGCCTCGGCGCCCCGCCGCACGGCGGCATCGCCCCGGGCGTGGACCGCATCGTGATGCTGCTCGCGGACGAGCCGAACATCCGCGAGACCATCGCGTTCCCGCTGAACGGCAACGCGCAGGACCTGATGATGGGCGCGCCCACGGTCCTGGAGGAGTCCCGCCTGCGCGAGCTGAACATCGCGCTGCGCAAGCCGGTGGAGGCGAAGCCCGTGGACGCGAAGCCGATCGCCGAGGCCGTCCACCCGGACGCCTCGCGGTAATCCGTAGGCTGCCGTACGAGCACGAGGAAGGGCCCGGGATCGTGATCCCGGGCCCTTCCGGCGTTCCTGCGGTGCTGCGGGTCAGAACCGTTCGAGGAGGCCCTTGAGGAGCGCGGCGGAGGCCAGCTCGGTGGGGGCGGGGCCGGCGTGGAAGAAGCCGGCGTTCACGGCGTCCAGCTTGCGCAGGAAGTCGAAGGCCTTGGCGTCGTGGTCGCCGAAGGCGACGAACTGCCAGTGCACGTCGGGCGCGGTGGCGGCCGCGTCGGCGAGGGCCTGCTTCGCGGGCTGACGGTTGTCGGGGGCGCCGTCGGTCTGGAACACCACGAGGGCGGGGCCTTCGCCGCCGTCCTTCTGGTACCGCTCGACGACGGCCTCCACGGCCACGTGGTAGCTGGTGCGGCCCATGCGGCCGAGCTCGGCGTGACGGGCCTCGACCCAGGAGCCGTCGTGGGCGTCGAGGGTCAGGTCGGCGGTGCCGTCCACGTCCGTGGAGAAGAACACGGTGTGCACGGTCGCCTCGTCGTCGAGGTGCGCGGCGAGGGCGAGGGCGTGGTCCGCGAGGTGCTGGGCGCTGCCGTCCTTGTAGAACGGCCGCATCGATCCGGACCGGTCCAGGACCAGGTACACCTTGGCCCGCGCCCCGGCCTTGTCCTTGCCCCGGAGCACCTGCCCGGCGGCCTTGTAGGCCCCGGCCACCTCGGGAGCCCGCCGCTTCACGTCGGCCAGCACACGCGCCGGCCCGTCGCTCACACCGACGCCCTCGGGCTCCGGCTCGTCGGCCTCTGCCTCTGCCTCGGCGGCCACGGTCTCGGCCACCACCTCGGCCGCGGGCTCCGGCTCGGTGGCGGTTTCCTCCGGCTCCGGCTCGGCCTCGGCGGTCTCGGCCTCGGCCACCGGCTCGGCGGCGGCTTCTTCCGGCTCCGGCTCGGCCTCAGCAACGGCCGCGGTCTCGGCC
>NZ_JBEORW010000042.1:46971-75991 GCF_040302565.1 Streptomyces sp. NPDC097981
TACTTCCGGCTCGGCCTCGGCGGTCTCGGCCTCGGCCACCGGCTCGGCGGCGGCTTCTTCCGGCTCCGGCTCGGCCTCAGCAACGGCCGCGGTCTCGGTCTCGGCCTCGGGGTCTACGGCGACCTCGTCGACCGGCTCCACCGCGGTTTCGGCGACAGCCTCGGGCTCGTGAACGTCGGCCTTTGCCTCGGCAACGGCCTCCTCCGCGGCCTCGGCTGCGTCGACCGGCTCCACCACGGGCTCGGCGACTGCCTCGGCCTCGGCAACGGCCTCCGGCTCCGGCTCCGGTTCGGCGGCAACGGCCTCGGCGGCCGGCTCCGGCGCGGGGGTCCCGGCCTGGGCTGCCGCAGGCATGGGGCGGCGGGCCTCCGGGACCGTCGGGTCCGGGGCCGGGGCGGTGAGAAGGGTCCCTGCTTCCCGGTCCCGCGGAGCGGACTGCGGGGGAACCGTCGGACTGTCGAAGGACGCCGCGACCAGTTCGGCCGCCACGTCCAGGGGGGTCCGTTCCGCCTGACTCGGGACGGAGACCGACGTGGCATCCGCCATCTCCGGAACCGGCTCGGCAGACCGTCCGAACACCTTGCGCAACAAGCTCCGAATACCCATGGGCCAGGCCTTTCGCATGAGTGCGTGCGTCATTTGTCCGTGCTGCGCGGTTGATTCCTGCCCAGAGTGGACACGTAAGGTTATCGGCCCCTTGGCTGGATCTTCGGCAGGGGCGCCCTTCGTGGCGCCCGGCCCGTCCAGCACACACACCGTCTCACCGAACTCCCGCGCCGACGGGCCCGGTTCACCGGACGTTCATTCCTCCTCCGCCGCATCGGCGCAACCCGCGCCTCCCGTCGCGGCTGGATTCGACCGATGTGAGGTCGGCTCCCGTGCATCTGCGGAGGACACGTGCGCAAGACCGCGGGCCGTACGGGGCAGTCCGGGCCGCTGTCCACAGCCTGTGTACACAGGGCGAGGCGCTGCACCGCGCGGGGGTCGGCATCGGCGCACCCGGCCGTCGCCGCGAGGACGGCGGCGAGGACCGGGGCCGCGCGGGCGACGGGCTGCGCGGCCCCGGTCCGCGTCCTGTGTGCGGTGCCGCTCCAGTCGTCAGTGGTCCGGGGAGGCGATCGCGCGGGCCGCGGTGAGCTCCTGGCGCACCGGGGCCAGGACGGAGGCCTCGTCCCCCAGTCGCGGCGCCGCGGGCTGCAGCTGGGCCGGTGTCCGGGCGTTGCGCACCCCCTCGGCGAGGGCGCGCAGGTCGGTGATGACGGTCGCGACCTCCTCGCTGCGGGGGGCTTCGGCGCCGTGGTTGACGCGGACCCGGGCGGCGGTGGTCGCGTCCACGATCCGCTCGACGGCGACGACCAGCGGCCACCAGGCCGCGGCCCGCGCCCCCGTCGGCGGCGGCTCGGTCAGCGCCCGCTGGAACTCGCTCCGTACGTTCGACAGGTCCCGGTAGATCCGCCGCCGGGCCTGGAGCCGGGCGGTCCGCGCGGCCTGCCGTCCGGCCTCCGTCTCCGGATGGCCGCCGAAGGCCCGCTCCACGTACCGGGCCGCATCGTCCACGGTGTCGGCGAGCCGGTCGCCGATCCGGGTGCGCCAGCTCTCCGGCCACAGCAGGTAGCCGAAGACCAGGGTGATGGCGCAGCCGATCAGGCTGTCCAGCAGCCGGGGCCGGATCAGGTCGAAGCCCTGGTGGTTGAGGAGGTCCGAGAGCAGCAGGATCACCGGGGTGATCGCGGCGGTCTGGAAGGCGTACCCCTTGGCGGAGAACGCGGGGATCAGTGCGGCGAGCACCACCATCACCGGCACGTCCCACCAGCCGCGCGGCACCTCGGAGAGCACGGCGGCGGCGATGACCAGCCCCGCCGCCGTGCCCAGGGCGCGCAGCACGGCCCGGGAGAACACCGAGCCGAAGTCGGGTTTGAGGACGAACGTGACGGTCAGGGCGACCCAGTACGAACGCTCGACCGGCACCAGGGAGACGAGTGACTGCGCCAGCCCGATGCACAGGGCGAGGCGCAGCCCGTACCGCCAGGAGGCGCCGGACAGCATCATGTCGTGCACGGCCCGCCGGGCCCGGACCGTCAGCGCGGCGGGCCGGCCGAGCCGGTCGTCGATGTTGTGCACGTCCGGGTCGGGCAGGTACACGATGGCCGCCGCGTGCCGCAGGGCGGAGTCGAGGGCCCGTTCGGCGGGGGTGTGCGGCGCGGGCAGCTCCAGTACGGGCTTGCCCGTGCGACCTTGTTCGACGGCCCCTGCCAGTTCCCGTACGGCCGCCGGGATCTCGGGCGGCAGGGGTCCGCCGCGCAGGTGCATGGCGGGCGCTGCCTCGACCAGCGGAATCACCACGTTCAGCTGGGCCAGCATCCGCACGAGCGAGGGATTGCGGCCGTGTACCCGGGCGCGGCGGCCCAGGACCAGGTCGTAGGCCTGGTTCAGTGCGTGGGTGACCTGTTGGCGGCGCTCGTCGTAGTCCGGTCCGCCTGCGGCTTCGAGGGCGTCGGCGAGGGCCCGGTAGGTGGCCGCCACGGCGACGCGCTCCGGCTGCCGTCCGCGCAGCGGCCAGCCCAGCAGGGTCAGCAGGAGGACGAACAGCCCGCCCGCGCTGAGCAGCAGCGGCGCCGTCCACCAGGGCCGGGGCAGCGGCAGGCCGGCACCGACCACGGCGTCGAGGAGGAGCAGCAGTCCGGAGACGGAGGCGACCGTGCCGATCGAGGAGATCATCCCGGAGACGAGGGCGATCAGGGTGAGGGCGCCGACGGCGAGCCAGCCGTGGCCGAAGACGAGGGCGCCGAGGGCGACTCCGACCGCGCCGAAGAGCTGGGGCACGGCGATGTTCAGGATCCGCATCCGGTAGGCGTCGGCGGTGTCGCCGATGACGCCGGACAGGGCGCCCATCGAGACGAGGGCCCCGTACTCGGGCTCGTTCAGGGCGAAGCCGACGGCGAGCGGGGTGGCCATCGCGATGCCGGCGCGCCCGGCGGCGGCCCAGGGGATCGGGGCGGTGCTCGGCCGCAGTCCCTTGAGCAGCCAGGCGGGCGGAGCCAGCGGATGGTGCCGGGGTCGCCCGGACGGTATTTGTTCGGTGCGTTCGGTGCTCATTCAGCTTCCGTGCGGCCGCTCGTGAATCGGTTCTTCTGTGCTGTTCCGGAGTCTTGCGTTTCTTCTGGGTTCTTCTGGGGCGTTCTGCGTGCGTTGGTACCTTCCGAGCTTATGGGGTGCGACGCACCCGGCCCGCCACCCAGGCGGCGAGCGCGGCGGCGAGCCCGATCGCGAGGATCACCCAGGCGGTCGTGCGCAGGAACGCGGTGAGCGCGTCGTACACGGCCGCGGCGGCCGCCCGGTCGATGTCGGCCGGGAGGTCGTCCAGGGTGAGCCGGCGGCAGACGGCCACGGCGATCCACAGCAGTACGGCGCCGACGGCGACGCCCAGCCCGGTGGCGATCACGGCGCGGCGCCGGCGGACGGCGACCGCGATCGCCGCCACGGCCAGTACCACGGTGAGTACGGGGAGCCAGATGCCGGCGATCTGGAGCATGCGGAAACCCTTCCGGAGCGCGCCGAGGTCGTCGTACTCCATGACTTTCACGGATACGTGGGTCACCGGGATGCGGTCGGCGAACGGGACCCCGTCGGCGACGAGTTCCCCTTTGACCTGCTCGATGACGGGTGCCAGGTCGATGGTGACGGCGTCGCCGTCGCCGGTGGTGAGCGCCTTGAGGAACGCGGCGTGCGCGGCGCGGTTGGCCGCGTCCCAGGCGGTGCGGTAGGCCGGTGTTCCGGTGAAGGAGCGCAGGGCCTCGCCGAGCAGGGCGTCGACCCCGCCCTGGAAGGGGCCGGCGTCGATCTGTCCGGCGAGGGCGCGGCCCGCCTGGGTGACGACCACGTCCTGTACGGCCGGATTGCCGGACAGCGGGGACATCGCTGCGGTGTACCGGTCGGCGTCGCCCAGTTCGCGGTCGGCCCAGTACGCGACGGCGCTCGCGGGCACGAGGACGACCACGAGCGCGAGGAGTACCGCCGAGAGGAAGGTGCGCACGTCACCAGGGAAAGCCGGGAGAATGCGGGGCGCGAGCGGTGCTGCTGCGGGCGGGTGGTGGACATCGGGTGGGTACCGCACAGCTGCGTCAACCTGGCCCGGGTCGGTCCGGGTCGGTCCGGGGCGGCCGTCCCGGCTGCGCGGCCCGGGCGCGTGGCACGACCGCGCATGCCGTGACCCGGGCCGAACCGGCCTGGCGCCGGTCCCCGCCGGGCAGGACGCTGATCCACTGATCCACTGATCCACTTGCCGGTCGGGGGCGGCGGGTGTGCCCTGGATGATGGGAGAGAGGAGCCCTGTCATGGCACATGCGGCACCCACCGCCCCGGGGCGGCACTGGCAGGCGGCCGGTACGGACGATGCGATCAAGGGCCAGCTGACGCGGGCGCTGCTCCTCGGGCTGGTCTACGGCGTCTGGGCCGCCTTCATCAGGCGCGACACGGGCGGGGTCGACACGGGCAACGTCTTCTACGGGATCCTGTGCGGCGCCGTCTTCGCCGGCATCATGTTCACGCTCGCCCGCGTCGGCCCGCGGCTGATGCGGGAATTGCACGCCACGGCGTACGGCGCGTTCGGCGGGATCGCCGTGGGCTACCTGTACAGCCTGGCCGGCCACTCGATCCTCCGCTCGTGCTGGGTCGGCTTCATCACCGGCATCGGCATCGGACTGGCGGCGTTCTACCGCTACTACACGCGCGAGCCCTGAGCCGGAAACCGAGGCAGGCGCCGGTCCCCGCACGGGAACCGGCGCCTCCTCGTGTCCGGGTCTCAGCCCCCGGACGGGGCTTCGGAGCCGACGGCCGGGGTGGATGCCGTGGCGGCGGACGCCGTGGTGGCGGGGATTTCCTCGTCTTCGGTCCCACGGCTCGCGGGCTTCGGAGCCGGCGGGCTGTAGCGGGTGACCTCGGCGCGGAGCATGGCGTTCAGGGCGGCGTACGGATCGATGGGCATGCCGGAAACCTCACGGTGTTCGGGTGTGTGGGGGTACGCGCTGCTGCTCGGCCCTCTCAGCAGCGCAGGACCACACTCCGAACCGTCCACGCGGACAGCATCGGCCCGGCCGTTCCGTCCGAGCTGGCGCGCTCCGCCTCGCCGGCGTGTTTCACGTGAAACGCCGGCCGAGGCAGCTGCCGTACACCTGTCAGCCCGCGCACGGTCGGTCGTACGGCGGCCCGTACTTCGGGATCCGCGGCCGGATCGGAATCCCCTTCGGCGGGGGTGCCCGGCTCGCTCGGTGCGCCGGAGCCGGTGTGCTGGGCCGCCGTGGCCGCCGTGGCCGCCGTGGCCGCCGCCGCGGCCGCCGTGACGGCGGGACCGGTCGCGAACATGCACAGCAGCACGACACAGGCCGCCGACAGGGCCCTGGCCAGTGCCGTACGTGCGTGCCGTGTCCCGCTCATGCGAGGGGTCTGCCCCGACACTCCGGCCGGCTCCCCGGCCGGGCCGCAGAAGCCCCCGTCCGGGTGACGAAGAGACACCCCCTCGGGTGACAGGAGGCCGAGGGGGGCCGGTGTGCGGGTCAGCCGGTGCGGCGCTGGCCGGTCAACCGGGCCAGTACCGTGGTCTCGCCGCTGACCAGCCGCAGTTGGGCGCGCCCGGGCCGGCCGCGACCGCCGGCCTCGCCGGCCGAGACCCGGTCGACGGTGAACACGGCGGTACGGCCGTCCGCGCGCGGGATCTCGACGGTCAGTCCCCGCCGCAGCTCGGCGAGGCGCAGGTCGGCGGCGGTGACCACGGCGGTGCCGGCCGTCCCCGGGGGCGGGCTGGCGTGGTCCCAGGCGGCCTCGTCCCCGTCGCCGCCCAGGGGCAGGTCGACCCCCAGACTCGGGATGTGCAGCCGCAGCGGCCGCGCGGCCCGCAGGGGTGTCAGGGCGGCGGCCCGCGTGGGGCGGGTTCCCCTGCCCGGCGCGTGGTGTCCGGCGTGCTCCAGCTGCTCGACGAGCCGGCGGTGGCCGGACAGGCCGAGCGCCCGGGAGGGCAGCGCGTCGGCGGCGGTGGCAGCCGAGGGCCGTGCGCCCTCGGTGCTCCGCAACATCCCTATGCCGGCGCCCAGCAGAGCCACTGTCAGCACTGCGGCCACCCACTTGGCGCGGGGCATGGAATTCCCTCCTGGTCCGATCCCCCGGCTCCGGCTGCCGGGTCTCCTGAGAGCAGTGGAACCCCTCCCTGCCCGCCGGTGCCGGTTACAACGCGGGAGACTGACGACACGTCACAGGCGTGTCGCCTCCGAGTTCCGGACGTCTTCGCAGTTGATGGCGGGTGAACAGGCGGTGTTCCGAGGGGTGCGGGAGATCCGCCCGAACGGGTGGAACCGGTGGAGCGGGTACAACGCCATGCCGGTCACCGCGGCCGTGCCGGCTCGCCCGGGTCATGGAGGGTCAGCTCGGCCATCCTCAGCAGCCGCCGGACGTGGGTGTGGGCCGCGTGGTGCCCGTACAGCAGGGCCGTCCACCGGCGCAGTTCCGGCAGGCCGTCCGCGAGCAGGTCCAGCCGGTGGCGGTCCAGCAGGCCGCCGCCCGCGAGGTACGAGGAGACGTGCCCGCACAGCGTGAGGTCGAGGGCGACGGCCTCCGCCGTCCCGGGCGTCCCGGCCGGGAGTTCGGAAAGCAGCCCGGCGTGGGCGTGCCAGAGCCGGGCGATCTCGTGGACCGCCGCCCGATGCCCGTCCGGGCCGGGCCAGCGCGGCCCCCGGAAGAACGCCGTGTCGGCGGCCGAGGGGCGCTGCCGGTGCAGGATCCGCTTCTCCTCGCGCCGCCGCTCGGCGAAGGCGGCACGCTCGGCGATCCCCGCGTTCCGGCTCGATTCGAGCTTCTCCAGCGTCCGCACCAGGGCGTCCCCGTCCCGGTCCAGGTCACCGGCGGTGCGGAGATAGGACCAGGTCGCCTCGAACCCGGGGGGTCCGAACAGCACGACGGCGCTGCGCAGTGCGCTGCGCCGGTTGGCGTGCGGCAGCGCCCGGTCCCGCACCCGCCGGGCGTACACGGTGAAGCTCATGGCTCATACCACCACGAACACGACCGCCGCCGCCCCCATGAGGGCGGCGGCGAGGTGCACGGCCGGGTGGCCGTAGTCGCCGAACCAGAGGTGGCGGGCCAGGCCGCCGAGGGCGGCCAGGGCCGTGATGATGCCGACCTGGGCCAGCAGCGTGACGGTGGTGCAAGGGGCCAGGAGCAGCAGAACGGTGTTGAGCCATAACGGGACGGCGCCCGTCCAGCCGCGCCATTCCCAGATCGCCGTCCGCATGTACTACCGGCCCCTCATCGTCAGCTCACGGGCTGTACAGCCTCCTGGGGTGCGGGGGCCGGGGCAATAGACCGTTCGGCAAGAAAACCGAAGGCCAGGCCGAAAGTCGTCCACATCGCGGCCTGGACGGCCAGGGTGGTGAGGCGGAACTGCCAGATCAGTGCGGCCGGGAAGTCCGCCGGGACCTCGTTGATGCCGGGCAGGGACGCGTAGGCGATGGCGACCACCGCCACGAAGCCGAGCGAGGCGATGACCGATGCGTTCCAGTTCCCGAGCCTGGGCGCCAGGCGCCGGCCCAGGATGAGCGCGCCCGCGGACAGCAGCGCGCTCAGCGCGATCATCAGGATGAAGAGGGTGGTTCTCCGGACGACGGTGTCGGGGTCTCCGACGGCCGGCGGGTTGGAGGGGTACTTGAGGAAGGGCACCAGGTTGAGGGTGACGAACAGGCCGCCCGACACCAGCAGGGCCGTGGCCCGCGGGCTGAAGCGACCGATACGGCCCAGGGCGTAGCAGAAGACGAGCGCGGCGATGCCGCCGAGCGCGATTCCGTACAGCAGGGTGCCGGTGCCGAGGCCGGCCGTGGCCTGGAGGGCCCGGCTGACCGGGGCCGACTCCTCGCCGTGGTCGTGGCCGGCGGCGGCCGCCTCTTCGATGGCGATCGCCGCGTCGACCTTGGATTCACCGAGGACGTACGCGACGAGGAAGGCGGCCACGCCTGCGAGCAGGCCGGCCAGCATGCCCCGCACCAGCAGGATGCGGGGTGAAATCGGGTTCATTGCTTGGTTCTTCCCTTGCCTGAGTGGAGATCAGTGGCAGGGGAAGCCGAGGAGGTGGCGACCGTCGTGCATCCACTCGTGGACGGTGTCGCCCTGGAAGATCGCGGTGGCGCCCTGCTCGGCGCCGACGAGGTAGAGCAGGACCAGCATGAGGACGCCGACGAACAGCGCCCAGGGGGCGAGCGCGGAGAGCGAAATCGGGGCGACGGCAGGGGCCGTCGTGGGCACGGCGGAGTGAGCCATGGTCAGAACCTCCAGAGGGAACACGCGTCCCGGTCAGTGGTGCTCGCGACGACGGTGGCGGGTCTGACTTTCCCTCCCCCTCCGGGAGGATTCACAGTGGCGCGACCGTGCCGGATTTTCACCGGTACTTCCGTCATACCGTCGTCTTTTTTTTGTTGTCGTCCAAGACCGTACCGCGTTTACGCTCCCCTTATGAAGAGCGCCGTGGTACGAGTTCAGTTCGTGAGACGTCCGTTCGGCGACGCGGAGCGGCAGGCACGTTTCGGCCACGGGGAGTCCTGCCCGGGGTACGAGGGCCTGCGCGGCCCGGACGCGGGGGAGTGGGCCGGGCGGACCCTGGACGAGGTTTTCGCGGAGGACCCGGCCGCCGTACAGCGATGGCTGACCGACCCCGACTACGCACCGCCCGGGGGTGAGTCCGTCACCGCGCTGATCGCCCGTGTCGGCGCCGCACTGGCCGCGCTGGCCGCGGGCTCGCACCGCGCCGTGGTCGACCAGGCCGTCGTACGGGCGGCCGTGGTGCACGCGCTGGAGCTGCCGGCCGCCGCGTTCTGGCGCCTCGACGTACGGCCCGACACGGTGACCACCCTCTCCGGGCGGCTCGGCCGCTGGAACCTCCAGGTCGGGCAGCCGGTGGAGAAGTAGCCGCCGCAGCGCCCCCCGGGGCAGCGCAGCGGCCCGGACCCCGCGACGCGGTCCGGGCCGGACCGGTGCACGAGGCGGCACCGGCGGCAGGGGCAGCAGCGGCGAGCCGTTACGCGACGATCCAGTCGCTCGTCGCGATCACCGGCTGTACGCCGTCGCGGTGGACGGTGCCCTCGATCAGGCCGTACATCCGGTCCGCCGCGAAGTACACCTCGTTGTCGTTCTTGAGGCCGAAGGGCTCCAAGTCGACGAGGAAGTGGTGCTTGTTGGGGAGGTTGAGGCGCACCTCGTTGACCCGCGGGCAGTGGTCGAGCACCCGCTCGGCCATCTGGTTCAGCGTCTGCTGGAGCGAGTACGAGTAGGTCTCGGCGAAGGCCTCCAGCATGTTCTTGCGGACCTTCTTGTACGACTGGTCCCAGTCGGACGAGGCGTCGTCGGCGGCCAGCGCCGAGTGCGCCCAGCGCGCGGTGACCTTGGTCGCCAGGATGCGGTCGTACGCCTCCTTGAGCGTCGTGTACTCGTCCTTGATGTAGCCGTGGAACTCGGAGTTCGTCGAGTTCATCACGGTCAGGTCCTTCAGACCCGAGATGACCTGGAGGCCGGTCGTCTCGCTGTACGTGATCTGCGCGGTGCGCACCTCCTGGCCCTTGCGGACGAAGGAGTGCTGCTCCTTGCGGGTCGGGACGGGGATCCGCTCCCAGGCATACTCCTCGATCCGGATCTGCGCCTCGCGGATCGGCGCCTGGGAGGAGACGAAGTGCTTCGCGAGCAGGATGCCGAAGGCCTCGGGGGAGGCGATGCCGTGTTCCTTGCCGAAGGCGTACACCGTGTTCTTCGTGGTGTCGGTCGGCAGGCAGTTGGCGTTGTCGCCGGTCAGGTGGACATCGCGGAACTCGCCGCGGAGCGCGACCGAGACGTTGAGGTCGCGGATCTCGTGCCAGGAGCCGTCGGCCCCCTTGCGGGTCACCTTGACGATGCGGTTCTCGGCCTTGCCGTACTGGTTCTGCGCCAGGACGTGCTTGCTCATGGTGTCTTCCTTCGGTGCCTCGGGAACACGGAGTCCGGTGGTCTGGATCCCGTACGCCCGGCGTCCAGCGCCCGTCCCCGACCACAGGACGTCCCGCTCCCCGCCGTTCGGTCCCGGGGGACCGCCCCGGGACTGACGTGCATCCCGGTCCGTAGGTGCTGCTTCGGATTGCAACATGCGCGAGGGGCGTTGTTCCCCGTACAGATCATCCGAATACCGGCACCCACGGATTGGGCGACCCCACAGCCCCGCAGGTCACGGCCCTGTACTCACGCCATGTGCGCGTCAGCGACCGACAGGGCCCCGTCGAGGATCTCCAGGCCCTTGGCCACGTCCTCCGGGGTGATGTTGCAGGGCGGCGCGACGTGGATGCGGTTGCCGGCGATCAGCGGCCACAGCCCGCCCTTCTTGCAGGCGGCCCCGAACTCGGCCATCGGCGCGTTGTCCGCCGCGGAGGCGTTGTACGGGACGAGCGGCTCGCGCGTCTGCCGGTCCCGTACGAGCTCCAGGGCCCAGAACGTGCCCAGACCGCGGACCTCCCCGACCGAGGGGTGCTTCTCGGCGAGCGCGCGCAGGCCCGGCCCCAGCAGCTCCGCGCCGGTGCGGGCGGACTGCTCGACGATGCCCTCCTCCTCCATGACGTTGATCGTCGCCACGGCGGCGGCGCAGGCCAGCACGTGCCCGGAGTACGTCAGCCCGCCCGGGTAAGGCCGGCGCGCGAAGGTCTCGGCGATGGCTGCCGAGATGGCGACCCCGCCGAGCGGGACGTATCCGCTGGTCACGCCCTTGGCGAAGCAGACGAGATCGGGGGTGACGCCCCAGTGCTCGGAGGCGAACCACGTCCCGGTGCGGCCGAAGCCGACCATGATCTCGTCGAGGACGAAGACGATGCCGAAGCGGTCGCAGAGCTCGCGGACGCCCGCCAGGTAGCCGTCCGGGTGCACGAGCACGCCGGGAGCGCCGCCGACGGTCTCCAGGATGATCGCGGCGATCGACTGCGGACCCTCGAAGACGATGGTGTCCTCAAGGTGGCGCAGGGCGCGCTCGCACTCCTCGGCCTCGGTGGCCGCGTAGAAGGGCGAGCGGTAGGCGAAGGGCCCCCAGAAGTGCACGACGCCGGCGGTCGCGCTGTCGTTGCCGAAGCGGCGGGCGTCACCGGTCAGATTGATCGCGGTGGAAGTGGCCCCGTGGTACGAGCGGTACGCGGACAGCACCTTGGGCCGGCCGGTGTGCAGCCGGGCCATCCGTACGGCGTTCTCGACGGCCTCGGCGCCCGCGTTGGTGAAGAAGATCTTGTCGAGGTCGCCCGGGGTGCGCTCGGCGATCAGCCGGGCCGCCTCCGAGCGGACGTCGACGGCGAAGCCGGGCGCGACGGTGCAGAGCTTGGCCGCCTGCTCCTGGACGGCTGCCGTCACCTTGGGGTGCTGGTAGCCGATGTTCGTGTAGACGAGGGCGCTGGAGAAGTCGAGGTAGTGGTTGCCCTGGTAGTCCCAGAAGTACGAGCCCTCGGCCCCGGCCACGGCGAGCGGGTCGATGAGCTCCTGCGCAGACCAGGAATGGAAGACGTGTTTCCGGTCGGCGTCTTTGACGGCGGCGAGCGCGTCGGCGGCTTCTGCGTTCATGTCCTGAGCGTAGTTGTCCATGATGTGGACTCCTGGGAGGGTGGGGACCCCGGCCCGTCGATCAGCGGCTCCGGGGAACCACCCGGCCCGGTTCGAGCGAGAGCAGCACCGGCAGGGCGCGCCATGGTGCGGCCCGGCGGGCCCGGCCGGCCCGGCCGGAATCCGCGCGCACTTGGCGCATCGTCCCGGTTAACGTCCTTGTGTGCATTGACGATCGCGACGCGAGGACGTGACAGGTGAGCGAGAAGGACACCCTGGCCCGGCGCTTCGAGGAGCACCGCCCCCATCTGCGGGCCGTGGCCTACCGGATGCTGGGCTCGCTCAGCGAGTCCGAGGACGCCGTGCAGGAGGCGTGGCTGAAGCTGAGCCGCTCCGACGCCACCGCGGTGGAGAACCTGGGCGGCTGGCTGACCACCGTGGTCGGCCGGGTGTGCCTGGACATGCTGCGCTCGCGCACCACGCGGCGCGAGGACCCCCTGCACGACCAGGACGGGTACGTCCGGCTGCCCGACCCGGTCGTCACCGGGCTCGCCGGCATCGATCCGGAGCACGAGATGCTCGTCGCCGATTCCGTGGGCATCGCGCTGCTCGTCGTCCTGGAGACCCTGGCTCCGGCCGAGCGGCTCGCCTTCGTCCTGCACGACCTCTTCGCCGTCCCGTTCGACGAGATCGCCCCGGTCCTCGGCCGTACCGCCGCCTCCACCCGGCAGCTCGCCAGTCGCGCGCGCCGCCGGGTGCAGAGCGCCGCGCCCGCCCCCGACGCCGACCTGGTGCGCACCCGGGAGGTGGTGGACGCCTTCCTCGCCGCCTCGCGCGGCGGGGACCTCGACGCGCTCGTCGACCTCCTCGACCCCGACATCGTGGCCCGCTCCGACGGCGGAACGCTGCGCCCCAGCGCGGTCCGGCGGGGTGCGCGGGACGTCGCATCGAATGCGATCACCTTCGCCCGGTTCGCCGCGGCCGCCCACCCGGTCTTCGTCAACGGCATCCCCGGAGTGCTGGCCGTGGCGGAAGGCAAGCCCATGTCGGTCATGGCGTTCACCGTCAAGGACGGGAAGATCGTCGCGCTCGACATCCTCACGGACCCCGAGCGCCTCGCCCGGATCGACCTCGGATCCGTTCTGGAGGACTGACGCGCAGACGTCCGCAGACGCCCGCAGACGCCAAGCCGGCAGCGTTCCGCTCTTGTTGAGGATCACCAGAGAATCCTCGGTGGAGCGGGAAACCTTGCATTGATTCGAATATCAATAACCGGCTTGATCGTCAGTTTCTTTTCCAGAACTCTTGCGCTTCCTGGGCGGCTTGGGCAGGATCTGGTTCCTGTTCAGCCGCCCGGTCGTGCGAACCGCAACCGGGCCGGCTCGGCAAGGGCCGGGAACGCCACCGCGAAGCCGCCCGAATTCCGACGCGCCCGGTATCCCCACGCTGTTCAACCCCGTCATCCCCACCGCCTTTCCCTCTTTTCCCCTCCGCTTCCGCCTCCGGCCGCCACGACACATGGCGCGCGGCAGGCGTCGCAGGCGAACGCCCGCGCAGTCGGCCCGCTGGTACCCCTCCCCGGAAAGACGTGATCGTGAGCAAGCACACTGGCGCCGGAGGGAGTCTGCAGGCCGACGCGCTGGGCACGTTCGACTCCGTCGTGATGGCCGTGGCGGGCTGCGGCCCGGCCTACACCATCGCGGGCACCTTCCCCGCACTGATAGCCGCCGTCGGCGTCGCCGGACCGGCCGTACTCCTGTACTGCGCCCTCCCCGTCCTCGGCATCGCCCTCGCCTTCCGCCACCTGGGCCGGCTCGACCCGAACGCCGGCGCCTCGTACGCCTGGGTGGGCAGGTCACTGCACCCCTCCCTCGGCTTCCTCAGCGGCTGGGCACTCGTCGTCTCCGCCACCGTGTTCATGGCCTCCACCGCCCTCCCGGCCGGTGTTGCGACGCTGTCCCTCTTCGGGTCCGGGGCGGCTGCGGCCGGTCACACCGCCCTGGCCACGGCCGTCGGCGCGGCCTGGTTCCTGCTCATGGCCGGCGTGGTGATGTACGGCGCCCGGATCAGCGCCCACGCCCAGACCGTCATCACCGGGACGCAGCTCGTCCTGCTCCTGGCCTTCGCGATCGCCGCGCTGTCCAAGGACGGCAACGTCGCGGACTTCTCCCCCTCCTGGTTCGGCTTCAGCCACTTCGACGGCCAACACCACTTCGTGAGCGGCGCGTTGATCGCCGTCTTCGCCTACTGGGGCTGGGACGTGACCGGCAACCTGGGCGAGGAGACCCGCAGCGGGCGCCGCAGCTCGGGATTCGGCGGAGTGATCGGCGTCGTGACGTGCTTCGCCCTCTTCGTCGTCTTCACCATCTCCGTCAACATCCTCGTCGGCACCGATGTCGTACGGCAGAACCCCGAGTCCTTCCTCACCGTCCTCGGCGACGCGATCTGGCCGGGCTGGGGCGGGCGGCTGCTCGTCCTCGCGGTGCTGCTCTCCACCGTGGCCACGCTGGAGACCACGCTCATCCAGGCCACCCGCACCCTGTTCGCCATGGGCCGCGACCGCACCCTCCACCCGGCGTTCGGCCGTATCCACCCCCGCCGCCAGACGCCGTGGACCGCCACCGTGGTCGTCGCGGGCGTCGCGCTCGCCTTCACGATCGCGGTCAACACCGGCTCCGGAGCCGGATCCGGCTCCGGGGCACGGCTGCTCGCCGCCGCGGTCAGCGGCGTGGGGCTGCTGATCTGCTTCTACTACGCTCTCGCCGCGTTCTCCGCCGTCCTGGTCCACCGCAGGCAGCTGTTCGCGTCCGCGCGGAATCTGCTCCTCATCGGCCTGTGGCCGCTGGGCGGCGGACTGTTCATGGTGTGGATCTTCATCCAGTCGGTGACCGAGCTGAACGCCCCCGCCCTCGGCATCGGGCTCGGCGCTCTCGTGCTGGGCGTCGTACCGATGCTGCGGTCGCGGCGGCGCGGCCTGTCGTACTACGAGCCGGTCCCGCTGGACCCCGAACGCGCCCGGGCCGTGGACGCTTCGTACGGGGTCACCGACCTCGACCCCTCCCGCCGGTCCGGCTCCGGCCGGCCCGAGGAACTTCTCACCGACTTCTGATCCGCCGGCCCGATGATCCGAGGAGGTCCTGTCCGCATGGCCATGGGCTGGAGACGCCGCCGCTCGGCGTCGGCACCGCAGTACGATCCGGCGTTCGGCGACAAGGCCCTGTCGGAAGCCTGCCAGGACGTCGCCGCCGGCCGGTGGCAGGGCCTGCGCGACCTCCTCGCGGACGGTGACCCCCGCGACTGGGACCGGCGCAGCCACCGGATCCGGCTCCTGGCCGACGCCGCGGCGGACCGCCGGGTCGTGGAGGCCTGGCAGGCCTCCGAACCGGACAGCCCCGACGCGGTCGTGCTGCGCGCCGACGTCGAGGTGATGCGGATGTTCGCCATCGCCCGCCGCGGGACGATGCCGGCCCGGGACCGCCTCGACTGGAGCGCCCGGATCTGCCTGCACGCCTCCGAGGCCGCCCCGGACGACCCCCACCCGTGGGTCTCGCTGGTCACCATGGCCCGGCTGTACGAGGGCGGGCACCCGGCGATGAGCCGGTGGTGGCAGGAGCTCTGTGCCCGCGATCCACACCACCGGGAGGCGCACCACCAGGGGCTGCGCTACATGTCCGCCCGCTGGCACGGCTCGCACGGACAGGCGTACAACTTCGCGCGGGACCGCGCGGCCGCCGCCCCGCTGGGCTCCTCCCTCGCGGTCCTCCCGCAGGTGGCCCGGGCGGAGCAGTACCGTCACCGGACGGAGAGCGAGGGCAGGAACACCCTGGACCTGCTGCACCACTGGAGCGGCGACGCAGAACTGTGGGACCTGCGTACGACGATGGAGCGCTGGATCGGATTCCGTACGGCCCCGCAGGCCCAGGACGTGGCCGACCTCAACCACCTGGCCCACGGCCTGGTCCACGCCGACATGCTCGCGGAGGCGGCCACGGTCTTCGACCTCCTGGACGGCCGGGCCACCCGCGTCCCGTGGTCGTACACCGGTGACCCGGAAGACGAGTACACCCGCTGGCGCGCCCGCACCCACTGAGCCGCACCTCGCGCGGCACGGTGGGGTGCGTGGCGATCGTGGCCTGCGGGCGGGGCGGGCACCGTCACAACTGCCCGCCCCGCCCGTCCCGCTCGGCCAGGCGGCCCCGCCCGCCCGTGCCGCGGATCAGCCGGCCGCGTCAGAGCTCCCAGCTGACGCGCTCCACCGTGTCGTTGTGCTCCCTGGGCTCCTCCAGCTTGTCGCCGGCCCGCAGGATGCGCGTACCGCTCTTGCTGATCAGCTTCGCGTCGCTGTCCGTGTTGTTGACCCAGGACGACACGTTCCTGGACATGCTGCCGCCGTCGTGGAGCGGCAGCATGGCGAGGTCGACGTCATAACCGGCCCCGATGCCGTACCCCTCGCCGCCGCAGTTGTAATGCCGCCACAGGCCCAGGGTCTTCGGCGGGCACGGCGCTCCCTCGGGGGTGATCTCGACAACGCCGTGGGGCAGTCCGCTGGTGCTGCTCATGGCCACTCCGCTCTCTTGCCCGCCGGCCGCTCCGGCGAGGCACCCCCAACGTCCCACCGCAATCGCCCGACCTGGGCCTCTGGCACATGCCTGATCGTTTCAGCCGTGCACATGACCACTCATGCGGCCCAATGACCCTGCCCTTCGCGGCGCGGCACCACGCGCGCCGCGCGGCCGTCGACGGGCCCGCGCCCGGCCGGAGCCGCGGCGCGATGTACTCCGGCGGGGCGACGAAGGGGCAACCGGGATCCGGGCGTGCGGTCCGCTGGTCAGAGCCCCTCGTCGTGCAGGTCCTCTTCACGCAGCAGGTCGTCCTCGCGGCGGCGCGAGGTCTCCTTCTGCCCGGGCTTCTGTCCCTTCTCACGGGACTGCCTGCCCGGTCGGGGCTGCGCGGGGTCTCCGGGGCGATGGTGTTCTTGAGCCTCGCGGCCCCGGCCCTTGCCCGGCTCCTGACGCTTGTCCTGCGTACCGTCCATGACAGCGCTCCTCTTGATGCGTGGGGGTACGGATTCCTCTCGGATCACGCTGCCACGCGCAGCGAAGGTCCGCATGACGGCGACTGCGAGGCGGGGCACACCAGAAGGAGCGGCCGGGCCGGCCGCGAAGGCCGGATTCAGCCGGACAGCGTCATCGCCAGCGACTGGAACCAGGCGCCGTGGGAGAACGGCTCCGGAGGGCCGACCTCCATGCCGAGTTCGGCGGCTGCCAGGGCGTAGTCCCCCTCGTCCAAGGGGAGGGCGAGCAACTCGTGGAGTTCGCCCACGAGGCGTGCGACCAATTGGGGGTGGGTGGTGGCGGCGTAGTCGGCGACGGCGGCGTCGTGATGGGGGAACTCGTCGACGATGTCCTGCGAGAACCAGCCGGCGAGCAGTTGCGCGGTCTCCGGGAAGCGCGCGTGCCACTCCCAGTGCGTCTGCGGGGACGACGGCTCCGGCACGTCGCCCTCCTCGATGCTCCTCTTCAGGTGGTCGGCCAGCACCATCAGCCAGTCGCCGATCTCCGACTGGGGCATCCCGGTGTCCGGGATCGCGTAGAACTCGCCCAGGCCCTGCCGGATCCGGCCCGGAGGGTTGCGGCTGTACTCGCGCAGCTGGCGCTCCGCCTCCGCGATGGCCGAGGGGCGGGTGTGCCAGGTGTGGCGGAGGTACGCGTCGAGTGCGCGGCTGCGCCGTTCCGGGGTGTCGTCGGCGGGCTGCCCCAGGTACGCGCGCATGACCTGGTCCAACTCGCCGTACCTGCGGTCGTGTTCGAGGGGCTTCATGGACATGTGCGTGCGGCCCCTACAGGTAGAACGGGATGGTCGTGTGGACGACGAAGCCGTGCGGGCTCGACGGCTCGCGGCGCAGCACCACGCGCGCCGCCCGGACGTCGACGGGCCCGAGCCCGGCCAGCAGGTCGCCTTCCAGCTGGACCCTGCCCACGGGCTCCTCTCGCGAGGGCCAGGCGGCTTCGACGGTGAGGCGGGCCCGGGTGTTCTGGGCGAGCCAGCGGTGGATGGCCTGCTCGTTGGCGGTCACCACCTGCTGGGTGGCCCACTGGGCGGTCTCCCGGTCGGGATAGGAGGCGGAACGGGTCAGCACGGGGGCATCCTCTCAGTAGTCGGAGAAGTTCCAGAACATGCCCACTTCGGTGTCCGAGACGACGATCAGGCCGTAGTCCTCCGAGTAGACGCTCAGCGGGCTGTACGCCCAGCCGGACGACGTGAAGTCGAGCGTGCCGCGCGCGTGGCCCGGCCTTGTGACGTTGGTGTGATAGCCGGCCCCGTCCCCGTAGCGTGCGAGGATCGTGCGTGCCATGGCCCGCAGTTCCTCCTCGCCATCCGTGAAGCGCTCCAGGTTGGAGAGGGTGCACTTGTCGTCCGTGAGGGCCAGGAGCAGGTTCTCGGCGCTGTCCCGGTCGATCTCCTGGAGACGCTCCGCGACGTACTCCGGTGGGTGGACGGCGAAGGGGTACGTGGGGAACCCCTCGCGCTCCGGCGCCTGCGCCGCGTCGTCGAGACCGGCCCAGCCCCGCGGGTCCGGGACCCGGGCCATCAGGGCGAGGACGTCGAGGACCCAGTCCTCGTGGAGGCGCGGGCCCGTGGCGTCGTACGGGTACGCGTCCTCGTAGAGGTGGCGTACCGCGGCTTCCCAGGACGTCTGGTCGACGGACATGTGGTGCTGGCCTTTCTCGGCGGGCCGCTAGGACTTCGAGGGCATCGACGTCATGACGGTGAAGGGCGGGTTGCGGCTGCTGTCGTACTTGATGCGCGTGTCGATGCCGTTCACGTCGTACGCCTTGGCATCGAGCCCGCCCTGCTTGTACCCGGACAGCGGGTCGTTCGGGTCCACCGGCTGCTTGCTCACGCTGCGGCCGCTGGTCTCGCCGTTGGGTGCCGTCGCGTAGAACGACTTGACGTCGCCGTCGGCCGCCGGCGGCGGCCCCTTGATCCACGCCTCGATGGCGGCCTTGTTGTTGTTGAGGTTGTACTCGGTCAGGTCCTCGGCCCGCTGGTAGTTCGGGAAGGCGGAGGAGCCGCTCGGCATCGGCTTGCCGTACGGCCATGCCTGCGTCGGGCCGTTCGACTGCTGGTCGCGCAGGCGCTGCGCCAGCTGCTCGTCCGTCTTGCCGACGTGCTTGTCCAGCGTATGGCCGTCCGCCATGTACTCGTTGGCGCCGAGGTTCAGTTCGTAGTTGCCGTTCGCGTCGACCTTCAGCCAGACCTGCGAGTCCTTGAACTCCTCCAGGGCCCGGGCGCCGAAGCCGTGGGCACGGGCGACACCGGCCTCGAACTTGGGGGCGCTGCGGTACGCCTCGTCCAGCGGGCCCTTCAGCGCCTCCATGCGGGTGGTCAGACCTCCCAGGATGCCGGTGTACTTGTCGACGATCCCGTTCAGCTTGGCCGTGTCGATGTTCAGCACGGTCTTGACGTCGAACGACAGGAGCAGGCCCACACCCTTGCCGACGACGTTCGTCACGGTGCTGATGATGCTCTTGGGGTCCTTGGGCTTTTCCAGGTCCTCGAGGATCTCCTTGGCGGCCTTCCACATGGCGCGGTGCAGCTCTTTCGCGACGTCGCGGTTCAGATCGACGGCGGCTTCCGCGTACTCGTGCAGGATGGTCGCGATGTTGTCGGCAGAGTCCTTGAGCACGGCCAGGACCGGCTCGCTGCCCGTGGGGAGGCGGGGCGTGCCCGGGCCGGAGCCGGCGGTCTGCGCCCACTGGTAGCCCTCGCGCTGCTGTCCCCAGGCCGTCGCGCCCCACAGGGCGCTGCAGAAGGTCCGCATGGCGGCTTCCCAGTCGGCCTGCTGGTGGTTGGTGATGGTGCCGACGGCCTGGGTGAGCTGGTCCGCCACCATCGTGCCCGTGACGGAGATGTTCATCCAGCTGTGGCACAGGGAGTCGAGGTAGTGCTGCTGCGGGAAGGGGTAGACGTCCGCCACCCTCCCGATCCGGAACACGTGCTTGCACAGCGGCTGGAGGACGTCCCGGACGATCTCGGGGATGCCTTCCATCAGGCCGCGCAGGAAATCGTCGCCGCCGTCGTCGTCGCCCCACTTGATGTCGGGTACCGCGCCGAACTTCGGGTCCGAGTCGATGACCGCGGGCCGCGCCCGCTGTTCGGCCGTCTTCCCCGGCTGGGGATGGGCCGCCGCGTCCGCCTTGGTGTAGGCGTTGGCCGTCTCGGTGAACCCGACGGCGACGCCGCCGACGCTGAGCACGGAACGGCCCCAGACCTCCAGCCAGCGGTCGCCGATCTTCTTGTACGCCTGGGCGAACTTCTCGGCCTCGGTGCCGGCGCCTCCGGCGTCTGGGTGTTTGCCCAGCTCCTCCAAGAGCTTGTTGGCACCGCGTACGAGGAAGTCCTGCTGCGCGGCGACCCGTCCGGAGACCGACCAGAGGTCGGTCGGCTTGACGTCGATGGTGCCGCTGCCGCCCGGTGAGGGCGCGGGAGAGGGACCGGCCATCAGGCGCCGCCTCCCCAGCCCTGGAGCACGGACCTGTTGGCCGCGGCGTAGTTGAGGTGCCCCTTGACCACGACCTCGTGGAGCCAGGCCTGGGCGGCCTTGAGGTCGTCGGCGGAGCGGCTCCACTTGTCCAGCTCGTCGATGAAGGCCTCACGGGCCTCGCCGTCCCAGCTCAGGACGGCTTTGGTGGCCCGCCCGTACAGCGTGTCCAGCTTCTCGTTGAGGACGCGGAGGATCTCCTCCAAGTCTCCCGAAAGGTGTTGCAGCGTCGCGAAGTTGACGGTGATCCGCTCTTCGTCCGGCATGGTGCTGATCCCCCGTGGTTCAGATGTCCAGAAGTCGGCTCTTCGGACCGGCGTCCGGCGCGGGCGCCGGGTCGGGCACGGTGAGGGCGCGGGCGGCGGCGGACACGTCCTCGCTCTCCTGCGTCCGCCGGAACCCGGCCAGGATCTCGAGCTCCTGCTCGGTGAAGCCGTCGCGCGAGGCGCGCGTGGCCGCCTCAAGGACGATCACCACCTGGCGGATGCGCACGGCGTCCTCGGCGACGCCGCGGTGCAGGGAGCGGTACGCGGTGGCAGTGGGTCCCTGCCAGCCCGCGGCGATCTTGTCGACGACCTCGTCCATCCGGCGGACCTGCCGTTCCAGATAGCCCTGCATCTCGTCAAGGTCGTTCGCCAGCCTGGTGAGGCCGTCCTCGGAGACGTTCAGATCGGCGTTCTGCATGCTGAGCCCCCGCCCATCGCGCCGTTCGTACGAGTATTTCTGCGTACGGGCGTTCACAGTACTGGGTGGTGTCCTGTCGATCAGAGGTGGGAGCCGGGACGACGAAGAAGGCCCAGTTCGCTGACCTGGGCCTTCTCGCAAGAACGGGTACGGGAACCGAACCCGCTCCATATGGAGTGCTGGGGTGGCGGATTGAGGAGGGCACACCCTCTCCACCCAGTCCGGCGCCACCCTCAAGGACACCGCCTGCGCGGACTGCGCCGGCGATCAGCCTCGGCGGGGCCGGCGGATCTTCATGTCGTCCACGCTGGTGACCTGGGTACGCAGCGCGCCGTGTCCGATGCCGCGTTCGGCGAGAGCCGCGGCCGCCCGGTCGCGGGCCGTGCCCCCCGCAGCCTCGTCCTCGCGGTCGGCCGCCTGCCGGACCACGCAGCGGAAGGAGAAGGTGCGCAGCTCTCGGTCGTAGATGAGGGTGCCGTCGTCGGTGAACGCGGCCTTGAGGATGTCGTGTTCGTCAGCGGACGCAAGGAGTTCGGTGCGCCGGGTGTCGTCGAGGTCGGCGAACACGCCGCGGACGATGACCCGGTAGGTGCGCTCACTCATGGGATGTCCCTTCATTTCGTACACCGGAGCCCTGCTCCAGCAGGGTGGACAGTCCGTCCAGGAGGCGTTCGAGGGCGAACGAGAAGCGGGCCTCCATGGACGGGTCGGTCAGGTCGTCGGCGAGTGCGACCAGGTTGGGGAAGGTCTCCTGCGGCAGGCGGCGCAGCTGCTCCCCCGCGGCCGTGGCGACCTCTCGGCGGCCGGCACCCATGGCCTCGGACGCCGAGAGGGGCCCCTGCTCCTGGAGCACGAAGCCCTGGACGAACGCGCCGAGCAGGTAATTGATCACGCGGCGTCGGCGTCGGAGAAGCCGGCCTCCCTCAGGCGGCCGAGCTGGTCCTCCATCAGGCGCAGCAGGTGCGGGCCCGGGGTGAGCCGGCCCGCGACGACCTTGGCGGCGTCGCGCTTGCCGAGCAGGTGCCGGCGGTAGCGCACGCAGTACTCGCGCAGCTGTTCTCGCCAGTCGCCCTCCCGGGGCGGCGCCTCCGCGTCGGCCATGAGCTCGTCGGTGAGCAGGTCGAGCAGCTCCTCCTTGTTGCGCACGTGCCAGTACAGCGAGGCCGCCTTCACCCCCACCGCCGCCCTCCCCGCCCCCGTCCGCGACGCCGTCAACGCTGCCTTCATCGACGCCCTGCACCTGGCGCTGCGCTGCGGCAGCGCTGCCCTGGCAGCCGCAGCACTCCTCGTCGCGCTACTCCTCCGCCCACAACGAGGCGTCGCCCCGTCGCCCGCCGACGGCCGACCGGCCCCGCAGCCGGAAGCGGCGCAGCGGTAGGAAGGGGGACTCCCACTGGCTCCGCGGTGGCGCCGCCGGGACCGCCTACGGCTTCTCGGCGGCCCGGCGGAGCAGGGCAACCGGTGATGGACCGACGTCGACCTGGTCTTCATTCCGTACGGCTCCTGCTCCCCGCCCCTACCGGCACGTTGTGGCACGGAGAGGGCGCCGCCGGCACCGTTTTGCCCTGCCGGGGCCCTACGCGCCGAGCGCAGCAGGGTCGAGGGAGTCGACGTCCTCCATGAAGGACAGCATCCGGGCGTTGACCACGTCGGGGTGGTCGATCTGCGGGCCGTGGCCGGTCGCGGTGATGATCTCGGCGCGGGCTCCGGGGACGAGGCGCGGTACGCGTTCCAGCTGCCGCTTGGGGTGTACGAGCAGGCTGTGCTTGCCCATGATGACGTAGAGCGGGGTCCGGATGGACCGCAGCGCGTCCTCGGCCAGCGGCAGCGGTGCGGGGCGGCGGATCCGGTACGCGCGGGCGCCGAGCTGGATCCACTTGCGCATCTCGGGTACGGCGATGACCGGCTGGTCCAGCCACCTGGCGAGCCGGGGGCGCAGTGCCTTCGGTGCGAAGGTGGCGAACAGGCTCACGAAGACCCAGGCGAAGAAGCGCAGGCCGACCTTCTCCAGGCCGCCGGGGTCGAGGGCGGTGACCGAGGCGAGCCGGCCGGGCCGCCGGTGGGCCTGGTTGAGCACCAGCCAGCCGCCGTAGGAGGAGCCGACGAGGTGGACCCGGTCGAGGCCGAGCGCGTCGAGGGCCTCGTCCATCCACTGGGCGGCGCGCTCGGGCTGCCACATGGGCTCGCGGTGGATGCTGCGGTTCGCGTCGCCGGGGGTGTCGAGGGCGTAGACGGGGCGGTCGAGGCTGAGCCCGGGGGTGTTGGGGTACCACATCGCCGAGCTGTAGCCGGCGCCGTGGATCAGGACGATCGGGGTCCGGGACTCGGCGGCGGGGTCCGAGGGCCCGTACCGGTAGACGTGGGTGGTGCCGAAGCTGGTCTCCACGTCCGTCTCGGAGCGGATGGGTGCCCCCATCGCGTAGAGCACGTCGCCGGCGGCGAAGTAGCGGTCGCGGAGCTCGTCGTTGACGTAGCGGCCGACGTCGCGGCGCACACGGGTCGTGTTCTCGGGCACGGGGCACCTCCGGGAAGATCCGTTCTTCGTGATACGACCGTACCATGATGTTGGTACGGCAGTACCATAAAGGAGGGTCCGGGGATTCTGGACCGCGAACCCACCACCGACGGGCGGAGACACCGGCACATGCCGAAGCGCGTGGACCACGAGGAACGGCGCACCCAGATCGCCGAGGCACTCATCCGTGTCGCCGGACGGCGCGGGCTGCACGCCGTCGGCATGCGCGACGTGGCTGCCGAGGCCGGAGTGTCACTGCGGCTCGTGCAGTACTACTTCGAGACCAAGGAGAAGCTCCTCTTCTACGGGCTCCAGTACCTGACCGACCGCTTCACCGCACGCGTCGGCGCCCGCCTGGCCGCCGCGGGTCCGGATCCGGGCCCGCGTGCGACCGTCGAGGCGCTGTTGCTGGCCTCTCTCCCGACCGATGAGGAGAGCCGCACCTTCCACCTCGTCTACAGCACCTATTCGATTCTGTCCGTGACCGACGAGGCGCTGGCCGCCCAGCCGTTCATCGACAACCCCGACGCCGCGGAGAACGCCCTGGCCGGTCTCATCGAGCAGGCTCGGGCGGCAGGCCTGGCCGATCCCGGCATCGATGCCCGCATGGAGGCGATCAGTCTGCTGGCCATGGCGGCGACCATGGGCACCAGCATCCTCGTGGGCCAGCGGAATCCGGAGTCGGCCATCGCGGTACTCCACCACCAGCTGGACCGCATCTTCGCGACCTCCGAGCCTGCGGCGACCAGGGCGTGTCCAATCTGACGCCCTGTTGAGGCAGTTGTGGCACGCGGAGGCCGAGAGGCCTAGACAGCAAACAAGCCCCAGGTCTGTGACCTGGGGCTTTGTCGTGGAGCGGATGACGGGAATCGAACCCGCGCTATAAGCTTGGGAATCTACTGCGCGGAACGAGCCCGTACGCGCCGGGCGCGAAGCCGAGGCCGCGACTCGCACGGGAAGCCTGACCAACACGCCGACGGGTGAGGACGACCTTTGGGTCGTCCCCGCCCGTCGGCGTCCGTGTGGAGGTTTCCAACGGGCACCCGTGCTGGAGTGCGTCCTTCTTCTTGGAGCGAGCGGCACGTCACTGGTAGGCCTCGCGACCCAATGGGTACCTCCGGGGAGCGGGGGGACATCAGGCAGCGTGCTGAGGCTGCTGCCTGAATTCTGCCTGGCCGAAGAGGAGCGCGTAGCCATCGGGGAGCTGATGGAGGATCCGGGCGAGGAGGTCGGGACCGGTGAGCCGTGCCACGACGGCGAGGACGGCGCCGGTGCCCCAGCGGGCGATGGCCGGGCTGGTGCCGGCCCGGGTGGCCATGTCCTTGATGAAGGCCCAGCCGGTGAGCCGTTCGGTGTCAGGGATCTGAGCGGTCAGGGCGAGGGCGGCCTCGACGGGGAGGCATCGTGCGAGGTCGACGCGTTCGTCCCCGACGAGCTGCCGTCCGAGGGCAGCGAGGACGGTGCGGACGGCTTCCTCGGCGCGTTCGCGGGTGGGATAAGCGCCTTCGTAGCGCACGCGTTCCAGCATGTGCTCGAACGTCATGGCGGGCTGGGCCGGGTTCGCTCGAGGCTGGTCGTACATGGTGCTGCGGTTGCCTTTCTCTTCGAGGGGTCGGTCCTCGGCCGGCGGTCAGGTGGGCTGGGGGTGGCCGAAGAGGAGGTCGTAGCCGGGTGGGAGCTGGAGCAGGGTTTCGCGGGTGAGGACGTCTCCGGCCGCCGCGGCCACGGTGGACAGGACCGCGCCGATGTCCCACAAGGCTGTCTTTTCGGTGGCGCCCTCGATCCAGGCCGCGGTCGCGCGTACGAAGCGTTCAGGGGAGAGCGGCTCTGCGGCCTGCAGGGGGTTGAGGAGGATCAGGGCGTAGGTCTCGGGAAGGCGGGCGGCGAGTGCCGCTCGCACGGCTCCGACCAGGTGGGCGCCCAGCAGGGCCAGGACTACGCGGGCCGCCCGTTCGGCTTCCTCCTGGGTCTCGTACTTGCCGCGTTCCTGGACGTGTTCCAGAAAGGCTTCCCTGCGTATCGACATCTCACGTCACCTCCAGGGGAGGGGCGAAAGGAAGAAGAGGGTGCGGAGGACGGGGTGCCGGAGGGGGATCGGGTTCCCCGCCCTCCGCTGCTGGTGCCGGGTGGTGCCGGGCCGGTCAGCCGGAGAGCTGCTTGCGACCGGATTCGCCGCCGATCGCGATCTTCCGCGGCTTGGCGCGCTCGGCGATCGGGATCCGCAGGGTCAGGACACCCGCGTCGTAGTCGGCTTCGATGTGCTCGGTGTCGAGGGTGTCGGCCAGCATGATCTGGCGGGAGAAGACACCGAGGGGCCGCTCGGAGAGCTCCATCTGCACGCCGTCGGACTTCTCCGCGGGCCGGCGCTCGGCCTTGACGGTCAGCATGTTCCGCTCGACGTCGATGTCGATCGCCTCGGTGCTGACGCCGGGGAGGTCGAAGGCGATCACGTACGCGTCGCCCTGGCGGTAGGCGTCCATCGGCATCACGGACGGCTTCGACCATGTGCCTGACGCACCCGAAAGCTGCTGGATGATCCGGTCCATCTCGCGGAACGGGTCGGTGCGCATCAACATCGCGAAACACCTCCAGTTGGTTCAGGCAGGAACTGCCAATGCGCTTCAACGTGCTCCTGTTGTAACATGTCATCGAAACGATGACAAGCAGGAAGTCATCTGGAGGATGACAGACCACGGAGACCGTCATGCACGAGGCCGCAGAGCCGACCGCACCCGTTACCTTCCTGGCCGCCGCTGCGGCGCTGGAGACCATCAACCAGGCCATCACGGAAGCGCAGCAGGCCTCCACGAGCACACCGATAGCGGCGTCGGCTCCGGGTACGGGCCCCCACCCGGCCCTGGCCGCTCTGCTGATGCTGCGCGAGGTCCGCGAGCAGCTCGGCGGCTGGGAAACCGGCCTGATCGAAACCGCCCGCAGCGAGGGCGCCAGCTGGGCCGACCTCGCCGGCCCCCTCGGAGTCGCCAGCCGCCAGGCCGCCGAGCGCCGCTACCTGCGGCTGCGGCCGGGGAAGGCCGGAAGCACGGGTGAGGAACGCGTCCAGGCCACCCGGGACACCCGCGCCGCCAACCGCAGCGTGGACGCCTGGGCCCGCGACAACGCCGCCGACCTGCGCCGACTCGCCGGCCAGATCACCGCCCTCGCTGGCCTCGCCGACGACGCCGAGGGCGCCATCGGCGACCTGAACCAGGCCCTCGCCCACAACGACACCGCCCGCCTCGTCGGCCCCCTGACCGGCACCCGCGCCCACCTGCGGCCCGAGGACGCCGAGCTCGCCGAACGCCTTGACGCCATGGCCCGACACGCCGACCAGCTCCGCCGGGACACCCGCGATCAGCGCAGCACGTGACCCGTACCCCGGAGTCGGGAGGGGGCACGTGCGTAGATGCAAGGAGTGATCACCATGGCCGGACAGCTTCCCCAGGATGCCGGCGGCAACGGCATCGACGTGGAGATCCTGGACCACGCCGTCACGATCAGGCCCACGGGAGAGATCGACATCGATACGGCACCCGCCTTGCACCTCGCCCTCTCCGAGGCCCTCGCTCACGCTTCGGCGGCCAAGCCCGTGGCGGTCGACTGCAGCGGCCTCACCTTTTGCGACTCCTCAGCGCTGAACGCACTCCTCGCCGCGCGCCGCGCAGCCCAAGAGGCTGGCACCGTCATCCGCCTGGCGGCCCCCGGCCCCCAGCTCCAGCGTCTTCTGGAGATGACAGGCGCCCGGTCCCTCTTCCCTGTGGACCCGGACCCGCCGGCCGGTCGACAGGTGCGGGGGTAGGTGCTGCCTGACCGGACGCGTCCGCCAACTGCCTCTTTAGGAGCGCGAATTCGCACCAGGCAGCCACTGTCGTGACGCAGTCCTCCGACCCGGGCAATCCTGCGAGTTGGGGCACGCGGAGGCCACGGCAAGGTCGGAGGGGTCTAGACAACGACGAAGGCCCAGGTCTATGACCTGGGCCTTCGTTCAAGAGCGGATGACGGGAATCGAACCCGCGCTATAAGCTTGGGAAGCTCATGTTCTACCATTAAACTACATCCGCACAGCGTTCCAGTTGCCTGGAGCGGTATCGTTGCACACTCTACCCCATGATCGACCCCCGGTGAATCGGCCGCGGGGTCGTTGTCGTGTGTGCGGTGCACCGAGGCTCGTGGCAGCGGGAGTTGGGGCGTAACGTACCAGTGCGCAGTGGTGCTCGGGGGTCGCTGGAGTGGCGGCTGGAGCGGGTCGCGATCATCCCCTAATGTGGCGATTCGTCGCAGTACGGCAGGTTGGGGAAAGGGACTCGATGGAGAACACCGTCGTCCGTTGTGCCGAGGGGCACGTTTTCAGTACCGCTTCGTTCCCGCTGCAGCACCTCGGTGCCGGCCGGATCGGGCCCGGACGGCTTCTGCGGTGCCCGCGGTGTGCGCGGCTGAGGCATGCCGTGCCCGTCGGGGCGTCCGTCAAGCGATAGGTGTACCGCAGGGCGCGCGGGCGCGGCTCCGATTGGGGGTGGTCCGCGCGCACTGCGTATCCTCGGGACGTGCTTCTCTCAGACAAAGACATCCGGGCCGAGATCGACAGCGGACGGGTTCGCATCGACCCGTTCGAGGAATCGATGGTGCAGCCCTCCAGCATCGATGTACGTCTCGACCGCTTTTTCCGGGTGTTCGAGAACCACCGCTACGCCCACATCGACCCCGCCACCGAGCAGCCGGACCTGACCCGGATGGTCGAGCCGGAGGGCGACGAGGCCTTCATCCTGCACCCGGGGGAGTTCGTACTCGCCTCGACGTACGAGGTCATCTCGCTGCCCGAGGACATCGCCTCCAGACTGGAGGGGAAGTCCAGCCTGGGCCGCCTGGGGCTGGTGACGCATTCGACCGCCGGGTTCATCGACCCCGGGTTCTCGGGGCACGTCACGCTCGAACTGTCGAACCTCGCCACCCTCCCGATCAAGCTGTGGCCGGGCATGAAGATCGGGCAGCTGTGCATGTTCCGGCTCAGCTCGCCCGCCGAGTTCCCGTACGGGAGCGAGCGGTACGGGTCGCGGTACCAGGGCCAGCGCGGCCCGACGGCCTCGCGCTCCTTCCAGAACTTCCACCGCACGCAGGTGAGGCACGAGGCATGAGTCAAGTACGCGAGAACCTGAACTACGAGGGCTTCGGGCGCGCCGTCCGCGAGCTGGCGCAGACCATCGCCGACGACGGCTACGAGCCCGACATCATCCTGAGCATCGCCCGCGGCGGCGTCTTCGTCGCCGGCGGTCTGGCGTACGCGCTCGACTGCAAGAACATCCACCTCGTGAACGTGGAGTTCTACACCGGCGTCGGCACCACGCTGGAGATGCCGGTCATGCTGGCGCCCGTGCCCGAGGCGATCGACTTCACCGACAAGAAGGTCCTCATCGCCGATGACGTGGCCGACACCGGCAAGACGCTGAAGCTCGTCCACGACTTCTGCCTGGGCCACGTCGCCGAGGTGCGGTCCGCCGTGATCTACGAGAAGTCCCACTCGCTCGTGAAGTGCGAGTACGTGTGGAAGAAGACCGACGAGTGGATCAATTTCCCCTGGTCGGTCGAGCCGCCCGTCGTGAAGCGCGAGGGCCAGGTTCTCGACGCCTAATGGGAGCTACGGAACCGGGGAATGCTCGGTTCCGTAGCCGCCGGTAGGTGAGCACTTTCGACGCCGGAGCCTTCGAGCTCTGAGG